>CAMLBO010000052.1 GCA_946478305.1 uncultured Enterobacterales bacterium
CCCACACTGGCCCAAAGGGTTTTAAACGAAACCCTTTGGAATCCTGCGTTTTTTTCCTGCTGCAACACCGCAGCTGCGCTGGTCCCAAAGGCCGTGTTTCAGGTGCCAAAGTGATAGCCGCAAAATGTCGCCGCTTAGGCGGTGCCTTCGCTACGGGTTTCGAGCCTAAGGTCTCGAACCTCTTGCTCAGCGCCATTTTTAAATGCGGCCTTGGCTTTTTTAAAAGACAAAAACAGATCAGGTTTTGAATTTGAATTTGAATTTGAATTTGAATTTGAATTTGAATTTGAAAAAGCCTCGGCCGCGTTCAAAACGACGTCGAATGAGCGGTGAGAAACAGCGAGAGGTTTTTATTCGAGCTGGTCCGAACCCGAAATGAGAGAACCGCGGAGCGGCGAAGTTTGCGGCTGTAACAGCGGTGACTGAAACACGGCCATTGTGACCAGCGTAGCTGCCTGTGCCACATGAAAGAGCCCGGGAGTCCAGAGGGCGGCGGCGACTGGCCGCCTTCTGGTCGGTGTGGGCCGATGCCCACGACCTTGAATTTAAAAGCGGGTTTGGGTGGCAACCCAAGGTCTTGATCTTGAATTTAAAAATCGAAATTAAACACCGAAATGTTTAACCCAGTGATCCGCGATTTCCTGCCTGGTGCAGATCCACACCCGGTCATGTGATTCGACATAATCAAGAAATCGCTGTAAAGCCCGAAAGCGCCCCGGACGCCCGAGGATCCGGCAGTGCATGCCTATCGACATCATCTTCGGTGAGGTTTCGCCCTCTTCATACAACACGTCGAACGTGTCTTTCAGATAGGTGTAAAACTGCTCGCCGGTGTTAAAGCCCTGCGGGGAGGCGAAGCGCATATCGTTGGTTTCTAACGTGTACGGGATCACCAGATGCTGTTTGATTTCGCCACTGTCGAGTTTGACCGGCGTCCAGAACGGCAGGTCGTCGCCGTAGTAGTCGCTGTCGTACTGGAAACCACCGGATTGTGCCACCAGCTGGCGGGTGTTCGGGCTGTCGCGGCCGGTGTACCAGCCAAGCGGGCCTTTACCGAACAAGTCGGTGAGAATGGCGACCGCTTTTTGCATGTGCTCAGCTTCCTGCGCCTTGCTCATGTCCTGATAGTGGATCCAGCGCCAGCCGTGGCTGACTACGTCATAGTCGGCCGCTTTAATCGCACTGACAATGTCCGGGTTACGCGCCAATGCCATCGCAACCCCAAAAATAGTCAGCGGTAACCCGCGCTTTTGGAACTCATTGTGAATGCGCCAGAAACCGGCGCGTGAACCGTATTCGTAGAGGGAATCCATCGACATATGGCGGTCAGGGAAACTCGCCGCACCAATGATGTCAGACAGAAACTGCTCGGATCCGGGATCGCCGTGCAGAACGTTGTTCTCACCGCCCTCTTCGTAATTGAGCACAAACTGCACCGCGATGCGCGCGTTGCCCGGCCAGTTAGCATGGGGCGGGCGTCCGGCGTAGCCGATCAAATCACGCGGGTAGTTTTCAGCAAAGCGGTAGTCGATATCAGACATGCTGATCCCTCGTATTCAGATCCTTAAAACGGCCCGAAAGTGGCTTTGGCAGCGGGAAATCCAGATCGCCATGTTTACTGGTGGTCAGGCGCAGTGCCGCGAGAGATTCAATCATTTTGACCGCGGCGCTGACGCCGTCGATCACCGGGATCCCCAGCTCCAGCGTCAGTTCCTGTGCCAGATCCGCCATGCCACCGCAGCCAAGGACAATCGCCCCGCTGCCGTCGGATTTCTTGGCAGCAATGCACTGCTCGCGCACTTTCTGCTGCGCCAACCCGCTGCCATCTTCCAGCGATAACACCGGCAGATCGATGGCGTGCAACGCGGCGCAGTGACGCTCGAAACAGTACTGATGAAGCAGGTGCCTGGCGATGATCAGGGTGCGCGGCAAGGTCGTGACGATGGAAAACCGGGTCGCCAGCAGGGTCGCCATATGCATGGCCGCTTCGGCAATACCGATGACCGGCGATCGCGCCAGCTCACGCGCGGCCAGCAGACCCGGATCGCCGAAGCAGGCGATAATATGACCGTCCACGCCCGCGTCGCGCCCGGCTTTCACCTGCTGCAAAACGCCAATGGCAGCAATGGCTTCATCAAAATGGCCTTCAATCGAGGGCGCGCCTTCGCTTGGACAGACTGCCACAATCTCTGTGCCGGGTGCGGCCACCTGACGCGCGGTGCCCGCCATCACTTCAGTCATCGCCAGGCTGGTATTCGGGTTGATCAATTGTATACAAAGCGGTCGTGTGGTTGTCGACATCAGCCAGGTTCCTTATTGGTTTGCGCATTGTGCCCGGCAAAGAGCAGCATAAAGTCCGGCGTTTCGCCGGAGTGTGGCTCAAAACGCAGGCTGGCGAGGATGTGATCAAAATGGTGCGCCATACTGTCGGCCAGCCCCTGAACGTCACGTTTTCTCAATAGATCGAGCAGATCGTCGTGATCGGTACAGCGGCAACCCTGCTGCCACGGCGCGCCCCAAACGGCGATCGCCAGCGAAGATCGCAAAGTGAGCTGAGACACCGTTTCGGTCAACACTTTGTTGCCGGAGACGGCCTGTAACTGCACGTGGAAGGCCGCGGAGAGGCGGATCGCCGCCGCGCCGTTTCGCTCGTCGTGCGCCCGTTTTTCCTCCTCCACCAGCGTCTTCAGCGCCGCCAGATGCGGCGGCTGGCAATGGGCGATCACCTGCGGCAGGTTGGCGCACTCAAGAATTTTTCGCGTGGAGAACACATCGCGGGACTCATCGGCATCCGGTGTGGTGACGTGCGCACCACGTTTGGGCAGCAGCGTCACCAACTGCACCGCCGCAAGGCGCTGCAGTACGCGGCGGATACCGGTGCGGCTGACAGAAAACGCTTGCGCCAGCGCCTCTTCCGGCAATTTACTGCCCGGCAAAAGCTGATGTTCAACGATCGATTTCACCAGCGCGTTGTAAATATGGTCGTCCTTATCCTCGGTAAAGTAGGCCGTATTCAGCCCGTTCCAACTGGTCATTGCTGCCACTCCGGTTTTCAATGGTGAGCCGTTTGAATGATTAATCGTATACGTGAAATCCAATTATTGTATACAAAAAAACAATTATGGCCTGGATCCTGCACTGCTTTCGTGACGGCTTTATTTTTGGATCGCCGCCTTTGCGGCTTCCCTCTTTCGACACGGTGTTTATGACAGGAGCACGATTTATGCCAAACCAGGAAATCTCTTCCGCCAGTGCCTCACCGGAAATGAGCGCGGGCATTATTAAACCGCATTACAGCCCGCAGCTGTGTAATGACGATTTAGCCCCGACCCGCCACCAAAACTGGAGCTGGTACAACATATTTTCTTTCTGGATGTCGGACGTGCACAGCATGGGCGGCTACGTGGTGGCAGCCAGCTTCTTCGCGCTGGGCCTGTCGAGCTGGCAGGTGCTGCTCTGTCTGTTGTGCGGGATCTGCATTGTGCAGGTGTGTGCCAATCTGGTGGCGAAACCCAGCCAGCAGGCGGGCGTGCCTTACGCGGTGATTTGCCGTCAGGCATTTGGCGTGTTCGGTGCCAATATTCCGGCGGTTATCCGCGGGCTTATTGCTTTCGCCTGGTACGGCATTCAGACCTATCTGGCGGCCAGCGCCCTGATGCTGGTGCTGCTGAAGTTCTTCCCTTCACTGACACCGCTGACCGTGCCGCACTGGCTGGGGCTGTCAGCCATGGGCTGGATCTGTTTTGGCATTATGTGGGTGTTGCAGGCGATGGTGTTCTGGCACGGCATGAGCGCGATTAAACGCTTTATCGATATTGCCGGTCCCGCGGTCTACGTGGTGATGCTGATGCTGGCGGGATGGATTTTGTATAAAACCGGGCTGAGCAATATCTCTTTCACCCTGTCGAGCAAGACGCTAACCGTTGGCCAGCAGGGCTGGGAAATGCTTACCGCGACCGCGCTGGTGGTCTCTTACTTCTCAGGCCCGCTGCTCAACTTTGGCGATTTCTCCCGCTACGGTAAAAGCATGAGCGAGATCCGCCGCGGTAACCGCTGGGGTCTGCCATTTAACTTCCTGCTGTTCTCCATTGTGACCGTGGTGATTGTGTCCGGTACCCAGTCGCTGTTCGGTCAGATGATCACTGACCCTATCGAAACCGTCAGCCGCGTGGGTAACAGCGTGGCGGTCGCACTCGGCCTGCTGACCATGATCATCGCCACCATCGGCATTAATATCGTGGCGAACTTCGTGTCACCGGCTTTCGACTTCTCTAACTGTTCACCGCAGAAAATCAGCTTCCGCACGGGGGGCATGATCGCCGCCGTCGGGTCAGTATTACTGACACCCTGGAATCTGTTCCAATCACCGGAGATCATCCACTACACGCTGGACGTATTGGGTGCCTTTATCGGCCCGTTATTTGGTATTTTGCTGGCGGACTATTATTTGATTAAGCGCGGCCACATGGACGTTGACGCCCTGTTCAACGCCACGCCGTCCGGCCGTTACTGGTATAAAAACGGTTTCAACCCGAAAGCCATTATGGCGCTGGTGCCTGCGGTGCTGATTGGCCTGTTCATCAGCTTTACGCCGGCGCTGCATCCGGTGGCAAACTTCAGTTGGTTTATCGGCGCGTTTCTGGCCGGTGGCAGCTACCGTTTCATCGCCCGTCATGACCGTGCGGCCAGCCAGTCAGTGGGCTTCATGAAAGCTGAAATGAGCAAGGAGTGATCCCCCAGATAACCCACCGCCGGAAGATTTCCGGCGGTATTCTTATGCCTTTGCACCTGCATTTTCATTTCCGCCCGCCTTTTGCCTTCTTTTGTTAATCATTCCCCCAACGAATTCACATAACATTCACATGTCACACAAGCTAATTATTAGCGTACTAAACATAATTATATAACGCATCACCAGCGGCAGGCGTGCTTTCGGATTACCTGCCCGAAAATGGAGTTTTATTTCAATGGAAATCAATGTTAACGGACGTATTGTCCCGTTAAGCGATGTCAACGCCGACACCCCTCTGCTCTATATTCTGCGCAACGATCTTGGCTTCAATGGCCCCAAATATGGCTGCGGATTGGGCGAATGCGGTGCCTGCACGGTGCTTATCGACGGTATCGCTGCCCGTGCCTGCTCCATTCCGCTCTCCGGTGCGCTGGGGAAATCCATCACCACGTTGGAAGGGCTGGCGGTAGAGGGGAAACTGCATCCGGTACAGCAGGGGTTTATCGACGAACAGGCCGCGCAATGCGGTTATTGCGCCAACGGCATGATCATGACCCTGGTCGCGCTGTTTGATCGCAATCCCCACGCCAGCGAGGATGAAATCAAAAATGAGCTGGCCTACAACCTGTGCCGCTGCGGCACGCATCTGGAGATTTTACGCGCCGCGAACAAGGCCCGTGAACTGCTGGCCGCGAGGGCACAGGCATGAAGACGCTGGAATTAACCCGCCGCCGCCTGTTGCAATCGGGTGGCGTAGTGATGGTCAGCAGCCTGCTGGCTTCGCCGTTATCCGCCCTGGCCGCCGCGCCATCACCCGCCACGCGCGTGGCCGACCTGCCGCTCGATCGCGTGGACAGTTTTATTGCGCTGTCGGCCGATGGCAACGTCACCGCATTTAACGGCCATGTCGATTTAGGCACCGGCGTGCGCACATCGCTGGCGCAAATCGTTGCCGATGAAATTGGCGTGCGCTTTGACGATGTTACCATGATCCTAGGCGACACCAGCCGTACTCCGGATCAAGGCCCAACCATTGCCAGCAGTACCTTACAGGTCTCAGCCGTGCCACTGCGTCAGGCCGCCGCGCAGGTGCGTGAGAAGCTGACGGCACTGGCTGCCAAAGCCATGAACGTTCCCGCCAGCCAACTGCGCGCCGAACAGGGTTTTGTGTTTGTTGAGACACACCCCGCACGCCGCCTGAGTTATGCCCAGCTGGCGGAAGGACAGGATCTCAATCTGCCCCTGGATAAATCCGCGCCGCTGAAAAGCGTGCAGGAGAGCCAGTATGTGGGCAAGCCAGTACCCCGCGTGGATATTCCGGCCAAAGTCACCGGCCAGCTGACTTACGTGCACGATATGCGCCTGACGGGTATGTTGCATGGGCGCGTGGTTCGCCCCCCCTATGCCGGCGCCGACAGCAGCGCACCGCTCGGCGACAGTTTGATTTCGATTGATAGGTCGTCCATCGCGCATCTGCCAGGCATCGTTAAAGTCGTGGTGATCAAAGATTTCATCGGCATTGTGGCGGAACGCGAAGAGCAGGCGATTGCCGCTATGCGTCAGCTGAAAGTGGAGTGGAAGAAGTGGGAAGGATTGCCGGATCTGTCGCTGGATAAACTGCATGACACCCTTGCCGCTACCCCAAAAACGGATCGTATACTGCGTGACGATATAGGCACTGACGCCGCACTGGCCGCGTTGCATATCCGCACCGACGCGGACTATGTCTGGCCTTATCATCTGCATGCGTCAATCGGACCGTCCTGCGCCGTTGCGGATGTGAACAGCGAAAAGGCGGAAGTGTGGTCCGGAACCCAGAACCCGCATGATCTGCGCAAGGATCTGGCTAAACTGCTCGGCCGCGCACCGGAGCAGGTGCACATCAACCGGATGGAGGCTTCGGGCTGCTATGGACGTAACTGCGCGGATGATGTCACCGCAGACGCCGTACTGCTGTCGCAGGCCACCGGGAAGCCGGTGCGTGTACAACTGATGCGCGAACAGGAAGCTGGCTGGGAGCCGAAAGGTACCGGGCAGTTGATCCGCGTGCGTGGCGGGTTGGACTCGCAAAATCAGGTGGCGGCGTATGAACTGAAAACCAGTTATCCGTCGAACAATGCCGTCATGTTGCCGCTGGTACTGACGGGTAAGGTCGCCAACGTGGCCGATATACAGCAAATGGGGGATCGCACCGCTATCCCGCAGTACGAATATCCTCACATGCGGGTCATTGCGCAGGATACTGCGCCCATTGTACGCGCCTCGTGGATGCGCGGCGTCTCTGCCCTGCCGAACGTGTTCGCTCATGAGTCGTGGATTGATGAAATGGCCTTCCTCGCCGGAAAGGATCCTATCGCCTATCGTCTGCAATACCTGAAAGACGAACGTGCCATTAAGCTGATTACCACCCTGAAAAAACAGTGCAACTGGCAGGACGGCCCTGCGCACAGACAACCGGCGGCGGCGGATCAGGAGAGGGTTACCGGCCGCGGCTTCGCCTATGCCCGCTACTTCCACAGTAAATTCCCCGGTTTTGGTGCTGCCTGGGCCGCCTGGGTGTGCGATCTCAGCGTCAACCGCCGTACCGGTCAGATCAAGATAGAGAAGATTTTCGTCGCCCATGACTGTGGCCGGATAGTGAACCCTGCCGGCGTACGCCACCAGGTGCACGGTAATATTATTCAGTCCACCAGCCGCGTTCTCAAAGAGTTCGCCACCTTCGATGGTGCAGGTACCACCTCGCTGGAATGGGGCGGTTATCCGATTCTGCGCTTCGATGAGCTGCCTGATGTAGATATTCAACTGCTGGACTACCCGGATGAACCGCCGATGGGCGCGGGAGAATCGGCCTCAGTGCCAAGCGCAGCCGCCGTGGCGAATGCGCTGTTTGATGCGCTCGGCGTGCGGATGCGAGAAGTGCCGTTCACACCGGAGCGGATACTGAAAGCGCTGAGCACGGCCTCACAGGGAACGTCAGACCAGGTTAAAGGATCATAACAATGAGTAAGATAAAGAAAGTCGCAGGATGGGGTGGAGTGGCTGTCATTGCCGTCGTTGTGGCGGGGGCGATTGCCAGCTGGCAGCCGGAAATTCCTGCGTTAAAAACGCCGGGCAGCCAGACTTTCAGCACAGCGCAAATCGAACAGGGGCGTAAGCTGGCGGATCTGGGTGACTGCGCGGTATGTCATACGCGGGCGGGAGGTGAACGCAATACTGGCGGGCTGGCGATGGAGATCCCATTCGGGACGATCTACACCACCAATATTACGCCGGATGTGGAAACTGGCATCGGTAAGTGGTCTTTCGACGCGTTTAAACGGGCCATGCGTCTGGGTGTGGATCGCGAAGGGCATTATCTCTATCCGGCCTTCCCCTATACCGCATTTACCCGCACCAGCGATGCCGATCTTGAGGCGCTATATGCCTACCTGATGTCACAACCGGCGGTGAAATATCAGCCACCGGAAACGGCGCTGAATTTCCCGTTCAATATCCGGCAGGGGATCGTGACCTGGAACTGGCTGTTCCTGCAACCTGGGCCGATGGATACCGATACACACCAGAGTGCCGAATGGCAACGCGGTGCCTACCTGACCGAGGGACTCGGTCACTGCAGCGCCTGCCATTCTCCACGCAACCTGATGTTCGGGGAAAAAGGGGGGGAAGATCATCTGACCGGTGGCGTTGCCGAAGAGTGGACCGCCCCGTCGCTGGTCGCGAATTCTGATGCGCCGCTTAACTGGAGCCATGAAGATCTGGTGACCTTTATGCACAGGGGCTACTCCGCCAATCACGGCGTGGCGGCAGGGCCAATGGCGCCGGTCGTTAATGAAGGTTTGTCGCAATTGCCGCCGGAAGATCTTAACGCGATCGCCACCTATCTGACCTCATTCCAGCGCGGTGATAAAACCGCAGGCACGGCAGACAAGTTGAACCAACAGACAGAAACCCACGTCGAGCCGCTGACCAGTGAAGGCGCACGCTTGTTCTCAGGAGCCTGCATGGCTTGTCACGCGCAGGAAAAAGGCGCACAGATGGTCGGTGTGCGCCCTTCCCTTGCGCTCAACACTAATTTGTATGCAGCCACGCCGGATAACGCCATCAGGGTGATTCTGGACGGTATACAGAATCCGGCGAAAACCGATCTTGGTTTTATGCCAGCGTTCCGTCATAACCTGAGTGATGCACAAATTGCGGTGCTGCTAAATTATCTACGTGAAGAGTACGCCGGGAAAACCCCGTGGCCTGAACTGCAAAAAAGGGTAACAGAAGTGAGAGCGGAAACGGAAAGGAAGTAAAAACAACGAAGCCCTGAGTTATTGCTAACTCAGGGCTTCTGAATGTTGGCGGAACGGACGGGGCTCGAACCCGCGACCCCCTGCGTGACAGGCAGGTATTCTAACCAACTGAACTACCGCTCCGCGCTGTGTTCTGGTTAAGAACGCAGCGGATATTAAGGAATGGCTTTCATTACGTCAATGCTTTTCCTGACATTTTGTGCCGACTGCGCAGTTTTTCCACAAGCCGCACACTTTCAGCTCAGCCCTTTACTCTTCCGCCGCCGGTTGTGGACGCCACAAACAACTCCCCCCCTTCTTTACGACCAAATCCAAACGCTCTTCGTGCCAGATTATCTCCTGCTCGCTGGCGCGGATCACTTTCAGCCCTGCCGCTGGTCGGGTGACGCGCTGCGTACCCTGCCCGTCCGCGCCGGTTTTCTGGTCGCCTTCATGGGAGAACTTCATGATGGTCTGACCGCCGGTCATCATCAGATAGACTTCTGAGAGGATCTCAGAGTCAAGCAACGCGCCGTGCAGAGTACGTTTACTGTTGTCTATCAGGTAGCGATCGCTCAGTGCATCAAGACTGTTGCGCTTGCCAGGGAACAGCTTGCGTGCCATCTGCAGGGTATCGGTAACTTTGCAGAAGGTATCGGTTTTCGGGATGTCGCGCCCGAGCATACCGAACTCGTAGTCCATAAAGCCGATGTCGAACGACGCGTTATGGATAACCAATTCGCCGCCGCGAATGTACTCGAGAAAATCGTCCGCGATATCGGCGAAGGTCGGTTTGTCGGCCAGGAATTCATCACTGATGCCATGAACGCCGAAGGCTTCCGGATCAACCAAACGATCTGGCTTGAGATAAACGTGGAAATTCCGCCCGGTCAGGCGACGGTTGATCACCTCAACGGCACCGATTTCAATAATGCGGTGCCCCTCGTAGTGGACGCCGAGTTTGTTCATACCGGTGGTTTCGGTATCGAGAACGATTTGTCTGGTAGGGGAAGAAATCATATTGCAGTGCTCGCAGCGCTCGTTTATGTCAGACTTGGCTTTTACATTCTGCGGATGAGTCTACCAGAGATGACCAAACAGGTAGAAATTTTCACCGACGGCTCCTGCCTTGGCAACCCGGGCCCCGGTGGTTTTGGCGCTATCTTGCGCTACAAGCAACATGAAAAAGAGTTCAGCGCCGGTTTCCGATTAACCACAAATAACCGCATGGAGATGATGGCGGCAATTGTGGCACTGGAAGCCCTGAGCTCACCGTGCGAAGTGACGCTCAGCACTGACAGTCAGTATGTCCGTCAGGGCATCACCAGTTGGATCCATAACTGGAAAAAACGTGGCTGGAAAACGGCAGACAAAAAACCGGTGAAAAATGTCGATTTATGGCAGCGTCTGGATGCCGCCATTCAGGGACATACGCTGAACTGGATGTGGGTTAAAGGGCATGCAGGACACCCGGAAAACGAGCGGTGCGATATATTAGCCAAAGAAGCGGCGGGGAATCCGACGCTGGATGATGTGGGCTATAAAGCTGAAAGTTAAGCCATGTATATACCGCGTTAACTCCCTCGTTTTACCACCTTCTCCTCTTATGGGGAGAAGGTGCATCCCACGCAACTTTTACTCTTTATGATCCTTACGATAGCTCTTACTGCTTGCCCCGACGGTCTGCTGAATGGTCTGCCGTCTTGCCGGGACTTTTTTGGCGGTTGGCGTCAGGGGGAGCGTACGTTTACGCGCCACAATCACCGTCATACAGCCCAGCGCCGGAAGGTGCGTACTGAGCATTTTCCCGCCCTTTTGGCACCATGGCAGCACCTGAAACCGCGTCTTCAACATCACTTCATAATTGAGTAACCCCAGCCAGTCGAGCAGTCTCATCTGGGTGAACATCCGGCTGGCATAGGGCTGACGCTTGCGGAAAAAGGGCAGCATTTTCCCCATACCCAGTAAACTCAGCGGATTGAAGCTGCTTAACACCAGCCAGCCATCGTCAATCAATACGCGGTCCACTTCACGCAATATCCGGTGCGGATCTTCTGCATAGGCTAAAGTATGAGCAAGCAGGCAGGCATCCACCGATTTGTGGGCAAAGGGTAGCTGGTAGGGATCGCCGACGACGTGCAGATTTGGCCCCGTTTGGTCGATGTTGACCTGATGTGAAATCGGACAACTGCTGGTATCGATCTCCGCGCTCAAATTGCCAATCTTTAACAGGTGAAAACCGTATAACTTGCCCCACCAGGCTTGCAGATGTTGTTCAAGCGCGTCACGGTAATACTCACCACAGGGGATATCATCCCATGAAGCCGGTGCAGTGATTTTTTTACGTGTGCGGGCTGGTTGCATATTTATTTCCGTCTTTCAAGCGTTTGCCAAAGAGAGCTAACTATGAATCTTATCAGTATTCCCGCGTTGCAGGACAATTACATTTGGTTATTGGATGACCAAAACGGCCACTGTGTAATTGTCGATCCCGGCGAAGCCGCCCCGGTATTGAATGCCTTAACACAGCGCAATTTAGCACCAACCGCTATCCTGCTGACCCACCATCATCATGACCATGTGGACGGTGTCAGTGCGATTGTTGAGCAGTTTCCTGCTGTAAAAGTGTACGGCCCGCAGGAGATTTCCAACAAGATTGGTCGGATAATTCTTAAAAATGGCGATGAAGTCGAAATCGGCGGGGCAAAGTGGCACGTTTTTGCTACGCCAGGGCACACATTAGGTCATATTTCATACTACAGCGCACCTTATCTGTTCTGTGGAGATACGATGTTCTCCGCCGGATGTGGCCGCCTCTTCGAAGGCACAGCAGAGCAAATGTACCAATCGTTTCAACAGTTAGCTGCGCTTCCTGATGAAACGTTAGTCTGTGCCGCCCACGAGTATACTCTCTCAAATCTTAAGTTTGGCCGGTCTGTTCTGCCCGATGATGTTGATATTAATTCTCATGAGCAGAATGTGCAGGCAATGCGTAAAAATGGACAACCTTCCCTGCCAACAACCCTCGGTTTAGAGCGGAAAATTAACCTCTTTTTACGATGTGATGATATTGATTTACAAAACAAATTAAACCTTAACGATCCGTTAAAACCTGCTTGGCATATTTTTGCCCATCTAAGGCAGCTCAAAGACAGCTTCTGAGCCCTAAGGTTGCCTTTTTGGGCTAAGCAAAGTATTATCGTCTGTCTTTTAAGCAACTGTTGACACACACATGAAGGCAAAAGCGATAATATTCGCCTCTGTTTTGCTCGTGGGTTGTCAGGCGTCCAGGCAGGACGTGAAGATACCCGAACAGCATGCACAGAGTTTGTCTTCGGCAAGTCAAAGTGAAGCAGGAGAGTACGCAGATGATGGTCGAGTGGCCTCGGCGCAATGGTTGAACAGTGACGACTCCATTGCGCAAAAAAATCTGTGGAACTTCATTGGCGACGAGCTGAAGATGAAGGTTCCGGAAAATTCCCGGATCCGTGAGCAAAAACTAAAGTACTTAAAGAATAAGAGCTATCTCCACGATGTAACATTACGGGCAGAGCCGTACATGTACTGGATCACCGAGCAGATTAAGAAACGCAATATGCCGATGGAACTGGTACTGCTACCCATAGTGGAGAGCGCTTTTGACCCCAAAGCAACCTCATCAGCGAATGCTGCGGGGCTGTGGCAGATCGTGCCGCAAACGGGTCGCAACTATGGTTTGAAACAAAACCAGTGGTATGACGGTCGCCGCGATGTTGTGGCTTCGACAACCGCTGCGCTTGATATGATGCAAAGCCTGAACAAGATGTTTGGCGGTGACTGGTTACTGACCATTGCCGCGTATAACAGTGGTGAAGGCCGCGTGATGCAGGCTGTGAAAGCCAATAAAGCTAAAGGCCGACCGACAGATTTCTGGTCACTGGCGCTTCCTCGTGAAACGTCGATTTACGTCCCGAAAATGTTAGCCCTGAGTGATATTTTAAAACACAGCAAAAAGTACGGGATCAGCTTACCGACGCCGAGCAAAGACCGCGCATTAGCGCGTGTTGAAGTTGGGCAACAGATGCAGTTAACTCAGGCGGCTGAGATGGCGGGCATGTCACTGACGAAGCTGAAGTCGTTTAATACTGGTTACAAACAGAATGTAACGGCGCCTAACGGCCCTCACTACATTGTGTTACCGAAGGCGCATGCTGCGCAGTTAAAAGATTCTCTGGCTGATGGCGATATCGCTGCGGTGCAGAAAACGCAACTGGCCAGCAACACACCATCGGGCGCAAAAGCTTACAAGGTTCGCAGTGGCGACAGCTTGTCTGGAATAGCAGCCCGACTGAATGTGAAGACCCGTGATTTACAGCGTTGGAACAATTTGCGCTCTGCAAGCGCGTTAAAAGTTGGGCAAACCCTGCAAGTGGCGGACAACAGCGTCAGTTCTGTAAGCAGTAATCGCGGCAGCGTAACGTATCAGGTTCGTAAAGGCGATTCGTTGGCGAGCATTGCCAAGCGTCACGGCGTTAACATCAAAGATGTGATGCGCTGGAATGCGGGCGTCGACAACATTCAGCCAGGCAATAAGCTGACACTGTTCCTTAGTCATAAGCTGACACCTGACACCTGATGCTCTGTCTGCGTCACTCATAAAAAAGCACCCTTAGCGGGTGCTTTTTTTTGCCTCAAATTCTGTGGTCACCATGTAGCGGGAGTATCGCTCTTTTCAGGCGGCTTCTGAGCCAGAAACTCCACCAGCAACGGGTTATGATCGGATGCCTGAGTTTCCAGTACGGTAGCATTCGTCACACTTAAATCACGATAGAAGACAAAGTCCAGCGGCCTGCCAAAAGCACGGCGACGCAAATCGGCGGGGAACCTCACTTCATGCAAACGAATATTGTTGGCAAAGCCAAACAAGGCGTTGATGCGCTGACGACTCCAGGCATTAAAGTCACCCGCCATCACGACGGGCCCTTTATGATGAGCAATCTGCTCACCGATGGTCTCCAGCTGTTTGCTGTAGACGTCTACGCCGATACTGAAGTTCACCGCATGAATGTTCACCACCATCAGCAAGCGACCATCAAGCAGCGGGTAAACCGTCACCAGCGCCGACTTCGCCAAACGCAGCAGCGGCTCACGCTCACGTAGCGGGCAGCAGTAAACCGGATGGGCGGCAGAGAGCGTCATGACGCCTGAAGGGTGCTGAGGCAGCATATAGGCCGGTACCTGATCGGCTGCCAGATAATGAGACGTGGCAAAACGGATCAGTTCAGGCGTAGTTTGCGCTTCCTGCAGCAGCACCAACTGGGCATCTTTGCCGAAATCTTGCAGCACTGAAAGCCAGTCGGCCCGTTGCTGTTTGAAAATATTCCACACCATCACGCGCAGAGTGTTTGAGTCGGGCAGCGCGGCGCCGGGAGGTAATCCAGATCCTAAATGTGCCATAGCACCTGGAAATATCTGCTCGACCGGTTGACCTGCAACATACCGCATTGCATATGTTCTTTTCGGCACGCTTATCGCCTATTCACCCATTAAAAATCATGCTGTTTACATTACTCAACAGCGGATGCTTCAGTATACGCCCGTCAGTGCTCAGACCAAATCTGTTTACAATCGTATACAACCTGGTCACATCTGACTATCGACGCCCTGTAATCAAGGTAGCATAGGATAGCGGGAAATGATTTTAGCGGCGCAAGTGGCTATTTAACGAAGAACGAGTGATGACAAAAAAATGGCCCACCGTTGAGGTGAGCCATGTAAGACGAATTACTCTTGCATCAGACGATAGCAGCAACCTGAGACTTTTTGTCCAGATAGCCGCTAAGACGCGTCAACACCAACGCTCCCAAAACAATCACAGCGCCGATCCAGGGCGTCTGCGCCAGGCCGATAGTCGATACCACCTGCCCGCCAATCACCGAGCCCAGCGCAATACCGACGTTAAAGGCCGCGATATTCAGTCCTGACGCCACGTCGACCGCATTGGGTGTCACCTCTTCGGCTTTTTGTACCACGTAGACCTGCAAGCCCGGGACGTTACCGAAGGCGAAGACGCCCATCACCAGCAGCGTAAGCAGCGCTGGAATGCTAAAACCTGAGGTAAACTGGAATACCATCAGCAACGCCGCAAGCGCCGCAAAAATGATGCTCAGGGCCTTCACCGCGCCGTGCTTATCCGCCAGTTTACCGCCCCAGATATTACCGATAGCTACCGAAATCCCGTAGGCCAGCAAAATCCAGCTCACCATACCTGCTGAGAAGCCCGCCTGCTCCTGCATCATCGGCGCCAGGAAGGTGAAGGTGGTAAACACGCCGCCATAGCCAAGTGCAGTAATGGCAAAGATCAACATCAGACGCGGATTCATCAGCACCTTAACCTGATCGGCAATCCGCGCTGCCGGACTATTTTTAATGGTATTGGGCACCAGAATAGCGCTGGCAATAATCGCAATGACACCAATCAGCGAGACCGCGAGAAACGTCTCCCGCCAGCCAAAGTGCTGCCCGATATAGGTCCCGAGCGGCACGCCGGTTACCAGGGCGACGGTCAGCCCGCCAAACATCAGGGCAATGGCGGATGCAGCCTTCTCTTTGGATACCAGACTGGTGGCAATCGTCGAGCCTATCGAGAAAAATACGCCGTGCGCCAGCCCGGTTAGCAGCCTTGCGGCGACCAGCGTGCCATAGTTAGGTGACTGCCACGCCAGCAGGTTACCGAGGGTGAACAACACCATCAGGCCAATCAGCAGCGCTTTACGCGGCACGCGGCCGGTCAGCGCGGTAAGAACCGGGGCACCCACGGCCACGCCCACGGCATAAATAGACACCAGTAAACCGGCGGACGGAACAGAAACGCCAAGTTGTTGTGCAATAGTCGGTATAAGCCCGACGATCACAAACTCGGTGGTTCCTATCGCAAAAGCACTGATGGTCAGTGCTAATAATGCAAGCGGCATAACCTTACTCCACAATGAATATCGAATTGATGGCGGCCATTATCTGCTTATGCTTAAATGACAGAAACAGCCAAAGTATCAAATGATTTATGCTGGAGTAACAACAATGAAAGCCAGTTCAGAAGAGTTAATCACCTTCGTCACCGTGGTGGAAACCGGCAGTTTCAGCCGTGCCGCTGAGCAACTCGAGCAGGACAATTCAGTCGTCAGCCGTACCGTCAAACGCTTGGAGCAAAAACTCGGTATTACCCTGCTTAACCGCACTACGCGGCAAATCAGCCTGACCCACGAAGGAGAGCGTTATTTTGTGCGCGTACAGAAGATTTTGCAGGACATGGCCGCCGCAGAGGATGAGCTACTGGAACACCGTGACGTTCCGCAGGGTCTGCTGCGCGTTGACGCCGCCACGCCAGTCATTCTGCATGTGATCTCTCCGCTGGTGGCTGAATTCACCGAGCGCTTCCCCAAGATGTCTCTGGCGTTGTTCTCATCGGAAAGTAACATCAATTTGATTGACCAAAAGGTGGACGTGGCGATCCGCGTGGGAGAACTGGAGGATTCCAGCCTGCGGGCACGCAAACTGATGCTGAGCTACCGCAGCGTGCTGGCTTCACCGGCCTATCTGGAGAAGTGGGGTATCCCACAAAGTGCCGATGATCTGAAAAAACACCGTTGTCTGGGGTTTAACGAAGTGCTGGCACTGAATAAATGGCCGCTGCTGTGCGCCGACGGCCAACAGTTGACCATCACGCCGTTTATCAGCGCTGGCAGCGGAGAAACGCTGCGTCAGCTCTGTCTTCAGGGAAACGGCATCGCCTGCCTGTCCGATTTCATGACCCAGCCGGACGTTAAACGCGGAGATTTGGTTGAACTGCTGGTGCCGGACATCATGCGCATCGCCATGCCGCTGCACGCGGTCTATTACAGTGACCAGACGGTCAGCACGCGCATCCGCTGTTTTATCGATTTTCTCAGCGAGAAATTGAACCCGGTGTCACCGCCATAAAACGCAAAACCCACGCAGAAGCGTGGGTCAGAGTTCAATTCACGATGTTGGCTGGCGAGTTTAATCCCACTCAGGCGCCAGACCCTCCGGGCTGACCAGACGGCCATTACGCTCCAGCGCGGCGATCTCGGCCATGTCGGTCGCAGTCAGTTTCAGTTGCTGTGCCAGCAGGTTGCTTGCCAGATTTTCACGTTTGGTGGACGACGGGATCACCGCATAACCCAATTGCAGCGCCCAGGCCAGAACTACCTGTGCGGGTGTAGCGTTATGACGCTTCGCGATGTCGATGATGGTGTCATCTTTCAGCGCTTCGCCGTAGGCCAGTGTCATGTAGGATGTCACGGCAATACCGTTTTTACGGGCAAAATCCACCACGGTCTGGTTTTGCAGGAACGGCGACAGCTCAATCTGGTTGGTGGCAATGGCAGCGGCACCCACGGCGTCGATGGCTTCTTGCATCAGAGCTACCGTAAAGTTGGATATACCAATTTCGCGGGTCAGGCCGAGGTTCTTAGCTTCCACCAGCGCGTGCATGGTCTCGGCCACACTGACCGCGTTGCCCGGTGACGGCCAGTGGATCAGCGTCAGGTCAACATAATCAGTTTTCAATTTGCTCAGGCTCTCTTTCAGGCTGGAGATCAGCTTGTCTGCGCCGAGATTTTCGGTCCAGATTTTAGTGGTGATATACAGGGCTTCGCGCGGGACACCGCTTTCAGCCAACGCTTCACCGACTGCCGCTTCATTGCCATAAATCTGTGCGGTATCGATCGCACGGTAGCCCAGCTCTAACGCGGTAGACACTGAGGCTTTTACCACTTCATCTTTGAGGCGAAACGTACCAAGACCAAATGCAGGGATGCTCATATTTTCTCTCTTATTAAAGGTAAGTCCGGCGAACCGGTAAATCTAATGCAGAGAGTATGAACCGGGAGTTAATGGATAAAAACAGCAGGTCAGTCACAAGACTTTTGATCCGGGAGCATTAATCACGGGGGTGAGATGGAACGGTAACAAGTCCAGTGTTCGGCAGAAATAATACCCGCAGGCGGCAAAATAGTGTCCGGCAAGGCCAGCGCTACCGCATGCCCCTGCCAGATGGCTGACCAGAGCTGCCCCCGACCTGCCGCTGGGGCGAGATAAAGCAAGGGTTGCGGATGAATAGCGACAGACGCCATCTCCCAAACGCTTCCCCCCTGCTGTTTCAGCCAGGCCTCTCGCAGGCTCCATAATGTCCAGAACCCCTCCAGTGGATTTTCATGTTCCCCCAGCCACCGGTTTTCCTCTGCGCTGAACAACGCCTGCGCCAGTATCGGCCAGGACGGACGCGGGCGGATAACTTCCACATCACAACCGATTTCACCCGCCTCACACAATGCCAGCACCACCCGATCCGCACTGTGACTGAGAGAGAAGTGTGGCAGCGCGATATCTGCAAATGCCGGTTTTCCTGATGGGGAAAGCGTCATGGCAGGCAGAAGCCGGTAACCATAGTGCGTATACATGGCATCTGCCAGCAGCGCCCTGCCGGTGAGAAACTGACGGCGGCGAAACGCGGCAAACTGCCCGGAGCTTGCCAGCACGGCATCAGGTAAGCGCCCGAGGGATAAATCATCCGAGAGGGTTGCCGTCAGTAGCTGGCACATGGTTAGGACCAGCGCCTGAAAATCAGCGAGGTGTTAATACCGCCGAATGCGAAGTTATTGGACTGGATAAACTCAGTCTGAATAACACGCGATTCACCCATCATATAATCCAGATCGCCGCAGGCCGGATCGGGATCAGTCAGATTAATGGTGGGTGCAAAGCGGTTTTCATTCATCATCTCCAGCGCCATCCAGGCCTCCAGCGCTCCGCACGCGCCCAGCGTATGACCAAAGTAGCTTTTCATCGAGGAGATCGGTGTTTTATTGCCAAATACCGCGGCGGTTGCCTGGCTTTCGGCAATATCGCCGCGCTCCGTTGCAGTGCCATGTGCACTGATATACCCGATCTGGGCCGCTGCCAGCCCTGCCTGTTGCAATGACTTTTCCATACACACCTGCATGGTCTCTTTCTGTGGCTGGGTGATGTGTGAAGCGTCGCAGTTGGTGGCAAAGCCAATGATTTCTGCGTAAATCTTCGCGCCACGCGCCACCGCGTGCTCGAGGGATTCGAGGATTAGCGTACCTGCACCTTCGCCAATCACCAGCCCGTCACGCTGCATATCAAAAGGCCGCGGCGTACTTTTCGGGGTGTCGTTGTGCTGACTGGTGGCAAATAAGGTGTCAAATACCGCCGCCTCTGATGGGCAGAGCTCTTCGGCACCGCCCGCCACCATCACCGTCTGGTAACCGTGCTTAATGGTTTCATAGGCATAGCCAATCGCCTGACTGCCTGAGGTGCAGGCGCTGGAGGTCGGGATCACCCGCCCCTTCAGCCCGAAGAACAAGCCGGTATTCACCGCCGTGGTGTGCGGCATCATCTGCACGTAAGTGGTGCCGGTGATGTTGTTGGTGTGCTTTTCGTTGAGCATCGAGGCGAACTCGCTCAGCGGCTGGGTGCTGCCAGTCGAAGAGCCGTAAGCAATGCCGGTTTCACCCTGTGTCAGAACCGGGTGGTCAAGCAACCCGGCCTGCTCCAGCGCCAGTTCGGTCGCGCGGGTAGAAAGTAAGGATACGCGCCCCATGGCCCGGATGCGCTTGCGGGTGTAGTGCTCCGGCAAGATAAAGTCATCAATCGGTGCCGCCAGATGAGTATTCAGCCCCTGATACTGCAGCCATTCGTCCATATGGCGTACGGCATTTTCTCCCTGCTGCAACCGTGCTGAGATCTCGTCCCAGTGCTGGCCGAAAGCGGTAATGCCTTTCATACCAGTGACCACCACGCGATGCGTCATACCATGCCTCCGTTAATGGAGATCACCTGCCGGGTCACGTAGCCCGCAATATCGGACATCAGATAACTGGCGAGCCCCGCCACCTCTTCGGCACTGCCCATGCGTTTGAGTGGGATGCTACTCATGGCGGCATCAATGGCGGCCGGTTCCATATCCGTCATACCGGTATCGATAAGACCCGGCGCAATGCAGTTGACGGTGATTTTACGCTTGGCCAGCTCCAGCGACAGCGCCTTGCAGGCACCGATAATACCGGCTTTGGCCGCGCTGTAGTTGACCTGCCCACGATTGCCGGTCACGCCGGAAACCGAGGAGAGTGCGATAATCCGCCCGCCTTGTCGCAGGCCGATCATTGGCATAACACAGGGTTTAAGGACGTGATAGAAGCTGTCAAGATTGGTGTGGATCACGCTGTCCCAGTCATCATCGCTCAGCGCTGGAAATGCGCCATCGCGGGTAATGCCCGCATTGTTGACCACGCCGTAGTAGGCGCCAAACGTTGCGATATCGGCTTCCAGCACGTCGCGGCACTGCGCACGCTGGCTGACATCAAAACCGAGGATCCGCCCTGTTCCGCACACGCTCTGAATCTGTGCCAGTGTCTGTTCAGCCCCGTTGCGATCGCTATGGTAGTGAATAATCACTTCAAAACCATCTTTCGCCAGCTGACAGGCTATTGCCTGACCAATGCCCTTACTGGCACCGGTGACTAATACGGAACGGGTCATCGCGGTCTCTCCTGTGTGAGGTTAGCCATCTCCTGCGCATCTGGCTGATAGGTGGTGAGGCGCGCATGGGCCACCGGTACGTCGTTTTTAAGGCTATGAATAAACAGCGTACACTCAAAACTGGCGATTTTACTGTCACGCAGGATCTGCTGAATATGCATATCCAGTTGCATCCCCGCCGCAAACTCAGGCAGAGAGCAGCGCATGCCCCGGCTGCCTAGCAGCATTCCGAGCTGTGGCGACGCCCCCTGTTCGGCATTGTGCCAGCCGTTCCACACGCCGATGGTTTGCGCCATCAGTTCCAGGACAAACCAGGCGGGCAGCGCTCCCTGCTCGTTAAGAAATGGGCCAAGTGCGCCCTCTGCAGACACCCTTGCGCGGCAGTGCGCGCGCTCCGTGTCTACCGAAATAACTTCATCCAGCAGCACCATCGGCGCAGTATGCGGCAGATAATCTGCGGGTGCGGCAAAGGTCGAGGGGGAAATATCATTCATGAGAGGCGTCCTAACAAAATGCAGGCGTTATTACCGCCAAAAGCAAAGGAGTTTGACAGGATAACCGGTTTTCGAAGCCGTTGCGGCGTCTGTGTCAGTCCGATTTCCGGCAGACTGACGTCACGTTCGTTCTGTGAAAAGTCCTGTAGGGGAACGTTAAGATCACGGGTCAGTATAAGCCAGCTCAGCGCCGCTTCTGTCGCCCCCGCAGCGCCCAGCGTATGGCCGGTTAAATGCTTGGTGGAACTGCAGGGCACACGGTCACCGAAAAGTCGGTCAACAACAGCCGCTTCAACGCTGTCATTGAGCGGCGTCGCGGTGCCGTGCAGATTGATATAGCCGACGTCAGACGGCGCAAGCGCCGCCTGTTGCAGTGCCATGCGCATCGCCCGCTCAGCCCCTTCGCCCTGCGGATGCGGTGCTGACATATGCCAGGCGTCCGAGGATTCACCAAAGCCCAGTAACGCAATATCACCGGGTTCGCGGGTCAGCAGCAGCAGTGCCGATGCTTCGCCGATGTTAATGCCGTCGCGGTCTTTGGCGAACGGCGTACAGCGCCCGGCAGAAAGAGAGTCGAGGCTGTGAAAGCCATTTATTGCCATACGGCACAGGCTGTCAGCACCGCCTACCAGCGCCGCATCCACCAGACCAGCGGTTATCAGGCGTTGGCCGCTGATGATCGCACGTGCGCTGGACGAACAGGCCGTAGAGACGGTGTAAGCCGGGCCACTCAGTCCTAAATAACACTGCAGAAACTGCGCCGGATCGCCCAATTCCTGCTGCTGGTAATGGTATTGCTCTGGCAACTCGCAATGAAGGTGATGATGGCGCACCGCCGCTTCGCCCTCGCTAATTCCCGACGTACTGGTGCCCATGATCACTGCCACACGCTGGCTGCCATAACGGGCAACCACCGCACTGACCTCGGGTTCAATCTGCGCCAATGCAGCCAGCAACAGCTGATTATTGCGGCTGTTGTGTTCAGGCAAGTGCGTGGGAACAGAAGGAAGTTCCCCCGTCACCTGCCCGAGCCAGACCGGTGTTTGGTCTGTCAGCCAGCCGAACTGCCGCTGGAATCCCGGTGCGTGAGCCAAGGCAAGATTGGCAGCCACTTCATCAGGATTGTTTCCAAGCGCATTAACCATGCCGACCGCAGAGAGAAAGATCATGTTAGTTTCCGACATTCTGGATAGTTATCTGGTAGTGAAACGCCCGCTGGGTAATAGACACGGGCTGACGTTGACTGCCGCGTTGCAGGTAGTCGATGCGCGTCACTTCTTGTCCGTGTTGATCTGACAATACGCGCCGCATTCCTGCATCATCAAGCTTCCAGCCCGGAGGCAACAACGGCTGCCAGTGGCTGATCGGCCAGTAGCTCAACATAATATCGGCCAGTACCTGACTGGCAGGCGGCAACTTGTCAGAATTTATCGCCTGTTCGGTGTGGATACCCTGCCGATCGTAGGTTAGTTTAAACAGACGAATACCGAGCGGTGAAAGCCCCGCCAGCTGCAACGACTTTCCGTCCGCACTCAGCAGCACCAACAGTGACTGGGTTTTACCCTGTGCCGTTGCGCTGAGTAACTGCTGTTGGTTAACCGGCGTATCCCGGGCAGGAGCAGGCAAATTAACCCGCACGCCGGGTCGCAGCCACGCCTGCGCTGGCGTGATGTTATCCGTTTTCATCGCCTGATGAGGCACGCAACCACTGAGCAAAGTTAGGATCAACAGCAAGGGAAAGAGGTGACGGGTCATGATGCAGATCCTGATTTTGACGCGGGCAACGTTAAAGGTGACAGCAGGAAGGCGGTAAAAATACCGGCGCTGAGCACAATACCAAAACTGCTGATGGCCTGCGTTGAGCTGAACACCAGCATGCCGAAGGTTAGCTGGGTGGTCACCACGGCCATGAATATCGCCAGCATCGACGTGGTCGGCGTGCCGCGCGGATTAGTGAAGAACAACGTGTAGTTAATGCCGATCCCCAGCACCAGAATCAGCGCCAGCAGCGAAAACAGATTCAGACTGTGCCCGCTGAAAGCCAGCGCGGCAATACCCATGCCCAGCGACAACAGCGTGGGCACCAGACAAACCAGCCCGTGCGGCAGGCGAAAGCGCCATAGGTAAACCCCGGCAATCAGCGTAACGGCCAGCGTCAGCAACAGAGAGAGCATTACACGGTACTGCGAGAAGAGCTGGCTGAATTCGGTTTTGCGATCAATCCAACCTACACCCTCAGCCTTGGCGGCAAGCTCGCTCATCGCTGCGCTGTCATGCACACCACTGACGGGAATGAGCGTGGCGGTGCGCCCGTCCGGCAGCGAAAGCCACAGCAGACGCCAGCCCTGACTGACCACGCTCTCCAGCCACGCGGGCAGCGTCACCCACTGCGGGCTGAGACCTGCCGGTTTCAGCGTGACTCCCGCCTGTGCAAGCTGGCTTAACACCTCCGGCGCGCGCTGACGCAGCAGGTTGAGATCCTCCTGCTGCTGCTTTTGTGAAGGCAGGTTGATCAACCGGTAGCCATCAAGCACTCCACGCGCTTTAGCCTGTTGGAGCTTCGGACGGAGAGCCTCCAGCCGTTGCAGCGTTTGCTCGGCGTTCTTCCCGTACACCACCAGCCATTTTTGATCGTTGGTCTGCCCGGTTAACGCGGCAATTTGCCTTTCCTGCTGCTGAAGATCTTTCGGCAACGCCTGCAGATCGCCAATATCGTCGTTAATCTTCAGTTGGCTGAATCCGGCCAGGATCAGCCCGACCACGATCAGCGGTAATCCCATGCGTAACACCCTGCCGTGCTGCCACGCATTAAGCCAGCTCCGGATCAGCGCCAGCCCCGGCGCGGGACCGACCGGCAGATTTTTGGCTAACAGCGGATACCAGCACATTACGGTGAAGCAGGCGGCACTGAGGCCGAAGGCGGCAAATACCGCCAGCTGCTGTAAACCGGGGAACGGCGCAATCAGCAGCATCAGGTAGGCCGCGACGGTAGTTAATAAAGCCATGGAAAGTGCCGGGAACAGTTTTTTCAGGCTTTCCAGCGGTGAACTTTGCCCCCCATGAACCCGGCGCTCAGTCAGGAAATAGAGGGTGTAATCGGCCGATATGCCAATAATACTGGTACTGAGTACCAGCGTCATAATGTGAATTTCACCAAATATCGCCAGCGTGAATACCGTGCCGGTCAGTGCGCCGATGGCTATCGACAACAGGCTGAGCAGCAGCGGTAATACCGAACGGAAGACCAGTAAAATCAGCAGAAAAACACCGGCGACCGAGGTCAGCCCAAGGGTGGAAATATCATGTTCCGCCTGCTGGCTGGCATAGTTACTGTAAAACAGCGTCCCACGCTGCAACACTTCAGCCCCCGGAAAGCGCTGCCGGAACGACTGCTCAAGCCCGTTCAGACTGGCAACAATTTGCTTGCTGCTGGTGATGTCATACGAGGAAGCGTTGAGTTCGGCGTGGATCAGATACCAGCTGCGCCCCTGCTTATCCCGCGCGGTGAGCCAGCCGTTGTCTAGTATCATACCCCCGCTGCTTTGTTGCTGCGCCAGCTGCGAACCACGCACCAGCAGCAGCGGGTCACTGGCGAGCTCTTTACCGCTGACCCCGGCAAAAGCCGAATACATCTGGCCAAGGATCCACTGACTTTGCGCCTGCGCACTGTTTTGCAGCCGATGACGCGTGGCGTCATCCAGCAAAGCATTGCGGTGCTGAAAGAAGAACTCACCCCACTGTTGCTGATGCTGCGTATCCATCGGCCCTTCGACCTGCCGCAGCGCCGGGAGCTGGCGCAGCATCGTCAGCCACTCAAGCGCAGCTTCACTTCCCTGCCCCGCAGGCGGGCTGACCAGCCACATCAGCTGTCGGTCAAGCCGCTGGCTGAAACCACGCGATAAATCGTCCGCCACACCCTGTAGCTGCTGTTTGGGCAACAACGCCAGTACGCTGCTGTTGATCTGGCTGCGCGGCAGTAGCCAGAACAGCGCGGCCACCAGCATCAGACAAATGAACAGCCAGCCGAAGGCCAGCTGACGATGACGTTCAGCGGTCAAAATGGGCCAGCTCGGCATCGGTCAGCGCCGCAGGCTCGGTGCGCTGGTTAAAGAAACGGATATGCGTTTCATCACCCTGCATATCTTTGATATCAATCAGGTTGAGATATTCCTGACCGTTGAGAGTAATGGTGCGAAACAACCGGTTCAGCGGCGCAGTTTTCGGCGTGAGGATCAGTTGCCACGCGCCCTGGCCTTTGTCGCTGAAATTGAGTGCGAAGTTGTGCTCCAGCGCCTGCTGGTCGGCCTGGAACAACGCGGTCAGCAATGCGCTGAACTGGAACATCTGCGGGTTGCTGTCTGCCGTCACGACCTGCGGTGGCTGCCCGGCCATGGTTTGCACCATACGGTTTTCAGTTAACAATAAAGTCAGCGGGAAAGGTTTTTCCTGCTGCCACCACAATCCTTTCTTCCTCGCAATCAGCAGATTACCACTGGAGTTGAGCGGCAAATTCATGCCACTGATTGTGCGTTGCTGGCTGAAATCCGCGCGCAATACCGGCTGCTGGCTGAAACGCTGTTGCAGTTCCGGCAACGTCACGGCCTGCGCACTCAGGCTAAACAGACTCAGCAGAAAAATAACGGTGCGTATCACTGGCTGACTCCCATTTTATCCAGCAGGATTTGTGGCGATGCAAAAAGCATCTCTTTCGTCTGTATGTTGACCGCCACCTGCAAGGTATAACCGGTTGTCGTACGTTTGCCACTTTCCGTATCCACAATGCGATAGCCAATCCGCAAACGGTTTTCCACCTCTTCAACCCAGGCATGGACATCAATCTTTTGCTCGAAAGTCACCGACGATATGTATTTCAGCCGGGTATCGACAATCGGCCAGACATAGCCGGAAGCCTGCATCTGCCGGTAGCCGTAATCAAATTGTTTGAGCAGCTGCTCGCGCGCAACTTCGAGATAACGGAAGTAGTTGCCATGCCAGACCACGCCCATAGCATCGACGTCGTGAAAGGGTACAGTGATCGTGACACAGGTTCGGAAACGGGGATCGTCTTGCAGATTCATGTTAGTCAGTTTTCCGGTTATTACGGGTATCGGGCGCAGATTGCCAGAAATCGAAGAAGTTGAACCAGTCATGCGGTGCCCGCAGGCAGTAATGTTCCAGACGCCCGGCGTAGCGGTCAACCGCGTTCTGCAGCGCCTCGTGACGTGTGGCACGGGGCAATAAGAGCGGGTCAGCAAAAGGGTCAAAATGGATAGCGAGTCGCCCGCCATATTCGATACCAAACATCAGAAAGACCGGTGCGCCGAGAGCGGCAGCCAGGATAAAGGGCCCCTGAGGAAAAGGTGCCGGATGGCCGAGAAAAGTGCTATAAATCACACGCGCCTGGGTGTCGCCGCGCTGATGCTCACCTGCCGAAGTACGGTCACCGACCATTGCCACCCACTCACCTGCATCCAGTTTCTCTTGCAGCATGATGGCCGTTTCCGGTCCCATGTCGCTGACCTGAATCAGATTAACGTTGGCTTGCGGATTGACCTCTTTCATCACCTGATTAAAGCGCTCGGCGTGCTGGGTAAACACCAGCGCGTTGACCACCACCCGCTGATTGAGCGCGGCAATGGCGCGGCAGGATTCAATATCCCCCAAATGCGAAGCCAGTATTAGCGTGCCGCGACCGCTGGCGATTTGCGCTTCGCACAGCGCTTCATCGATAAGGGTCACGTTTTGCAGTTTTCCCTGCCAACTTGCGAGCTTGTTCAGCATCGCGCCGCCAAAACGCATGAAGTGGCGAAAGGTATTGAGCCGGTAAGGCAGGCTGACATTTTGCTTGCGGGCGAATTCCTCCAGACGTTGCAGATAACGCTGTGAGGCGCGCCGCTGTGCGTTTCCGGTCAGCCAGAAGTAGCCAATCACCGGGTAGAGCAGTAATTCGAACGGCCTTTGTCCCAGCAACTGATAAACCCACAGCATCAGGCGAATACCCCACAGCCCTTTACGCTCCTGCGTGACAGACCAGTGTGGCTCAGGCGATACACTGCGCTGGCGCAACAGCTGCGGGATACGCGGCAACATGCCAAAGAATAAGCGCGAATGCATGAGCGAAATACGCAGGTTATCTTTCAGTGTGTCAAAGTGAGAAAGACCGTCCGGCGGATAAATAACCTTCGTCGGAATAAAGCGGCTGCGCGTCCCCTGCCAGTAGAGGCGGACCATAATTTCAATGTCGAAATCCATCCGTTCGCCCAGCAAGGTGCTGGACATCAAACTCAGGGTCGGTGCCAGAGGGTAGACGCGAAAACCACACATGCTGTCTTTAAACGACAGCGACAAGGTTTCAATCCATACCCAGACATGGGTAATGTAGCGGCCATAAAGTCGCGCTTTCGGCACCGAATCGTCATACACAGGCTTACCGGAAATCAGACAGTCCGGATACTGGCGTGCTTCTTCCAACAACACAGGGATATCGGCCAGATGGTGTTGTCCGTCGGCATCAACCTGTAATGCATGGCTGAAGCCTTGTGCCGCAGCCAGTTTCAGTGCGGTCATCACCGCCGCCCCCTTCCCCTGATTACGCGTCAGACGGTGCAGGGTCAACCAGGGAGTCGCGGCAGCAAGGCGTTCCAGCTCCTGTGCCGTGGCGCTATCACTGCCATCGTCCACCACAATACAAGGCAGCCCAAGAGATTCAAGCCGCGATACCACGCCAGCCATTGTCGCGCCGTGGTTATAACAGGGAATAATCAGACAGGGTGAAAACGGGTCACTGTGTGTCAGTGGCATAAGGTAATTTTCCCGCTGCTGGCGACGTTACCTTCCACGCTGTACTGAAAATGCAGCCGTGATTTCTCCTTCAGCCATTCAATGTCCAGTGATACCTCATCTCCCGGCAGTAAGGGACGCTGGAACTTCACCACATCCATACCGCTGAACGTCTGGTCAATCTCCAGGAATCTGGTGGCAAAAGTCATCACCCAGTGAACCTGGGTCACACCGGGAAGAATGGGATAGTGTGGGAAATGGCCGTCAAACCAGAACAGCTCAGGGCAAAGCTGTAGTGTCAGTTTGAGCGCATTACCGCCCTCTTTTTTCTGGTTCACAATCAGCGGCATCATCATACAAACAAATCCTGTAGTTCAGCGTAAGTACGCTTACCCTGTGCATTTAGCGGAATAGCCGGAACGAAGCGCCAGAAACGCGGGATTGCTACGGCTGGCAGCCAGTCACGCAGTGCATGGCGTAAGGCAGCGATCTGTGCACTCTGCGTCAACGACGCTTCCTGTTGGTGCTGTTCACTAAGCACGACGGCAGCGGCGATATAGACACGACCATTGATTTGCAGCGTCAACACGCTGGCATCATTGACCTGTGTTAAGGCTATCAGGCGCCTCTCTATTTCGCCCAGCGATACCCGCTGCTCTGCAATTTTTACTATCCTGTCTTTACGGCCCGCCAGTTCAAAGTGCTTTCCATCAGGCAGGAGATGGAGAGTATCTCCCAAAACGCCCCCCTCTGGCTGTGGGACCCATTCTGATAATGCAAAGAATTGCCCCTCCGGCGCTTCGAACAGTTTTACTTTCTCAAATACTTTCCAGGGAGAATTGGCCGTCTGCTGATGGCGGCTGGCAATAATGCCCGTTTCAGTGGTGCCATAAATTTCTACTGGCCAGACGCCGCAGTGCCGGGCCACCTTTCCGGCATCTTCTGCCAGTAGTGTTCCTCCCGCCGAAAACACCTGAGCACAGCTAACGGCTGCAAGGTGACTGTCCATACGCTGAAGAAAAGAGGGGCTGCTGACTACGGCCAGAGGGCGTTCCTGCGCCATCACCACCAGTTGCTCATGATATTCAAGACTCGCAGCATAAAACGGCCTGCCGAGCGTCAGCGGCAGCATCAAGCTAAAGGTCAGCCCGTACATATGATGCGGTGCTACGCTGGCAACAAACCAGGCTGAGTTAAGGCTTTCTCCGAACAAGTAGGCCAGCCACTGGCTCTCAGCCTCAAGGCATCGTACCGGCTTAATCACCTTCTGAGGTAAGCCGGTACTGCCCGAGGTAAATAGAATCAGGAAAAGATCGTCCCGCCATATGGGCAGGCTATCTCCCGTCACATCGGTATTCTGTATTCGTTCTTTAGGGATAACGAACACAGGGCAAGAGAGTGTTATGGGTAGATCGGTTAACAGGGCGTCGAATTCGTGCTGTTGCTCGCTAAGTTGCTTCTGACGCGAATGCCCCGGCAATACGGGTATGCGTCCGCAATAGAGAACCGCCAACATCGCCACGGCTAAATGATAGTTATCCGTAAAACAGAGCGCCCAGCGCGCATGGGATGTCACGCCAATCTGGCGAATGAGCAGAAGCACATCATGACGAAAAGTCGCCAGATCCCAGGCAACGTTATCGCGCCAGGCAATGACAAGCTGCGGATCACGTGAATCATCCAGCCAGCTTTTCATCGGCAAACTCATACGCGCAGAATGTATTTTCTGACGATCCATTCTCCTCCCATCAAACTTCCGATTAAAACGTAACTCAGACCCCCGTTATAAAAAGCCCACAATGCCATGTCACCTTTGAGGCAAGTGTAAAACGAGATGCCTCCGTTGAAGAGGAAAAAAATACACCAGACCTGAGTGACACGTCGCGTATAGACAACAGCAGCAGGCGGAAAATCACTGTCACGTAGCCGGGCAAGACGCTCAATAATGGGAACAGAACTGCGCAACGACACCATAAAAACGATAAATAGCAGTACGTTAACAACCACTGGGTAATAGAGCAGTAAATGAGTTTGCTTCAGCAATACGCTGCTTGCGACCAACAGCAAGCCAATCACCGCACTGTATTTTGTGACCCACAACAGCTGACCTGATGCAGCTCGCAGGGTCAGTAAACGCAGCAGAAATACCGCACAGAGAAGAGGAGCCAAGATGCTGATACCAAAACGCGTCACACCAAACCAAACGGCAAAAGGATAGGCAATGATAATAAGCGTCATCACTGCCTGAATAAGAAGGGAGATACGTATATTTAAACGGAAATGAGGAAAGCGCATCAGCGGGTTATTGTGGTTCGGCGTTGAGCAATTCATCAATTGCATCAACAATATCCTGAACAGATCGAACGGATTTGAACATCTCCGGCTTAATTTTCGTTCCGGTAACACGCTGCAAATGCACGACCAGATCAACTGCATCGATGCTGTCTAAGTCCAGATCGTCATACAATCGGGCTTCCGGCTTAATATCACTTTCATTAATCTCGAACAGCTTGACCAACAGCTCGCTGATTTGTTGGTAGATTTCTTGTTTTTGCATACGCCCTCTCAACCGCGCTGTTCTGAAATAAAGTGAGCGAGGGTTTCCACGGAATAAAAATGCTGCCGCATTGCCTGACTCTCGGCAGAAAGTACCACGCCATGTTGTTTTTTTAATGCCAAACCTAATTCCAGGGCGTCGATGGAATCCAGTCCAAGGCCATCACCGAACAGAGGAGCATCAGTGATAATGTCCTCCGGGGTCATCCCTTTAAGATTAAGGGTTTCGATGATAAGAATTTTAATATCGCGACTCAATGAATCCATTACTTATTTCTCATTATTTTCAAAGCCGACACGCATCAGTTCGGACCGAAGAAAACGCGTAAGACGTCTCGCCGCCAGTGCAGGAGAAAGATCCCGTTCCGCGGAGAAATCCCCGGCATCGATCTTGCTCTGAACCCTGATGATAAAGTGAGGTTTCGTCTCAGGAATCTTATACCATTTGCCCTGTTTCGTCAGCATCGGCGGCTGGCAGGAGATCTGCACGATCCGCACGTCACATCCCGTTCTTACGGCAATATTGGCTGCACCACGTTGTAGCGTTAAAGGCTGCCCGGTAACTGAACGAGTGCCTTCTGGGAAGATAAGCAATGTCCCTCCAGCCTTCAGCCGACCCTCGCAGGCTTGCAGCAACGCTTCTGACCCCGAGTTAACCAAATACCCCGCTGCCTTAATGACGCCACGAAGGAAAGGATTACTTAACAGTGCCTGCTTAACGATGCAGTCACATCGAGGCATACAAGAGGCTAAAAATACATAGTCAAGCAGGCTAGGATGGTTGGCTATAACCAGACAACCCCAATCTTGCTTAAACTTCTCAGCACCAATAATTTGATAGTCCATCACACCGGCCAGCCGCAGCGCGTTGATAAAAAACCTGAAGCTGTAGCGGATACTGGCGTGCGTGAACTGCTGTAAAACATCCTGCCGACGAACGGTTAACCGTAGAAGCGTAAACCAGAACAGAGAAAGCGCCAGACCGCCAATTCCGAAAAGTGCAAAAAAAAGGCCGGTTGCTATCCAGCGCCATAACCGGTTGAGCAAGCTGGCAGGCACACTTTTATTTATCACGTTGGGTAGCCCATTGCCAAAGATGTGTTTTGGCAGCGACCGGGAATGAATGCTCCGCATTTAACCAACCTCGCAGGAATTGCAGACTCTGAGGCAGTATGGCAGCGGTTTGTATATCCTTGCCTGATACACGCTCGCAATTCATCATGCTCCCTTTTGCCAGTAAAAAAGCTGTCGCATAAGGCGCATACAATGATGGCACATTTTGTTTATACACAGAGGGAACAGCCCCATCAAAATCCACTAATAAAACGTGCTGAATTCCGGTATTTAATAGGGCAAAGGCTTCGAGAAACCCTTGTTGAAAACTATCCTCACCTGCCGCTAAAGAAGTTACCGGAAATATTTTCTTGCCGGCAATCGTCATCCAACCAGCGGCGGTGTTATGCACTGACATTGAGAAATCGGTAGGTGAAGTCTCGTGATCCTTTGCCAGGCTTTGCACAATTTTATAGGTCCTCTCCAGTTCACCATGGCGACTTGTAAAGATGGCCATGTCGACTGAGTGGCGATCCATGATATCCAGGCTCGCCTCAACCGCCAAGCGGCTTGCAGGGCTCATTCTGCGGGCTGTCATCATAGGGATTCGCTGACTTTTTGCCAGTTCATCTGAAACAGGCAAACTGGTGTTGTTTGCAGCCCATGTAACCCACTGAGATGCATCATTAATACCCGGCGCTAGCGCCCGCCAATCCACAACATCCAGTGAGTATTTCATACGCGATGCATCTCAAACCCAATCATTAAAGAAAAAGACTTTATTCTATTTCAAGGTAAGTTGCATCCGTAACATTCCTAATTAATGAAAGCCCCCAACCCTGTAATATGAATACAAACATCTATCTTCTTTGATTTTTTCATACGAATACAATCCAGGCATTCATATTTCTTTATTTAAAAATTTCTGAATATAAGACCTGAGTATTTAAAGTATCAGTAAAACATCTTCAAATAATAAGATAGCGGAGAAACACACCGACTGTTTTTTATTTAGAGTAAGATTTTGAAGTGAATGAAAAGAGAAATGTTGTGATCGTAAACAAATGGAAGCCGATAGTGGGAAATTTAAATGCAAAAAACCCTGAATCTTTCGATTCAGGGTCTATGCAATTAGTGGCGGAACGGACGGGGCTCGAACCCGCGACCCCCTGCGTGACAGGCAGGTATT
>CAMLBO010000053.1 GCA_946478305.1 uncultured Enterobacterales bacterium
GAGCCGGGGAGTCTTGAGGGGCGCGGCGATAGGCGCCCTTCAAGGCCGGTTTGGGGGGCAACCCAAGGTCTTGACCTTGAAGTTGTATTTAAGAAGGCAAGTTCGGAGCGCAACCCGAAACCCGCCCGGTGTGGGCCGACGCCCACGACTTTGAATTTGAATTTAAAGATTTAAAGATTTAAAGATTGAAAAGCTGCTTAAGGGTCCGCTTACCCTTTCAACCTATGCTTATGCCCCTTCATCAACCCCAGCGAGGCCGAATACGCGGCTCCTTCGTCTCCCGCCATGATCGCTTCATAAATCATTTTATGCTCGGCGAGACACATACCGCCTTCTTTGGAGGAATACTCAAAGAACCATTTGAAAATGGTGGTCAGCACGTTACCAAAGGGGACGTAGAAACAGTTGCCGGAAGAGATAAAAATCAGGCGGTGAAACTGGGTATCGATTTCAACCCACTGCGCCTGATCAAACTGTTCAGCGACCTGACACATCTGGCGATAAATACGCGACAGCTCGATGCGTTGCTCTTTGGTGGCGTTAAGCGCCGCCAGCGCGGTGGCATGGGGTTCGATGGCTTTACGAAATTCCAGAAACTGGTGGTAGATCTCCTGCGTCGCTTCCATACCCTGCATCCACTCCAGCAATTGGGGATCAAGCATATTCCACTGCGGGCGCTCTTTGACGCGGGTGCCGATTTTAGGGCGCGACTCCAGCAACCCCTTGGACGTCAACAATTTTAAGGCTTCACGCAGCGCGGTACGGCTGACGCCAAACTGTTCACCCAGTTCAACCTCACTGGGCAGTATTGCGCCCGAGGCCAGCTCGCCGGAGAGGATCTTACGGGCGATATCGCGGGCTATATGGGTGTTGAGGCCACGCGTCATGCCCGCGGCCGTTTCAAACTGCATCGTCATACTTGTCCCTATTGTCTGTGCAGATTGCCGTCATGATAGTTCAGACTGCGGGGCGACGCATGTATAAGCCGCCCCTGATGTGCTGAACTGTGCGTTACGGCGCCATCTGGCCGCCGTTCACATCCAGGATCTGTCCGGTGATATACCCGCTACAGGCGTGCGACGCAAAGAACAGGTAACTCGGCGCCAGTTCTTCGCTGGTGCCAAAGCGCCCCATGGCGATGCCGCTGGAGATTTTCTCCCGTACCTCGGCGCTCTTATCCGCATGAAAAACCGTGTCGATGGTGCCGGGGGAAACCACGTTGAAGCGGATATTATCCCTGGTAAACTCTTTCACCCAGTTGCGGTGAATATTGTGCAGCCAGGCTTTCGACGCCGCATAAATCGCCGCACCCGGTCCACCGCCTTCGCGACCGGCAATCGAACCGGTACTGATCACTGAGGCAGTTTTACCGCTCTGCTTGGCCGCACTGCGCAGATGCGGGATGGCATATTTTGTCACCATCAGCGCCGAACGGGCGTTAAGATCCATAACGTGCTGATAAAACGCATCGTCAATGCTTTCCAGGCCTTTACGCCCGCCCAGACCACCGGCGTTATTGATGAGTACATCCATGCCGCCAAAGCGTTCGACGAAATCCGTCACCAGTTTTTCACACTGATCGGTTTTTGTCAGATCGGCTGCAAAATATTCCACTTCACCGCCCAGCGCCGCCACCTCTTTGGCCAAGGCTAGCAGACTGGGGTCACTGCGATGGCCGTTAAGGCCAACTTTGGCCCCTGCGCGGGCAAAGGCCTGCGCCGTAGCCAGACCGATACCTTTAGTCGAGCCGGTAATTAACACACGTTGGTTTTTCAGGTCACTGAACATAAAAACTCCTGTAACGGAATGGAAAATGTAGGGTATTTTTTCTAAAAAAGGGCGTACTTAGGCATGCCATGCAGCACAGAACTCTGTACCGGCTTCAGGCGCATCGAGGTTATTGATCGCCACCCGTAAAATGCGCTTTTCGGTGCAGTGAATCGCCAGTTCGGTCTGCTCCGCGCTGTGTGAAAGCACGTCGATACGGACAACTTTTCCCCGTGCATCGCGTGAAATTTCTGTCGCTTCATCAAAAAATCCGTGGCTTTCAATAACGCTGGCAAACAGTACATCAGCCCCCTGCTGGCGCAACAGTAAGGCCGGTTCATTGCGCAGGTTGAAATGCGGGTCGCTGGCACCGCTGCGGGCGACAATCAATTCGCCGCCTTCCGACATGGTGCTGACCAGCGTGGTATAGCTGTGACCGTCCAGCCAACTGAACAGGACGGAACCACCGGCGGTGACGCCCGCTCGCGCGCAGTCCCAAAGGTGTTGATAACCGTGCTCCGTACCCAGTGGCTTAAGGGTTTCAGCCAGGTGCAGGGGCACATCGCTGCGCACAAATTGCCCCAGGTGATGCAGGCAATAATCATAGTGATGGACAAGCTCACTGCTGATACGGAATACGTCCACCAGCAGCGGTTGTTCGAATTCAGACAAATTGAGCATGAGTACCGTTCGCTGCATCACAACGCCCGGATAGTAGTCATGCAGACGGGCACTCATACCCTGTCCCACCGGATTATTAACGGCGAAAAAGTGGCGTTCGCCCCAGCGTTTTTCGGCTTCGCCGCTCTGGCCGTGGTTCTGGCTCTGCTCATCCACCACCACCGTATTGTGAGCGACGGTCTGTTTGCAGTAGCTGTTGTTTTCAGGGATGTAACGACCGCCAAATTTCGGCTCGACGTTCACCCAACGGCCAAAACCGTAATCCCGCAGCGACTCACGCCCGTTGTTAAACAAGCTCAGGTGCAGGCCATCAAAATGGCCATGGTTGAGCGCTGAATGCAGTCTGGGAATACTGCCGTGCTGGCCGTACCACATCAGCGCCATCGACATGTCGCCGCTTTCATCTTCATGGCGCAGAATCGCCAGTTCGCCCTGATCCCCGTCAGGACCGTCCGATAAGGTCAGGCTGCCCCAGTTATGTTGCGTTGCAGGCTGATATTGCATGGCAACGGACAACGCCAACCCTGCGGCGCTAACCCATACATTGCTTTGCTGCCAGGCCGTGGCTATCCACTGCGAATGATGTCCATAACGATGGAAACAGACGCTGGCCGCCACCACCGCGCCATCATCTAAAATGTTGATGCTCTTTGAGGCGTCGTTGAGCGCGGGTAACGTGCCGTCTGGAAATGCCGTCTGCATTAGCGCTTCACAGGTTTTACGGATGATCTGCCCGCGAAATTGATAAATTTGTAATTCTGGCTGACGGCGGTGCATGGCTTCAGCCAGCAACAGCATCGGTCTGAGCGCAAAGCGCTGGTAATACGGGCCTTCGATGTAATAACCGTCGGGCGAAAACAATTGAGAAAGTTGAGCGAAGAATCCACCGCTTTCACTGTCTCCGTTCAATCCGTACAGGGCATAGTTCACCAACTTTTGATCACCCATCACATATCCGCAGACTGCCGCTGCGGCCACCGACCAGACGCCGTGGTTGTGCACGATGTCGAAATCTTTGGCATGGTGCGTCAGCGCGTCATTCACCATGACCCGAAACAGCTGGCTTTCGATCAGGCTGCGTTCATCGGCACTCAGCGTTGGTGCGATACAGTGGTACCCCTCTACGGCATAGAGCAGCCACATGTTTTCATTGAGCGTTTGATGAAACAGCCGTCCCGGTGCATTACTGTCTTTACTGATGTTGCTGGCAAGCCAGGGATAGATCGCCGCGTAACCCTTCAGCAAAGTCAGTGCAAAATCCCGGTAGGCTTGGTACCCGCAAATCATAAACAGCCGCCCGGCCAGGTTGATGTAGTGATAATTTTGCTTGTGGCGTGCATGCTCCGGCCCGCCCGCCTCGCCCTGACCGGGGATCTCGACAGGCTGCGCTATGTAGGTCTCAAGCTCAGAAATCTGCCGGCGCAGTACCCGGCCTATCAGGGAGTCAGCGTCTAGCTGGGTGCGCAGTTGCTGCGCCTCGTCGTGAGAGATAAACAGCGGCAGCCAGTCGGTCATGATGAGGTGTCTCCGGTTTTCAGCACGGGTTGAGGGGCGACGTAGCCTTTGGCCCAGGACGGCAGCGAGAGCAGCCAGGTTTCGCGCTCCGCTTCCATCACGGCGCCACGGGTGACATCCGCGTGATAACCACCTTTGAGTTGCTTATCGGCAGGCGGCAGGCTGAACGTCGCGTTGCGGATCTGCTGTTGGTAGCGTGATGATCCGGTGGCATTATCTGCCCATGAGAGCAGCGGCACCGGCCTTACGCTGATACGGTCGAGGGTTTTGTACGGCCAGGGCTGGCTGTCGTTGGTGTATTTCGCCATAAAATCCAGCGATTTTATGATACTGCCGCCCTGCGGCGTCTGGTAATTCCACAGATCGATACCCTTTTTCTGCGCCAGAATCGCCATCAGACTGATGGCCTGCAGGTCAAAATAGCTGTAATGGAAGGAACGTGTACGTGCCAGTTCAGCAGGCTGGGTGCCATCAGGCATCAACTGTACGTTGAGTTTGCTTTTCATCATCGCAGCCATCTGCTTAATCACCTGCGGCTGATCGAGATACCAGGCAATCCCCGCCACCTGCGTCACGTACCAGTTGCCGTGATTGTTCTCGGTACGGCTCTCTTTTTTGGCAATCTTATTATCCTGTAACCACGTCAGATATTCAGTCATCCATCCGCGCAGCGCACGTTCATCTGAGGCTTTCCAGGCCGGATTACCGTGCAGCAGCACCGCCGAATCCACAATACGGGTTGAGAAATAACGCCCATCGAGTACGCCAGCGTTGCGCCCTGCCGCAATACCCGGCACACCTTGTGCAAAATTGAGATTCGGATTCATGCGGGTATCCGGGTCAATAAACCAGGTGTGCATCAGGCTGGCGGCTTTATCGGCATATTTCTGCTCGCCGGAGAAATACCAGGCCAGCGTCAGGTTCTGCACTCGCGCAGTAAAATCGGCCAGCCGCACGCCGTCACTTTGATCGTTCTTACTGGCAGGATTCACCTTGCCATCTTTGCGGATCCACGGCAGACCATCGGGTTTGCTCGTGTCCGGCCACCAGTAAGCGCTCAGGCTCAAATAGTCGTGCTTCGACCCGCTTGGCGGCGTCATGCCCTTATCTGTCACGCTGAGATTAGGCTTGCCGAGTGCGTTGTCGGCCGCTTTGAGTAACTGCTGATAAGCCGCCGTGGTTTGCGGCGCGGCCTGCTGGTTTGCCAGTTGCTGTTTAATCACCGCCAGTTGCGCGGCATTAAGAAATGCCGGTTCCGCCGCCATCAGTGAAGCACTGAAAAACAGCCCAGCGACGGCGCTGAAACCTATCGTTAAACCTGAAACCTTCATGCATTTTTCCTCTTAAGCGATCGCGGCCACTTCGCATTTAGTAATACAAATAAAGCAGAAGCTGTTTAAGTTAGCCACTTTAAAAGTGGCTTTTGCACGTTTTAATCCTGTATTTATGCCTATGAGGTGATACCTGTCACATTCTGGCAACAAATGCAGCCTTTCTTATTTGTAGGACTATTAATTTTAAATCTCTCTCCTACTATTGCTCCATAAGCCTGACTAAAAGATAACCAGAAAACCTCACCCTACACTGAAGAGATTAACGACGATGGATATTAACGTTCTAGTGATGATCGGTTACTTCGTGTTAATGATTGCGATCAGCTACGCATTTAAGAAGATGGCCTCCGGCTCCTCCAGCCATTATTTTCGGGGTGGCGGACGAATGCTGTGGTGGATGGTGGGCGCCACCGCCTTCATGATCCAGTTTAGCGCCTGGACTTTTACCGGTGCCGCCGGGCAGGCCTACCGCTACGGTTTTAACGTCGTCAGCGTGTTCGCCGGGAATGTGTTTGGCTACCTGGTGGCCTGGTGGTGGTTCGCCACCCGCTTTCGCCAGCTGCGCGTGGATACCGCTACCGAAGCGATTAATCACCGGTTTGGGAAAGGCAATGAGCAGTTCTTTACCTGGATGATTATCCCCCTGAGTATCCTCAGCGCCGGGGTATGGCTTAACAGTCTGGCCGTCTTTGCCAGCGCAGTATTCAAGCATGACGTGACGCTGACCCTGTGGGTGACCGGGCTGGTGGTACTGGTGATTTCCCTGCTGAGTGGGGCCTGGGGCGTGGTCGCCAGTGACTTTGTTCAGACGCTGGTGGTGGCGATTATCTCCATCGCCTGCGCGGTAGTAGCGCTGGTGAAGGTCGGTGGTCCGGTCAATCTGGTGACCGAATTCCCTTCAGGGTTTATTACCGGACCTGACGTCGGTCCCCATTACATTTCCTTGCTGGTGGCCTGCTTCCTGTTCTTCTTTATTAAGAATGTGCAGAGTATTAATAACCTGCAGGATTCCTACCGTTTTCTGAATGCCAAAGACAGTTTCAACGCAAAAAAAGCTGCGCTTTTTGCGTTGGTGCTGATGTTTGTCGGTACGTTGATTTGGTTTATTCCGCCGTGGGCGGTGGCGATTTTATATCCCGATGCTGCCACCGCGCACCCGGAACTGGGCAAGAACGCGACCGATGCGGTGTATCTGATCTTTGCCGAACGCGCGATGCCGCTTGGCACCGTAGGACTGCTGATGGCCGGTCTGTTTGCTGCCACCATGTCATCAATGGACTGCGCGCTGAACCGTAATTCGGGGATTTTCGTACGCAGTTTCTGGACCCCGATCATCAATCGGAACAAAGAGCGCAGTGATAAATATCAGTTGCGGGTCGGTCAGGCGGCTTGTGTCGTCAACGGCGTGCTGGTGATCTTCGTCGCGCAATATATGCATACCATGCAGACCGTCAGCCTGTTCGACCTGATGATGAAAGTCGGTACGCTGATGCAGGCACCGATCGTGGTACCGCTGTTCCTTGGGGTGTTTATTCGCAAAACGCCGGACTGGGCTGGCTGGGCTACGGTGCTGTTCGGGCTGATGGTCTCTTACGTGGTCGCCAACGTATTTACCGCACCGGATGTGGTCAAACTGCTGGGGATGAACTTTACTGCCAGGGAAATGCTCGATATCGCCATCATGTGGAATATCTTCTCGCATATGGTCTTTACCGGCGGCTTCTTCTGCCTGACTACCCTGTTCTACAAGGAACGCGCCACTGAACGCACGGCTATCCGCAATAAGTTCTTCATTGATATGGAGCGGCCGGTCTATGCCGACGATGAGCAAGATGAATTTGACCGTCTGCAACGCGATAAGATCGGCAAAATATCCATGTATATGGGGGCCGGGCTCCTGTTGATGGTGGTGGTACCGAACCCGCTGTGGGGCCGGGGATTGTTCCTGCTGTGCGCTCTGTCCATTCTGATCTTTGGCTGGGTGTTACATCGCAGTGCCGAGAAAGGGATGAAGGAGGCAACGGCGGAAAAAGCGGCGGTGGCGACCTCTCACCACTGAGGGAAAGATAAAAATGCAGGGTATTTCAGGGCAATGCCTTGCATTGTTTCGTTTCAGGCGTTTATCAACTTAAAGCAGTCCGCGCTGTTTTAACGTAATACGCGTGGCTTCGTTTAAGTCGTAGCTGGATAACGCTTCCTTCTTAACCCAGGCAAAATCTTCAAACTCATCGTTCAGGGTTACCGCCGTATTCTTCGCCTGACAGGTGAAAATGAGATAGATCATGTAGATCTCTTCTTGGGTGCCATCCATAAGGGTTTTTACGCGGATATCATCCCTGAATGTCCACGGCGTGATATGCGTCAGCTCCAACGCCTCGCCCAACTCTTCGCGAACTTCACGCAGCAAAGCCTGTTCAATGGTTTCACCCGGCTCCATCCCACCGCCAGATAATGCCCACTGGCCGGGAAATACGCCGCGTTTAGACGACATTTTACAAAGCAGATAAGATCCTTGATGTTCAATCAACGGGCAAACAATGGTTCTCTGACGCATAGCAACCTTCACGGGTTTAAGGGTCTGTTAGAGCTTAAAAAGTAGCACCTTTGAGGCAGGAGACACAGGAGGTGAATCAAGATTGGATAAATTTCACAAAATCCACCTGACAGAAGGGAGCAAAATCCGTACCCTACTGCGCATAGAGTCAGGCGGCCTGCGCCGCAGTTCCCAATACGAAAGAGATCTTTGTGACAACTCCAATTCAAAAACAGAAATACAACCTGGATAAACTGCAAAAGCGCCTGCGTCGTGACGTGGGTAAAGCCATTGCGGATTTCGGTATGATTGAAGAAGGCGACCGCATTATGGTCTGCCTGTCCGGCGGCAAAGACAGTTACACTATGCTGGAAATTTTGCGCAACCTGCAACAGAGCGCGCCGGTAAAATTCGAACTGATTGCGGTCAATCTTGATCAGAAACAACCGGGTTTTCCTGCACACATCCTGCCAGCCTATTTAGAACAGCTGGGTGTGGAGTATAAGATTGTCACCGAAGACACTTATGCCATTGTGAAAGATAAGATCCCGGAAGGTAAGACTACCTGTTCACTCTGTTCACGTCTGCGTCGCGGTATTCTGTACCGCACTGCTACTGAGCTGGGTTGTACCAAAATCGCGCTGGGGCATCACCGCGATGATATTTTACAAACGCTGTTCCTTAACATGTTCTACGGCGGCAAACTGAAAGGAATGCCACCAAAACTGATGAGTGATGACGGCAAACATATTGTGATCCGCCCGCTGGCCTACTGCCGTGAAAAAGACATTGAACGCTTCGCCGTTGCTCGCGAATACCCAATCATTCCGTGTAATCTGTGCGGTTCACAGCCTAATCTGCAACGTCAGGTCATTGGCGAAATGCTCAATGACTGGGACAAAAAATACCCCGGCCGCATTGAAACCCTGTTTACCGCGATGCAAAACGTGGTTCCCTCGCATCTTAACGATGCCAGCCTGTTCGATTTCAAAGGCATTCAGCACGGCGGTGAAGTCATTGACGGTGGTGACCTGGCATTTGACCGCGAGGATATTCCAATGCAGCCTATGGGCTGGCAACCGGAAGAAGATGAAAACGCCGCACCGATTGAGCGTTTAAATGTATTAGAAATTAAATAATCCGAACAATAATAAAAGCAGTACTAAAAAATTCGCCCGTTTCATCATTGAAGCGGGCTTTTTTTATGCGGATTTCAGACCAGAAACTCTACCTGCTGCCAGTTGTAGTTACACATAACCAACCTGACGGGCAGCGATACCTCTCCGAAGTCACCATGCTGCTTGCGCAGGAATTGGGCGCGCAGCTCCGTTGACATCAATTCAGCGTTGTAGCGCACTAAAGTACTGTGCCAAAACAGCTGCGGAATATCGCCAGCGGGATAACGCGCGCGCACCTTATTACCCCATGCCGATTCAAGCAGCGCGTCGGCAAAACGCTTCCTCACTGTCAGGCTGTGTTCATCGGGAATCCCCGCCAGCAGAATCTGATTAGGCAACGCCACCAGCCGGAGTTGGCGGATATGCATCACATGATCGGCGCAGCAGCGGGTAAAAATGGCGGCAACCTCTTCCCGTCCCTCTGCCTGATCCACGCGGTCATACAGGGCATTGGTCACCGGGAAAAAGCTAAAATGTACACCCTGTGCAGGATTAACATCGGCCAGCGAATCTTCTTGCGTAACTTTATGCATCTCACTGAGCAGCAACCGCAAATCCAGGCTCAGTTCAGGCCGGTTACCGCTGGAGATCGCCAGTTTTGTCGGGGGATAAAAAGGAGCATCACGAACGGCTCCGGTTCCGGCTGATTTTTCCCACAGCAATAACGTTTTTTGAGTGGCTTCGTTATAAGAATGATGAATGCTTTCAAGCGGCGACATAAAATTCCTCTCCCTGATAAATCCGGCCCGTAACGGTTAACAGAACTGTTCAGCAACGCACCGGCCGGTAACAAATCCCAAAAAGATTGAGCGAAATCAACATATCCTCCGCGTAACTGGTCCAGTATCTATTCCGCAGGTGAATGCAACGTCAAGCGATGGGCGTTGTGCTCCATATTGTCTTATTTACACATTTTTTAGAATTAATCCGCTAGATACTTTAATTCGAACGACGCCGGTCTTCTGACCGGCTTTTTTTTGTCTTTTTATTGCTCTTCACGCCCCCTACAACCACTTGCTTTTCTTCAGCCACCACGCAACACCGCCCACCAAAATCAGCAGCGACAGACAGAAAATAGTAAAACCATAGGGAGACGTATTGCCGGGGATCCCGCCGAGGTTAACGCCAAACAGGCCCGTAAGAAATGTGGTCGGTAAGAACAGCATCGCCAGCATTGACATGGTATAGGTGCGGCGGTTAAGTGCGTCCGCCATCAGCGAGCCTATCTCGTCGGCAAGGACTGCAGTACGGGCGATATTGGCATCGAGATCATCAAGCCCGCGTCCGAGTCGGTCAGCGATCTCCTGCATCCGGCGGCGGTCATCATCATTCATCCAGGGCAAACGCTCACTGGAAAGTCGGGAGAAGACGTCGCGCTGGGGTGACATATACCGACGCAGAACGATCAGCTGTTTGCGCAGCAGTGCCATCTGACCTCGTTCAGGCACCTGTTGGTCCATCAGGTCATCTTCGATATCGATGATTTTGTCATGCATATCTTCAATGAAATCGCTGGTGTGATCGGTCAGCGCATCACATATCTCCACCAGCCAGCTGCCGGTATCGGTAGGCCCGGTGCCGTGTTGCATTTCGGCGATGATTTCGTCCATCGAAAATACTTTGCGGTGACGCGTAGAGACAATCATTTTACCGGTGAGATAAACGCGGATAGTGACCAACTGGTCGGGGCGTGAATCAGCATTCAGATTGATACTGCGCAGGGTGATCAGTGTTCCCTCGCCCATGCGGAGAACTTTCGGGCGGACACTCTCACCGGACAGCGCTTCGCGTACGGTGTCAGGCAGAACCGGCGTACTGTTAATCCACTGTTCGCTGGCAGGCTGCGTGTAGTCCAGGTGCAACCAGCACGGCTTCTCATCACTGGCAACACACTGGGCATTAATCTCATTAACCCCCCCTTTGCCGTCGAACTGGTAGGCGTATACCGCATCAGTAACCTGAAGTTCTTTACCCTTAATAACTTCCACGACATTCCTCGCTGTTTTATTCATTATATGTTCGCCAGTTTAGCGTTTAACGCGAACCTGCGGAACCCTGGGTGGGTGGCTGCATTTCGGCAAGCGCTGGCATCACGCTACGCACCATGTCGAAGAACTTTCTCAGCCGGGCCGAATAATAAGTGGAATAGGGGTAAACCAAATACACCGGCAGAGGCAATGCATTCCAGCCAGGTAATATTTGCTGTAACCGTCCCTCAGCGATGTCCTCCGTGACCACCCATGCAGAGACAATCGCCGCGCCCAGCCCCGATAAGGCGGCCTTTCGCACTGCATAAAGGCTGTCGGTGGCCAGACGAGGCGTGATCATGCAGCTCTCTTTTTGAGCGTCATTGTCATGGCGCAGCGTGACCTCGTTGCGATAAAAGGTACTGAATGAGATCCAAGGAAGTCGGCCCAACTCGCTCACCTGCGTCACCGGATACTGTTGCAGCAACTCAGGCGTCGCGACAACGATCCGCGGCACTTCTGCCAGCAGAACAGCGACCATTGACGGGTCGTCAGCATGGCCAACCTGAATCGCACAGTCGATATCTTCCGAGATAAAATCCGGCGTGCGGTCATTGAGCATCCAGTCAATCGTCACGCCCGGATAGCGCTGTAAATAGCGGGTCAGAGGTTCAATCATTTGATCCTGGCCGAAGGCGTGCGGTGCGCGTACGCGCAGCGTGCCAACCGGCTCATCCCCTGCGCCACGTAGCTCATCCTCCAGCGCCGCCCAGCGCTCCAGCAACAGTTTTGCTTGTTGGTAACAACGCTCGCCATCGTCAGTGAGTTTCATCGCGTGGGTAGTGCGCAGGATGAGCTTCACCCCGAGCATTCGCTCGAGTGATTGCAGCCTGCGACTGATGGTGGGCTGGCTGGTATTGAGCTGGGCGGCAGCGGCCGACAGGCTGCCACTCTCAACGATGCGCACCAGAGTTTGCATCAGATCTATGCGGTCTATTCCGCTGGAATTAAATGTATTCATACGTCATACGTATAACAGTTTTACCTTATGGCTGGCTACCACTCATAACCGTTTAGATGAAAAATAGCGCCCAGGTCATCTCATTCATCGGGAACAACATCATGTCAGAACTTATCACTACCCCTGCGGCAACCCCTGAGTCCACGCTGCCCACCAAAATGGTCTTTACCTTGGCGGCCGGCGCGGGTCTGAGCGTGGCGTCTATTTATTACAGTCAGCCGATGCTCAGCATGATGGGCCAGAATATGCAGGCCACGCCGGCTTCTGTCGGTATGATCCCCACGCTGACGCAGGCCGGTTATGCGCTCGGTATTTTGTTACTGGTACCGCTCGGTGACCGCTACGACCGGCGTACGATCATTTTGCTGAAAAGCATTTTACTGGCCGTTGCCTTGCTGTTTTGCAGCATTGAACCTGCCATTAACGGCCTGCTGGTAGCCAGCCTGTTCACTGGGGTGGCCGCCACCATGGCGCAGGATATTGTTCCTGCCTCGGCCATACTGGCCCCCGCCTCTCAGCGCGGTAAAACCGTCGGCACAGTGATGACCGGCTTACTGGTGGGGATCCTGCTTTCAAGGGTGATCAGCGGATTCGTGGCTGAATATTTTGGCTGGCGGGTGATGTACCAGCTGGCAGCCGTCAGCGTGGCATTAATCGGTCTGGCACTGTGGCGGGTGCTGCCACGCTTTACGCCCGCGTCACGCCTTAATTACGCCAGCCTGCTGCTGTCGATGTATCACCTGTGGCAACGTTACCCCACGCTGCGTCGAGCGGCTATTGCGCAGGGTTCGCTCTCACTGGCGTTCAGCGCATTCTGGTCCACGCTGGCGATGATGCTTAACGATACCTACCATCTTGGCAGCGCAGTAGCCGGTGCCTTTGGTCTGGCCGGAGCCGCAGGCGCACTTGCGGCACCGCTGGCGGGAGCCATGGCGGACAAAACCGGACCGGCACGGGTAACGCAGTTTGGTGCCGGGCTGGTGATGATTTCGTTTGCTGCCATGTTCCTGCTGCCGCTGTTACCTGCTCAGGGGCAGCTGGCGTTAATTGTCATCAGCGCCATCGGGTTTGATCTGGGGATCCAGGCCACGCTGGTCGCTCACCAGACGCTGGTTTACGGCCTGGAACCGGCAGCCCGCGGCAGGCTGAACGCCCTGCTGTTCACGCTGGTGTTTATCGGTATGTCAGCCGGCGCAGCACTCGGCAGTCTGGCTCTGGAAAAGGGTGGCTGGCCAGCCGTCGTCCTGCTGGCTACCGTCGCCTCGGCCGCCAGCCTGCTGGTACGCCTATTGAGCCGCCGGCTGCATTGATTGGCCCCGAGTAAAAAAAAGCGCCGCTGACGAATCAGGGCGCTCTTTTCTTTCTTACACACAACATCAGTGCTTAAGAATATACATCTCCTGACTGTAGGCGACGTCTTCAGGATTGGTGATCGGATAGCCTTTCACCCAGGGCTTAATCAGGCGACCGTTGGTGTACTGATAAATCGGTGCGATCGGTGCCTGTTCGGCGATGATTTGCTCGGCCTGGTTGTAATCGGTATTGCGGCGGGCGTCGTTGGTTTCGCGGCTCGCCTCGCTGATGGCTTTGTCATAATCGGCATTGCTGAACTTACTGATGTTGCTGTTGTGCGTTGAAGTCAGCAGTGACAGGAAGGTCGACGCCTCATTGTAATCCCCCACCCACGAGGCGCGGATCACATCAAAATTACCGGTGTTGCGGCTGTCGATATAAGTCTTCCACTCCTGATTGACCAGCTTAACATCCACGCCAAGCGTCTTTTTCCACATGGAGGCCACAGCGATAGCAATCTTCTGATGGCTTTCTGAGGTGTTGTACAACAGCGTAAGCTTGAGGGGTTTATCCGGACCATAACCCGCCGCGGCCAGCAGGCTCTTGGCCTGTGCGTTCAGCTCTTCCTGCGAATATTGCTGAAGAACGTTTTTGCTTGGCGTAAAGCCGTTGGTGACATCCGGCGTGAAGTGATAAGCCGGTATTTCTCCGGTACCCAGCACTTTTTCAGCAATGATTTTGCGGTCGATACTGTAGGAGAGCGCCTGTCGCACGCGGGGATCGTTGGTCGGTGCACGTTGGGTGTTAAAGGCGTAATAGTAAGTCCCGAGCTGGAACGGCGTATACACCTGCCCCGGAATATCCTTCAGCAGCTTCTGGTACTGATCTTTAGGGAAGGATTCAGTGATGTCGATATCGTCAGCCAGATAACGCTTGGTGGCGTTAGACTCTTTGTTAATTGGCACAAAGGTCACTTTGGTCAGCACGGTATGCGCATGATCCCAATAAAACGGATTGGGTTCGAGTACCAGTTTTTCATTCACCACGCGTTCTTTGAGCACATAGGCACCATTACCGACCAGATTGCCCGGTTTGGTCCAATCTTCACCGAATTTTTCCACCGTGGCCTGATGCACCGGGAACAAACTGAAGTTCGCCAGCAGGCTGACAAAATACGGTACCGGGCGTTCCAGCTGCACTTTTAGCTGATGATCACCGATAGCCGTCACACCGAGTTTATCCACCGGCATTTTACCGGCAATAATCGCGTCGGCATTTTGTATGCCGGCCAGACCGGCAAACCATGCGCCGGAGGATAAACCCTTCGGATCCACCAGGCGACGCCAGCTATAAACAAAATCTTGGGCAGTAACCGGGTCACCATTAGACCAGCGGGCATTTTTTCGCAGGGTGAAGATAAAGGTCTGGTTGTCCTGGGTTTGCCAGCTCTGCGCCACACCCGGTACGTTTTTGCCGTTGGCATCCTGGTTCACCAGGCCTTCGAACAGGTCGCGGGCCACCTGGGCCTCCGGCAGACCAATTACTTTTATCGGGTCCAGCGAGGCAGGTTCATCTTTAATATGGCGAACGATCTCTTGTTTGTCCGCCAGTTGGGTGCCTGCCGGCACCTGGGTCGCCATTGCCGTGCCCAAAGACAGCGCCATCAGCCCGGCGCACACAGTGTAAGAAAATGGATGAAACAGTCTTCCCTCAAGCATGAACTTCCCCTGACAAGCAATTGATTTAATGATGTTCAGGAGTTGTATCATTCATTGAATTCATACCCTATAAAAATTCGTCACGGATCTGTGTCAGCGCACAAAACTTCATCAACATGGGGCGGCGATAAACGAGAAAAGGTGATAAATGCCCGACATGGAACAATAAAGCTACATTCCGGCGGCAAACTGCGGTAAATAAAAGCCATCCTCATCCCATTATTGTTCTGGAACTTTTATGACTGACATTCGCCCCCGACACCTGCGTGGACGGCTAAGCACACTGGGCACCCCCTACGGTAAATCCTTGCTCGGCGCGCCGTTGATCTATTTCCCGGTGGCTGAACCGGATCACAACACCGGCCTGATTCTGGCAGGTACCCACGGTGATGAAACGGCCGCCGTGGTGTCACTCTCCTGCGCGCTGCGCAGCATCGAACCGAGGCAGCTCAAGCATCACGTGGTGCTGGCGGTGAATCCGGATGGCTGTCAGTTGGGGCTGCGGGCTAACGCCAACGGCGTCGATCTCAATCGCAACTTCCCCAGCGCTAACTGGCAAAGCGGTGAAACCGTTTATCGCTGGAACAGTGCGGCGCAGGAAAGAGATGTGCTGTTGTCTACCGGTGAGAAAGCGGGCTCAGAGCTGGAAACCCTGGCGCTGTGTCACTTGATCCACAAACTCGCCCCGAAATGGGTAGTGACCTTCCACGAGCCACTGGCCTGTATTGAAGACCCGCACAGTTCCAGCCTGGGCGCATGGCTGGCAGAAGCGTTTAAATTGCCGCTGGTCACCAGCGTGGGTTATGCCACGCCGGGTTCCTTTGGCAGCTGGTGTGCGGATATCAGCCTGCCGTGTATTACCGCAGAGTACCCACCGGTTTCAGCCGACCACGCCAGCGAAGTCTACCTGCAGGCGCTGATAGATTTACTGACCGGCGTGGCGAAGTAACCTTACTGTGATGTACTGAGATCAATCACGCCGCAGTGAAAAGCCAGTGCTGGTTCAACGTCCTGCGCCAGCCAGGTTGGGCCGTCGAGGTCGATAAATTTGGCCCCGACGGTCAGCGGTAGCGCGGCGCGAACCGCACGCGAGGTACACAGCATACAGCCGAGCATGATTTCAAAACCCTGCTCACGCGCCTGCTGCGCCAATACTAATGCGCCGGTCAGGCCGCCAGTTTTATCCAGTTTGATATTTATCATCTCGTAGCGACCTTTCAGGGATGATAACCCCTCAGCCGTATGGCAACTCTCATCGGCGCAAATGGGCAACGGGTGGATAAAGTTCTCCAGCGACTCATCCTGTCCGGCCGGTAACGGCTGTTCGAGCATCATGACGCCCAAATCAGTCAGCAGCTGACAGCGCTCTGCCAGCCCTTCGCTTTGCCACGACTCGTTGGCATCAACAATCAACGTGACGTGTGGTACTGCGCTGCGAATAGCGACCATCCGCTCGGCAATCAAACGGTCATCCAGTTTAATCTTCAGCAGTGTCGCCCCATTTTTTTGATGCGCGAGCGCCGCTTCTGCCATAGCCTCCGGCGTATCCACGCTCAACGTTTGCGCCATGCTGATACAGGCGAGCGGCGCAATACCGGTCAGCTGCCATAACGTCTGCCCGCTGAGCTGGCTTTCCAGATTCCACAGCGCGCTGTCCAACGCATTGCGGGCCGCCCCGGCAGGAAGCAGTTGCTGCAACACTTCCCGACTGGCACCCTGCTCAATAGCCGTCAGCACGCTGGCAATCTGCTCCATCACGCTGGCTTCACTCTCGCCATACCGCGGATAGGGTGTGCATTCCCCTATCCCCCGAACGCCATTTTCTTCAATCTCTACTGCAACCACTCTGGCCTCGGTCCTGCTGCCTCGGGAAATCACAAAAGCCGTATGCAACGGCCAGGCTTGCGGATAAAAACGCACACTTCTCATCGATGGCTCCTGACGGCTCTACGCTGCCTCCGGCTGATGCACGAAGGTCATCCTTCAACATAGTTCACTAAAATGATTAGCAAACTTTATATACCAAATTTACATTTGATACCCTAAACTGACTGCCGTTTGTCTCATCTGTACAAAGGAAAATATCATGACCCAGACAGTACATTTTCAGAGCAACCCGGTCAGCGTTGCTGGCCAGCTTCCGCAACCGGGCGACATTGCCAAGCCTTTCACTTTAGTCGCAAAAGATCTCTCTGATGTCAGCCTGAGCAGTTTTGTTGGTAAACGCAAGGTGCTGAACATTTTTCCGAGCATTGATACCGGCGTGTGTGCCGCTTCTGTGCGTAAATTCAATCAACTGGCTGGAGAAATCGACAACACCGTCGTGTTGTGTATTTCTGCTGACCTGCCCTTTGCTCAGTCACGTTTTTGCGGTGCTGAAGGCTTGTCGCACGTAGTGACCCTGTCAACCCTGCGCGGTGGCGAGTTCAAGAATGAGTACGGCGTTGCCATCACCGATGGTCCGCTGGCTGGCCTGACTGCCCGCGCAGTTGTGGTACTGGATGGTCAGGATAACGTTCTGTACAGCCAGTTGGTAGACGAAATCACCACAGAGCCAGACTACGATGCCGCTCTTGCCGTGCTGAAGAAATAAGCCCGCTTAGCGTCAGAACGATACGAAAAAAGCCCTGCGTATACAGGGCTTTTTTATGAGCGGACAGAGGCAAGTTACTCGTCGCTGATATCCGTTTTTTTGCTGCTTAAGCCGTATTCCCGCAGCTTATTGGCAATTGCGGTATGGGAAACCCCCAGTCGCTTGGCCAGCTTACGTGTACTGGGATAAGTACGGTAAAGGCGGGTTAACACCGAACGTTCAAAGCGTTTGCTGATGTCATCAAGTGACCCGTTCAGTGCCTCTTCGCCCAGCGTGACTTCCGCATCAAAATCTGGCAATACGATATCCTGCGGACGCAGTTCGCCGCCTTCGAGCTGGGTCAGTGCACGGTAAATAGCGTTTTTCAGCTGTCTGACATTACCCGGCCACCCATAGTGAGTCAGATAGTTAGCCAGCTGAGGTGACAGTTTTGGCCGCGCCATGCCCTGCTCATCCGAGAAGCGTGCCACGAACAGCTCAGTCAGTGGCATCACATCGGCCTGACGTTCGCGCAGCGGCGGTAAAGTCAGCGACAGCACGTTGAGGCGGTAATAGAGGTCTTCGCGGAATTCACCGCGCTGCACCAGCTCCACCAGATTCTTCTGCGTGGCACACATCACCCGCACGTCAACCCGGACCTCATGCTCTTCTCCCACGCGACGGAAGGTGCCATCGTTAAGGAAACGCAGCAATTTAATCTGCATACGCGGTGACATTTCGCCAATCTCATCGAGCAGCACGGAGCCGCCATTGGCCTGTTCGAAGAAGCCTTTTTTCCCCGCCACGGCATTCGGGTAAGCACCTGCGGCATAGCCGAACAGTTCACTTTCCACCACATCATCCGGCAGTGAGGCACAGTTGAGCCCAAGGAATGCATTTTTGCCACGCGCGCTGCGCAGATGACAGGCATGAGCCAGTAAATCCTTGCCGGTGCCAGTATCACCTACGATCAGTAATGGCGCATCCAGCATCGCCAGCTTACGCGCCTGATCCAGCACCTGACGCATCTTGCTACTCACCGCCACAATGTGGTCGAACTCGCTGTCATCGTTGACAGTGAGATCTTGCAGCTGACGCCCCATACGCGCGGCTGATTTCAACATCACGACCGCACCGACCACTTCGCTGGCCTGATTTTCATCATCATTCAGCTGTATAGGCGTGAGATCCATCAGGAAATCCTGAGAGCGGATCACCACCCGTTCGGAGTGCGGGTGTTGGCTGTCGTGTTCCAACCAGCGCGTAATGTTGTAGCCGGAAATCAGACTGGCGGCGGTTTGCTGACGAATCTTGTCTTCATCAAGCTGAAACAGCGCCTGTGCCGCCGGATTAGCCAGTTCAACTTTGCCCTTCATATCCAGGGAAAACACCGGTTCCGGCATAGAGACCAGTAACGCACGCAGTGCACGGTGCTCGCGTTCGGAGGGCATAAACGGCACCGTCCGCACGTCGGTCACGCCATTGATACGGCGGATCTCAGCCATCAGGGCGCGGAAGGTGTCAAAGTCGAGTTGGGAAAAATTAAGGTAAATGCGCCCAATGGAGGCAATTTCAATGCCGCGCAAATCGATGCTGCGCAGAACCAATAAATCGAGTAACTCTCGGGCAAGACCCAGCCGGTCTTCGCAAAAAACTTCCAGACGCATCAGTGTTGACCTTTTTCTGCCGGTGCGGAAATCGCTGAGGGGCATAATACTCTTTCATGTACAGCCAAAGAAGGGACTGTCACAAAATGTTGACAGAAATATCTACTAATTGTCTTAATTAGAAGCCGGTATGCCTTTTCAAATGGCAACGACAGCGCTGTGCAGACACGGCTGTACAGTCTGCTCCACGTACCATTCAGAAAAAGAATCTGCTACCATCGGCGTCTGATTTCATCGCCAAATGGTTCCCGACTATGAAGTTCGTCTCCTTTAATATCAATGGATTGCGCGCCCGCCCGCATCAGCTTGCCGCGATCATCGAACAGCACCAACCTGACGTCATCGGTTTACAGGAAACCAAAGTACATGACGATATGTTCCCCCTCGAAGAAGTCAGCCAACACGGTTACCACGTTTTCTATCACGGGCAAAAAGGCCATTACGGCGTTGCCATGCTGACCAAACAGGAACCTGTCGCCGTACGCCGTGGTTTCCCGGGGGATGATGAAGACGCTCAGCGCCGCATTATCATGGCCGACATCGAAACGCCACAGGGCCTGCTGACGGTGATTAACGGCTATTTCCCGCAGGGCGAAAGCCGTGACCATCCAACCAAGTTTCCAGCCAAAGAGAAGTTCTACCGTGATTTGCAGGACTATCTGAATACCAGCCTGTCTGTGAGTAATCCGGTACTGGTTATGGGTGACGTCAATATCAGCCCGACGGACCTGGACATCGGCATTGGTGAGGACAGCCGCAAACGCTGGCTGCGCACCGGTAAATGCTCGTTCCTGCCGGAAGAGCGTGAATGGATGGATCGCCTGAAAGGCTGGGGCCTGGTTGACACCTTCCGCGCGGCTAACCCGGACGCTGCCGACAAGTATTCGTGGTTTGATTACCGTTCGCGCGGCTTCGATGAGAACCGCGGTCTGCGCATCGACCTGCTGCTGGCCAGCCAGCCGTTGGCCGCACGCTGCATTGCCACAGGTATCGATTACGATATCCGCGCCATGGAAAAACCGTCTGACCACGCGCCGGTGTGGGCCGAGTTCGATCTGAAATAAGGTCCGACCATGAAAGTCATTGACGTGGTGGCTGCCATTATCGAACGTGAGGGCAAAATTTTGCTTGCCCGCCGTGACGCCTCGGGCGATCAGGCGGGTTTGTGGGAGTTTCCCGGCGGGAAAGTAGAAACCGGCGAAAGTCAGCCACAGGCACTGATACGGGAATTGCAGGAGGAGCTGGCCATCACCGCGCAGGTGGAAGAGTGGATTGTCAGTCACGACTTTCAGCAACCGTCGCGTATTATTCGCCTGCATGCCTGGCGGGTGAGCGGTTTTTCGGGGGAGATAACGTTACGGTGTCACTCAGAAATAACCTGGGTTATCCCTTCTGAAGCCCACCGCTACGCGTTGGCGCCAGCCGACATCCCTTTGCTGGAAGCCTACTGTCGTCAATAACCTGTCAGAGGCGGAAAAGTTAACGGGGGCGCAGTGTCATACTGTGCCCCCGTTGTTATCTGCGCTACCCTGCTATTCGGCCACCGCGCCTTTCGTCACTTTCACGTCCAGAGACACCTGCTGCGCCTCTTCTTTCGCGACTTTCTTCGCATAGCGTGCCGCCAATACGGCGCAGACCATCAACTGCACCTGATGGAAAATCATTAGCGGCAGCACCATGGCCCCCACGGCTGAAGCCGGGAACAGCACGTTGGCCATCGGGATACCGTTCGCCAGACTTTTCTTCGACCCGCAGAACACAATAGTGATCTCATCTTTGGTACTGAAACTCAGCCAGCGAGCCACCAGCGTGTTGATGATCAACACGATAGTCAGCAGCACAATGGAGCAGACCAGGATTGCCAGCAGTGACCTGCCGTCAATCTGATGCCAGATCCCTTCCACCACCGCAGCGCTGAACGCTACGTAGACCACCAGCAGAATCGAAGAGCGGTCAGTAACATTGACGATCTTTTTATGGCGCTGCACCCACTCTGCGATCAGCGGGCGGCAAAGGTGACCGATAATAAAGGGCACCATCAGTTGCAGAATAATCGACCCAATTGCGTGCAGCGTATTATTGGTGCCGCCCTGCGTGTGCATCAGCAAACCAACCAGCACCGGTGACAGGAAGACCCCCAGAATACTGGACGCCGAGGCGCTGCAAATCGCCGCCGCAATATTACCACCCGCCACCGAGGTATAGGCGATGGCCGACTGCACCGTCGCAGGCAGCGCGCAAAGATAGAGAAAACCGTAGTAAAGCGTCGGCGTCAGAATGCCCAGCGGCACCAGCCATTTCATGCCTAACCCCAGCAGCGGGAACAGCGCGAAAGTGCTGAGAAAGACCACCAGATGCAACTTCCAGTGACTTATCCCCGCCATAATCGCTTCACGTGACAGCTTGGCACCGTGCATAAAGAACAACAGCGCAATGGCCGCCGTGGTCAGATACTCAAAAATCGTCTTATAAATACCTTCACAAGGGAAGAAAGAAGCGATCACCACCACAGCGATTAATATCACCAAAAACTTATCAATACGCAGACGTTGCAACCAGGACATGAAGCGTTTCCTTGCAAAATAATGAAAGGGAAATTTAATAAAATCTTAGGCAAAAAATAAAATACGCGCCCTCGCCGGCGCGTATTATCTCTCAGCGCATTCAGCCTTTAGCGACTTTTAATGTTTTTTGCTGTTGAGAAGAGTGAATGCCCAGTTCGATCAGTTCCATGACGCGGATAGCGTCAGAGGCCGGTACCGGGTTTTTGCCTTTGCCGGTGATCGCATCACGCACCCCGGCGTAATAGGCCGGATAATCCCCCGGCAGCGTCGGCAGAGGTTTATCGGCCTGCACGCCGTCGACGCTCAGCGTTAACACCCCATCACGCTTATCCAGACCCCAGTTTGCCTGCGGTGGACGAACCCCCGCTTTCAGGCTGTCTTCCTGCGTATCCAGCCCGAACTTCACAAAGCTGCCCTTTTCACCCTGCACGATAAAACGGGCGGTTTCAGCACTGGCGTAAACCGTGCTGTGCAGCACCACGCGGCGGCGGCCGTAGGTCAGCACAGTGTTGAAGTAATCCACCGCTTTACCACCTGGACGCACTACGGCGAGATCGGCCTGAAGGGTATCTGGCATACCAAACAGCACTAACGCTTGATCCAGCAAATGCGACCCTAAGTCATACCAGATGCCGCTGCCGAGCTCGTCATTTTCACGCCAGCGCGCCTGCACCTGGGGTTTGAAGCGATCATAATGCGATTCAAAATAGACCACATCGCCCAGCGTTCCCTCGTTGATCAACGTTTTGACGGTAAGGAAATCCGAGTCCCAGCGGCGGTTGTGAAACACGGACAACACTTTGCCCTTCTCCTGCGCCAACACGTTAAGCGAACGCGCTTCGCCGAGCGTCACGGTAAAGGGTTTATCGACAATCACATGTTTACCGGCTTCCAACGCCTGTTGCGCCAGTGGGAAATGCGTGGTGTTAGGCGTGGGGATCACCACCAGATCGATCGTGGGATCGGAGAAGATTTTCTCGGGGGAATCAACCACGGTGACGTTTGGCCAGTCGGCATGCACCTTAGAGGCATTACTGCTCGATACCACGGCGAGCTCTAAACCCGGCGTGCCTGAAATCAGCGGCGAATGAAATGTTTTGCTGGCAAAACCATAGCCCACCAGCCCGACGCGTAGGGTATCAGTCATTTCTTTATCCTTTTATTTACAAAGCTTCAACCTGATTTGACACCAGCTTCGAAGCCGCGACAAGCCCTAAATGTGACTAAGGCCACATCGAGGGGTTCTTGAAGCCGCTACGACGTTCACCGCACGCAAGAAGCCGAATCCCTGATTAATGTCAGTTCATCGGTTTCTTTCGCTAGCTGCCTTGTTGCAACTCCAACAACGTTGGGCAAATAAAGAGGAGTAAAAGGACTGATCAGAACTGATACGCCGCAGCATTTTCCGGTTCGGGCCACGGGTGTGAGCGGTAAGGTTTGGCCGGATAGTTAATTTCCACGCTGCGGCGGCGGAAATCACTCGGGCTGACGCCGACCCGTTTGCGGAAGACGCGGGAGAAATAGAGCTGATCGTCGTAACCGACCACACGGCCGATGGTGGCAATAGACTCCTGCGTAGTCTGCAACAGCAGTTTAGCGCGGATCACCCGCTGGTCTTCGCGCCAGCGCAGAATGTTGATGCCCACCTGCTCGCGGAACAGATGCGCCAGCCGCGACGGCGACAGACAGACGTGGCGCGCCACTTCATCGATACGCAGCTCACCGGCCAGATTGCCGGTAATAAACTGACAGGCTTCAATCACCCGCGGATCCATGATTTTCTGCGGGCTTTTCGGGTCCTCTTCCATGGCGCGCAGCAACAGGCGCTCCAGCAGATTCATCCCCAGCTCTTCGCAAAAACGCCGTCCGGACTTTTGCGTCTGTTCGATATTGGCAAACAGGCGGTCAAACTCCAGCAGCAATGTATTGTTAGGCAGCGAAAGCCGCCCGACGTCGTTGGTTTTGGTGTGCCACTCCAGCCAGTCAGCCCAGTAGGCGCGGGGACGGAAATAGACCCAGCGGTGATACCAGCAGTCGCTGTTGGCCGAACGGCCATAAAGATGCCGTGCTTTCGGCGGGAACAGCAGCAGATCGCCAGGATTGCAGTAGAACGTGTCTTCGCCGTCGAACACTTTGCCCTGGCCTTTGACCGTCAGATTGAGAATAAAGCCTTTCATGCCGCCGGGCCGGTCGATGGCGAAATCCAGCGGACCGTCGGCGAGTATCGGGGTCATCCCTGCCACCAGATAAGCGTTGAAACTGTAACCCGGTAACAACGGGTTTTGCTGTTGATCCTGGATCATGCGGTGATACATCGGGACCTCCTGAAAATCACTCTGGGGCGGGTTTTCTTTTATTCTATCGGCCGGTGAAAGCGCTGCCAGGAAACGTTGCAAAAATGTGAACAAAAGCGGATTTTTGCGGCATCTGACCTGTGAAAGCGTTAGATGCCGCGTGTCACCTTTGTGAAAGCGTTATCACCAAACCTTGAGTGCTCGGTTAAACCGCTCTTTTGGCTTTCTGTTTATAGCGGTCAAATATCACCGCCGCCAGCAGGATCAGCCCGCGCACTACGTATTGTGAGAACGGCGAAATATTCAGCAGGTTCATGGCATTTTCTACCGTACCCAAAATCAGTACCCCGGCCACCACGTAGGAGATTTTACCAATGCCGCCCTTTAGCGAAACGCCGCCCAGCACACAGGCGGAGATCACGATCAGTTCGTAGCCCAGTGAGGTCATCGGCTGGCCGCTGGTCATGCGCGACGCCAGAATGATCCCCGCCGCCGCCGACACCAGTCCGGACAGCACAAAGATAATGATCTTGGTACGCACCACCGGCACACCCGCAAGCCGCGCCGCGTCTTCATTGCCACCTATCGCCAACGTGTTGCGCCCAAACGTGGTTTTATTGAGCAGCAGACCAAAGATAATCAGACAGCCTACCGTCAGCCAGATAGGCGCGGGCAGGCCGAACCAGTTGGCATAACCCAGCGCGAAGAATCGCTCGTCTTCAATACCCACGGCTTTACCGTCGGAGATGATATAGGCCAGCCCACGCACAATCTGCATGGTGGCCAGCGTGGTGATCAGCGCATTGATTTTCAGCCGGGCGATAACAAAGCCGTTCAGCAAACCGGTCAGCATCCCCAGAATCAAACCGGCACCGACGCCAATCCACAGGCTTTCGGTCAGGTTAATCACCACCGCCGTGGTGACACCGGCGCAGGCAATCACGGAGGCGACAGACAGGTCGAAATCACCGGAGGCCAAACAGAACAGCATGCCGCAGGCCACCATGCCGGACATGGAGATCGCCAATAGCAGCCCTTTCATATTGATAAACGAGCTAAAATTGGGCACGAAAATCGTGCAGGCCAGGAACAGCACAGCGAATACCACCAACATGCCGTAGCTGTCCCAGATGCGCATAATGCCCTGACCGCCGCGGGAGGCGGCAGAGGAGTGCTCCGGTTTGCCGGAATTTGTGGTCATAGATGACATAATTTTATGCTCCTGCCGTCAGTTCTGGCGTTCTTAACATCGCCAGCCCTAATGCTTTTTCTTCAGTGGCGTCGTCATGCAGCAACTCGCCGGAAATCGCGCCTTCGCGCATCACAATAATTCTGTCCGCCAGCCCTAACACTTCGGGCAAATCACTGGAGGCAAACAGCACCGCAATGCCCTGCTTCGCCAACTCATAAATCACGTTGTAGATTTCATGCTTGGCACCGACATCAATCCCGCGCGTCGGCTCGTCGAGCAGGATCACTTTCATCTCTTCCGACAGCCAGCGCCCCAGAATGGCCTTCTGCTGATTACCGCCGGACAGATTCATGATCAGTTGTTGGGCGCTCGGAGTTTTAATGTTCAGCGAGGCAATGTGCTTTCGGGCGTTCTGCGCTTCCCACTTATTATTGATGAGGCAACCGGCCGTGACGGTTTTGCGCCGCGCGCTGATGTTGATGTTGTCCTGTACCGAGTGCACCGCAATGATGCCGTCAGCTTTACGGTCTTCCGGGCAGAGCATAATTCCCTGACGGATGGCATCAGCAGGTTTACGGATATTGAGCGCCACGCCGTCGAGCGAGACCGTACCTCCCGTGATCCGGGTGCCACCAAACAGCCCTTTCATCAACTCACTGCGCCCGGCCCCCACCAGCCCGAACAAGCCGACGATCTCCCCCTGACGCACGCTGAGGCTGATCGGCGTTTTCACCCCCGGCGCTTTGACCGCATCAAGCTGCAGACGGATTTCACCGTGCGGACGCGGCGCGTAGTCATAGATATCGCCGAGATTACGCCCGACCATCGCCTGCACCAGCTTCTCGTTATTCACCTGCGTCATATCATCAAAAGTGCAGACATAGCGGCCATCTTTGAACACCGTGACGGCATCGCTCAGCGCAAAAATTTCTTCCATACGGTGTGAAACATACAAAATGACCCGTCCCTCGGCGCGCAGCTCGCGGATCACGCGAAACAACTGCTCGATTTCACGGGCCGACAGCGAACTGGTTGGCTCATCGAAGGCGATAATTTTGGCGTTACGCGCCAGCGCCTTGGCGATCTCCACCATCTGCCACTGACCGATGGAGAGATATTTCAACGGGGTATCCGGGTCGATATCCAGCCCCAGATGCTCCAGCTGAATTTTGGCCTCATAACGCAGCAGTTTGCGGTTCACGCAGCCATATTTGCTGGGCAACTGCCCGAGGTAGATGTTCTCTGCCACCGTCATTTCCGGCACCAGATGCAGTTCCTGATAAATGATCGCCACACCGGCATCCAGCGCATCGGTGGTGTGAGTAAAGCTCACCGGCTGCCCCTTGATGTGGATTTCGCCCTGAGTAGGCTGATAATTACCGCTGAGGATCTTGAGCAGCGTGGATTTCCCCGCGCCGTTCTCGCCCATCAGGGCATGAATTTGCCCGGCTTTGCAGTTAAACGTGATGCCATCCAGCGCTTTCACGCCGGGAAACGTCTTGCCAATATGGTGAAATTCCAGATACGGCGCAGCCGCATCAAACGCAGTCAGCGACGGTTTCAGCAGCGAGGCATTGAGTAAGGCTTGCTGAGTCATAGTAGTTACCTGAAAACGAGAAAATGGGGTCCTACAAATTAACGACCAAATCTTTTCTCTCAATAATTCGGGTTACAGGCAGTCAACGCACCTGCAACCCAAAGTATGAGGAGGAAATTACATCAAGCCCTTCTTCTTCAACTCCTCCTTGAAGTTGTCACGGGTGATCAGCACTACGTCGGTCACTTCGGTGAATTTCGGTGGCTCAACCCCTTTGGTTACCCACTCATTCAGCATCTGGATACTTTTGTAGCCATGGATGTCCGGGCTTGGCAGCAGGGACCCGTAGAAGCCGGTCTGCGCACCTTTGGAGAGTTCGTTCACCGCATCAACCCCATTGATGCCGATGCCGATCACGTTCGCTGCTTTAAAACCCTGCCCTTCGGTGGCACGCACGCCACCGAGCACGGTGTTGTCGTTCATGCCGAGGATTAGCCAGTTTTTCACCTGCGGATGCTGCACTAACAGGGAGTTACCGGCATCCAGCGCACCTGGGATATCGTTGGATTTGGTCGGCACTTTGTAGATCTGCTTTTCAGGGAACCCGGCGGCTTTCAGCGCGTCCATGGCACCGGTGGTGCGGCGGCGCGCGGTATCGAGCTCATCAGCGGTGATGGCCATTACGCCGGTATCCGCCACATTCCAGCCGCGTTTTTGCATCTCTTTATACAGTTCCTGCCCCTGACGCTCGCCGATTTTGGTGGCGGCCATCATCACTAACGGCACCTCTGCCATCGGTTTACCTTTGGCGTTCACAAACTGATCATCGACCTGAATAACCTTCATATCGTAGCTGCGGGCTTTGGCCATAATGGCCGGTCCCAGACGCGGGTCAGGCGTACAGATAACAAATCCTTTTGCCCCGTTAGCTGCCAGGCTGTCGATAGCGTTCAGCGTTTTCTCACCGTCAGGCACCGCAATTTTGATCACCTGGAAGTTAAGATCCTTGCCTGCTTTATCCGCAAATTTCCATTCAGTCTGGAACCATGGCTCTTCCGGTTGCTTAACCAGAAAGCCCAGCTTCATGGTCTCTGCCATAGCTGAATGTGACATAAGGACAGCAAAACCTGCCATCGCTAACGCCTTAGTGAATTTATGCATGATGTTCTCCGGCTTTTTATAGTTGTCGCAGGCTCTGTACCGCTGAACTCTTTCAGGTCAGCGCCTGCGTGAAAACGTTCTCAGTAGGGTAAAACGTAAAAACGAACCGGCTTTCAGCTGCCTTATCACGGCGGTTTTAATCACAGGATCGCTCTTATTGCTAAACAGGACGGGGACAGTTTTAACGGGAAATTAACGCCGGAAGGTAGAGCGCTATCACACTTGGGGATTACAGCAGGATCGTGCATAGATATAGCGATTTTAGCCAACCATTAACTTTTGACTAACCTCACATAAACATCATGGGGAGCAGGATTGTGCATACTTGTAGCTAACGCCTCCTCACGCCTCCTGCCCTCAGACGCACAGGATATTCAGCAGACGATTTCCTCACTATCCTGGGAGTAAGAAGAATGACGCAAGGTGCAATTGCGCTTGGTCTGGATTTTGGCAGCGACTCTGTACGCGTGCTGGCAGTGGACTGCCTGAGCGGTGCGGAAATCGATACCGACGTGGTTTACTACCCGCGCTGGCAGGCAGGCCTGTACTGCAACGCCGCGCAAAATCAGTTCCGCCATCATCCGCGCGACTATATAGAAGCGATGGAACAGGCGATTGTGAATCTGGTGCAGCGCCTCGGCGTCGAACGCAGCGCCAGGATTATTGGCATCGGCGTGGACTCCACCGGTTCTACCCCGGCTCCGGTGGATGCCCAGGGCCAGGTGCTGGCGCTGCGGCCTGAATTTGAAAATAACCCGAACGCCATGTTCGTGTTGTGGAAAGACCATACCGCGATTGAAGAAGCCGAAGAGATCAACCGCCTGTGCCGCAGCGGCGATTTCCCTGACTACTCCCGCTACATCGGGGGCGTTTACTCCTCAGAATGGTTCTGGGCCAAGATCCTGCATGTCTCCCGTGAAGACGCCGCCGTGCGCCAAGCTGCGGCCTCTTGGGTTGAGCTGTGCGACTGGGTGCCCGCCCTGCTCTCCGGCACCACCGCGCCAGCTGATATGGCGCGCGGACGCTGCAGCGCCGGGCACAAAATGTTGTGGCATCCGTCCTGGGGTGGCCTGCCACCGCGCGACTTTTTCACCGCGCTGGACCCGATTCTGCTCGAAAACCTGCCTTACCCGCTGTTCACTGACACCGTCACCGCCGACCAACCGGTCGGTAGATTGACGGCCGAATGGGCGCAGCGTCTGGGGCTGCCGCAAAGCGTGGTGCTCTCTGGCGGCGCGTTCGACTGCCACATGGGTGCCGTCGGTGCCGGTGCGCAGCCTTATACATTAGTCAAAGTGATCGGCACCTCTACCTGCGACATTTTGATTGCTGACAAGGATCGCGTGAATGACCGCGCCATCGGTGGGATTTGCGGTCAGGTGGAAGGCAGCGTGGTGCCTGAGATGATCGGTATGGAGGCGGGACAGTCCGCTTTTGGCGATATGTACGCCTGGTTCAGTCGCTTGCTGAGCTGGCCATTGGTGCAGGCGATGCTCGCCCATCCTGAACTAAAACCCGCGCTCTCTGCCGCGCAGAAAAATTTGCTGCCGGATCTCACCGCCGCCTGGGCGGCCAATCCTTCCCTGGATCACCTGCCGCTGGTGCTGGACTGGTTTAACGGACGCCGGACACCGTTTGCCAATCAACGTCTGAAAGGCGTGATCACCGACATCAACCTCGGCACCGAAGCGCCCGAACTGTTTGGCGGGTTCATCGCCGCTACCGCCTTTGGTGCACGCGCCATTATGGAGTGTTTCGAGCAGCAGGATATTCCGGTGGAAAATGTCCTGACCCTGGGCGGTATTGCGCGCAAGTCCCCGGTGATCATGCAGGTGTGCGCCGACGCCATGAACCGTCCGCTACAGATTGTGGCCTCAGACCAGTGCTGCGCGTTGGGTGCTGCCATCTTTGCCGCCGTTGCCGCCGGAGAATATTCCGATGTTCCCGCCGCGCAGAAAAACATGGCGTGCAGCATCGAACGCACCCTGATACCCGACCCACAGCGCGTGGCGCAGTACCAGAAACTCTATGAACGTTATCAGCAGTGGTGCAGCACCACCGAGCCGCTGTTTACAGCAAAAACGACTCACTGAATCCCCCTTCTTATTTTGCAGGAGTAACAAATGGACGCGTTTAAACATCTCGAAGTATGGTTTGCCATTGGCAGTCAGCACCTGTATGGCCCGGAAACATTACGCCAGGTAAAAGAGAACGCCGAGAAGGTGGTCAACGGCCTCAACAGTGAAGCCGGTATGCCGATTAAACTGGTGCTTAAACCACTGGTGACCACGCCGGACGAAATTACCGCGCTGTGCCGCGAAGCCAACTACAGCCAGTCCTGCGTGGGTTTGATAACCTGGCTGCATACTTTCTCTCCGGCCAAAATGTGGATTGCCGGGCTGACCATCCTGCACAAGCCATTGTTGCAGTTCCATACCCAGTTCAACGCCGAAGTGCCGTGGGACACCATGGACATGGACTTTATGAATCTCAACCAGACCGCGCACGGCGGCCGGGAGTTCGGCTTCATCGGTGCCCGTATGCGTCAGCAACATTCGGTGGTCGCCGGTCACTGGCAGGATGGCGAGTCGCATCGCCGTATCGGTCAGTGGATGCGCGTGGCTGCCGCTAAAAACGAAAGTCAAAACCTGAAAGTGGCCCGCTTTGGCGACAACATGCGTCAGGTTGCGGTGACGGAAGGCGATAAAGTCGCGGCACAAATTCAATTCGGCTATACCGTCAGCGCCTTTGGTATCGGCGATTTGGTGGCTGTGATTAACGAAGTGAGCAAAAGTGACGTTGATACACTGGTCGAAGAGTACGAAGCCAGTTACCGCCTGACCGATACGGTCCAACTGCACGGTGAACGCCGTGAAAATCTGCTCGATGCAGCAAAAATTGAACTGGGCATGACCCGCTTTCTCGAGCAAGGCGACTACCACGCTTTCACCACCAACTTCGAAGATCTGCACGGCATGAAGCAACTGCCGGGGCTGGCGGTTCAGCGCCTGATGCAAAAGGGTTACGGTTTTGGTGGTGAAGGCGACTGGAAAACCGCTGCCCTGCTGCGCATCATGAAAGTGATGGCGGGGGGGCTGAAAGGGGGGACCTCATTTATGGAGGATTACACCTACAATTTCAAAACCGGCAACGATCTGGTGGTTGGCTCGCACATGCTGGAAGTCTGCCCGAGCATCGCCAAAGAGCCAAAACCGCTACTGGATGCGCAGTACCTTGGCATAGGCGGCAAGGCCGATCCCGCGCGTTTGATCTTCTCTACCCCAGCCGGTCCGGCCGTCAATGCCAGCGTGATAGACATGGGCGACCGCTTCCGTCTGCTGGTCAATCTGGTCGATACCGTCGAACAGCCGCATGAACTGCCAAAACTGCCGGTGGCCCGCGCCATCTGGAAAGCACAGCCCACGCTCGCGACAGCGGCCGAAGCCTGGATCCTCGGCGGCGGCGCGCACCATACCGTGTTCTCACAAGCACTGGATATTGACCATCTGCGTCTGTACGCCGAGCTGCATAATATGGAGTTGCTGGTGATCGATAACGACACGCGACTTGCGGACTTTAAGAATCAAATTCGCTGGAATGAGGTTTATTTTAAACTTTGCGGAAAGTAATACCGTTTTCGGGTTGCGGCCCGAACTCGCTTTTCAAATTCAACGTCAAGGTCGTGGACGCCGGCCCACACCGGGTTAAGGGCAGTAAACGCTGCCCTTAACAATCCTGCGTTTTTCTATGTGGCTCCTCCAGCTGCGCGGGTCACAATGGCCGTGTTTCAGGCATGAAAGTGATAGCCGCAAAATCCCGCCGCGTTGCGGTCCCCTCCGTTCGGGTTACAACCCTCGCAAAAAGACGCGCGGTTTTCCACCTCTCCTCCGGCGGTATTTTTGAATGCGGCCAAAGCTCTTTAAAATTCAAAACCGGTTTGGTTGTAATTTTTTCTTTTCATTTTTTGACCTAGATAGCTGCTAAGGCGCAGTCAAAAATGGCACCGGATGAGCGGTTCGAGACCAAAGGCTCGAATCCCGAAATGCGGGGACGGCGTAGCCGTGACATTTTGCGCCGTGAACGGAAGTGGCTGAAACACGTGCCCTGCCAGCAGCGTAGCTGTCGGTGTCTCATGAAAAAGCCCGGGGGTCCTGGGGGCGGCGGCGACTGGCCGCCCCCAGGTCGGTGTGGGCCGACGCCCACGACCTTGAATTTGAATTTGAATTTG
>CAMLBO010000054.1 GCA_946478305.1 uncultured Enterobacterales bacterium
CGTGGGCTCGGAGATGTGTATAAGAGACAGGGGATAGGTAATAGCGTACTGGGTGGTGGCCATGACGCTGCCAGGTGTAGCGCCACCGCTTTCAGAAATGTACTGAACCGAGAGGTCCTGTGACGCAGTTGATGCCCCTTTTTTCAGCACAATACCCGGAACTTGTACCATTCCGGCAGAGAGGTTGACGGGATCCCCTTTCGGATCCAACAGTTGAATCGCGACGTTGGTTGCGGTGCCGGTATTACCCAGATTGCCTGCCGTGGTGGTATTCATGCCCTGAAAAACCGAGCTGATATTGGTATCTGAAACGGCCGCAGAGCAGCCGGTCAGGTTGATGGTAAAACTGGTTTTACCGGCAACATCGTTCGGGCTTTTCAAATCAGAGGTCGCGACGGTTGGCAGTAATACTACCGGCGTATTGGCTGTCCCGTTGATATCAACGACGCAGGTTTGGTCTGCCACTTCACCCTGAAACTTCAGCGTGTTGTTTGACGTGACCGCCAGCGCTGAAATTGAAAATAACGGCAGTGGCAAAAGGACCAGTGCCAAAAATGAGGACTTCATGGTGTTCTCCGGAGATAGGGTGAGTGAAGATTTTATATTCAGGTAGCAGAAGTGTAATGAGACAGGGGGTATGCCGATATCGGAGAGGTCTGCGATATCGGTGGGAAATTTCTGACAAGCATGAAAACCGTTGCCGGGTTACATCTTAGAAGAGAGGGGTATTCAGGTGTCTGGCCAGTTGATGATTCAGTTCGGTAAAGCGCACCTGCCACTGACGCCAGTAAATACCCAATTCGTCGCGCTGTCCGGTTTCGATCAATGCCTCCATCTGCTCACAACCGGCAAATAACTGTTGTGCGCCAAGCAGGCCAGCGCTGCTCTTGATGCGGTGAATGAGCCGGGCTGCATCGCGCAAATTGCCCTTATCCATGGCAATGCTGAGTTCAGCACCGTCGGCGCGGTTGCTGTCATACAGCGATTGCAACAGCCGGTTCTGGGTATCCGTATCTCCCCCGGATAACCGACGGATGGCATCCCGTATCGACGGTACCGGCGAAGAAATTTGTGGCACGACCACGGGTTCGGGGGCGTTGAACATGCCCAGTTCGCACAGGCAGTTTTGCAATGTATCAAGTCCGATGGGCTTGGTCAGACAGTCATCCATACCCGCAGCGAGACACTGCATGCGCGCTTCTGGCCGGGCGTCAGCGGTGCAGCCGACGATCAGCATGTCTGCTTTCTCCGGGCTGAGACGTACGGCCTGTGCCAGTGCATAGCCATCCATTACCGGCATACTGCAGTCTGTCAACAGCAGGTCAAAGGTCTGAAACTGCAGTTTATCCAGTGCATCGCGGCCATCTTCGGCCATTGCCACGCGGGTGATCCCAAGATAGGCCAGTTGCTGGCTCAGCAGTTGGCGGTTAGCCGGCAGATCATCCACCACCAACACCCGCAATGACTGATGGCGGAACTCATCTTCCGTCGCCGGGGCATGTTCAGCCAGGGCTTTGGCCGCGCTGGCATCGACATGTTCCTGATGTGCTACATCAAGCGGAAGGGTGACATACAACGATGTGCCGCAGCCTGGCGCACTTTCCAGCTGAATGTGGCCGTGCATTTTTTCAATCAACTGACTGGAGATCCACAGACCGAGACCCGACCCGCCAAAGCTTGGATTTCGCTGATCACTGGCCTGGCTGAAGGGCTGGAACAGCTCTTGCTGCGCCTGCTCAGAAATGCCAATGCCGGTATCGGTGATATCGATTTGCAGTTCGCCATTTTCGGGTCCCAGCGGATTCCAGATAACGTCCACTGAGACGTGACCTTGCCGGGTAAATTTGAGCGCGTTACCGAGGATATTGCTGATCACCTGCCGTACACGCAGCATATCGGTCATCACCCATGTCGGCATGTCATCATCGACGGAGCAGTTGAAAACCAACCCTTTTTCCTGAGCAATTGGCTGATAGAGGGTGAACAAGCGCAATAATTCTTCGCGCAGGGCGACAGGGTGCGGATTGACCTGCAGCTGACCAGCTTCGATTTTCGCTGAGTCGATGATGTCATCAAGCAGGCGCAGCAATGAGTGGGCAGAGGCGGATACCGTGCTGAGGGTTTTTTTGTTAGCGGGCCCGCGGCTGCGGATCTCCAGTTCCAGCAGCCCAAGAATGGCATTCATTGGGGTGCGCAGTTCGTGGCTGATCGTGGCAAGAAACGTACTTTTAGTGCGGTTGGCGCTCTCTGCCTCGAGCCGTGCCGATTCCAGCTGACGCTGTACGGTTTTACGCTGGCTGATATCTTCCCAGCCGCCGAGCAGACTATGTTCCCCATTGCGCAGAGGGATGATCCACAGGAAGACATCCCGTTGTTCACCGCGGATCATGACGCTGTGATCCTGCAAATGGGGTTTGTTACTGGCCTGGACTTCCCGGCACAGTGCATCCAGCATGCGATCCAGTTCGGTGTTCATTGGCCAGGGGGAGGTTTTTCCGCTGCCGTGTAGTCGCGTGGTGAGGTTCTCTTCGCGTGCTTCAGCGAACCACGGATTGAAGGTGGCGAGTTCACCCCCGGCAGTGCGAATAAACAGTGCAAATGGCACGCCATCAATCAGTGACTCCTGTAACAGCAAGTGCCGATGTAGCTCGGCTGCTTGACGACGTTTAACCCAAACGACAATGCCCAGCCATATTGCGCCAATCAGCAGCAGTATTAAGGCGATCCTCAGTAAACTCACCAGTTGCTGGTAGGTCTTGTCCTGGGGAACATACACCAGCTTGGGTTTAAAGGAGCTCCATTCGCTGAGTTCTTTATCAAGGTCTTCTGGCGGAATAGATTCGAGCACCTTATCGATGATGGCCTTGAGTTCGGGCATGGAGTTACTGACCGCAAACGCCAGCTGTATCGGGGTTTCGCCTGCGACGGCGACGATTTTGCTGTTACCCAGCGAGGGTTGCGAGGTCATAAAATTAGCGGTCAGCAAATTATTCAGCACCGCGTCCACCTTGCCCTGTTCCAGCCAGGTCATCAGGGTTTTATTATCCGGCGCGTAAAAGTAATCAATGCTGGCAGAGAGTTGCGGGTTAGTAATGATCTCCTGCGAAATAGTGCCTGACTGAACCCCGACACGCTTTCCCTCTAAGTCATTAATATTATTAATGTCCATGCGGTCAGCGCGCACCATAATGCCCCACAGCGTTTTGGCAAAGGAAGAGGTGTACAGTGAGGAAGCATTGCTCTGATTATTGACCCCGACCCCCGGCAACATATCAATTTTACCCATCTGGAATTGCCGCATCCCTTCACCGGTATCCTGCACAAACACCGGGTTGAACTTGATGCCGGTCCGGCGGGTAATGGTGTTCATCACATCAATAGCCAGACCATTCATCTGACCGCTGCTACGCTCGCGAAATGCCAGCGGTGCCAGGTCGGCGGGGGCGGCATAGTTGATCACCGGATGCTGTTGGATCCACCGCAGTTCCTGCTCCGTGAGCAGCAGCTTGTCATCCACATTGTAGTGACTGCGGCCACCAAACCAGCGCTGCTGAATATCCCCGGTCGCCCGGCTGGGGATAAGCTCGAGGATCAGGTTGATGTAACTGATGAGGTCTGCGTTGTTCTTATTGGCGATGAAGGTGTAGGGCGGCTGGTGGTAGGGGGCAAAATTACGGATTTGCAGCGGCTGCAGCTGTAATTGATCGATCAGGTAGTTTGCGGCGGTCGCATTGCTGACAAACAGGTCCGCATTGCCATAGGCCACGGCCAGTAAACCCTGCAACTGGTTAGGATAAACCGCCACGCTGTCGGCGTGGTAATTCTGCAGGAACTCCGGCGAGAGAGGTTCATTGTTGGCGATGGCCACCACTTCAGGATGACGGCGCTGATTGGGTTCCCATTTGCGCGGGCGGACTTCAACGTGACGGTTGGTAAAGAAGGCGTGCGAGGCTACCTCGCCAGGCTGAGGCTGAATGGGCGTGCCGGCCATCAAATCTATTTTTCCGGCATTCAGGGCTTCCAGCACCTGTGCGTAGTCACAGTACCCGATGACCTGAAAGGAGAGTCGGCTCGAATCGCCGATGATTTTCAGATAGTCCGCCACAATGCCTTCCACGGAACCATCATCGCGATGGATCACCAGAGGAGTATTTGCTTCCAGTACCACGCCAACGCGAACCGGTTTACCGCGGGTAAAGGCAGAATCAAATTCTGTCGGCATAACCAGTTCATCGTTATAACTGTTTGCCAGACTGTGGAGGGTTTGCGGGAGGCCATAATCGCAGCTGTTGTCTCTGCCCGGGGCCGTATTCGCCCAACCGTTTACAGAGACTATCGATAAGACAATCAGCAATAAAAAGCCGCGCACATTAAACCAGATGGTGTTCATGGGCATAGTTCGCCAGCTCAATCACTGACGTCAGGCCCAGCTTGGTGAGGATGCGGGTTTTGTAGGTGCTGACCGTTTTATTACTAATAAACATCTCATCGGCAATTTGCTTATTAGAAAAACCGTTGACCAGATAGCGCAGTACGTTGATTTCACGCGAGGTCAGGCTATGGGCACGGTCAAGCGGATCGCTGGTCACCGAGTTGCCTGCCAGCAGGTTCAGGGCTTCAGATGGGAAGAATGCGTAACCGCGCAGTACGTTTTGGGTGGCAAAAAGAATATCGTTGATGTCTTTATTCTTGCTGATAAAACCGTTAGCGCCGGCCTGAATGGCGCGACACGCGTACACCGACTCATTTTTTGCAGAGAGGAACAGTGTTTTTGTATTTGGATAGGCTTTCTGAATTTTCTTCAGTAGCGCAAAACCGTCATAGCCGGGAAGTTCGATGTCGATGATCGCCACATCCACCGGATGTGCTGCCAGCATACTCAGGCCTTGCTGACCATCAATCGCTTCATAAATCTCATTAAATTCAGGCGATTGAGCAAGCAATGCGCGGATCGCGACACGAATGGCCGGGTGATCGTCAATAATTAATACCGAACTCATAAATTCATCCTTGTGTTAAACGTTGAGTCAAAAACGTCGTGCCTGACGTTTCATACAGCACTTGATAAGAATTATTTTCGTCCAGAGGAGCAGAGTGCGCAAGGAATTAATACGTTTTGTGAATGAATGAGGGTTTTTATTCGCTCAATCATTGATTGAAATTATGTTTGTGGTGCGGACTTTCGCTGTAAAAAGCCGGACGTGTCTGCATCCGGCCGTGGGCCGCTTTTAGCTCAGAGGGATCATCACACGCTTGTGATAAGCCGGCCGTTGGGTCAGCTGTTGATACCAGCGCTCAAGATGCGGATGCGGCTGGCGTTCGATATTCAACCCGAACCACGCGTAGGCGAAACAACCCATAGGAATATCGCCCAGGCCGAATTTGTCTCCGGATAGCCATGTCTGCTTTGCCAGGACAGCATCCACTATGGACCATAACGTCTCAAAGCTGGCCATGCCGTTTTTCACCGCTGTCATATCGCGTTGATCTTCCGGTGTGCGAATCAGATTCACAAATACCTGTCGAAAAGGGATCGGCATTGAGCTGCTCACCCAGTCAAGCCATTTGTCTGCTGCCGCGCGTTGGCGGGCATCGGTGCCCCAGAAGGTCGGATTGCCAGAGCGCTCAGCCAGGTAGCGCAGGATGGCGTTCGACTCCCAAAGAATAAAGTCATCATCCTGCAGACAGGGCACCAGTCCATTAGGATTAAGTGACAGATAGAGCGGTTCGTTAACTTTACCGTAGGCCCCCCCCGCGTTAATCAACTGGTAAATTTCGCCGAGTTCATCCAGCAGCCATAATACTTTTTTCACGTTAGTCGAATTTTCACGACCCCAAACCGTCAGCATTTTTACTACTCCCTGAAAGGATTGTCTTCATTGAAACCATGGAAAAACAGATCGTTGAGACTATAGGCGCGAAAGTGGCTTTCTGCATCTGTAGATTGTCTAAGACATCATGGCGTTATAGGGCAGAAAGAACGTCTCAGGCGTGAAAGCGGCTCCAGAGGGTGATAAGCAACCAGGCGGCCAGCGACCAGCAGATCACAGCACTAAGCAGCGCGAAGGGCAGTTTCATCCAGCCAATAAAAAAATAGAGCGAAATCAGGTACAGCATATAAGGGATCACCGCCCATAATCCGAAGATGATGGTAGCGCGCAGTGCGTCAATATTGCGTTCAGTGCCCACAATATAATGGGCGATTAGCGCAAAAGTCGGGAACAGGGGCAGCAATCCGGCGATGTAATAATGGCGAGTTTTCGATAAGAGACCGATCGTCACTACCATCAATGCCCCAATCAGCGCTTTAATTACCAGTCCTACCACAGGATATTCTCCGTTAAGCATTCATGGCGGATAACCATGTGTTGTCGATAATTGACGTGTGCAGGTGCACAAACTTGCCCGACTCAGTACCGACGGTCAAGACGTGGGCAGAGAATAAAAAATGCGCATGAAAAGGCATCGGGTAGAAAAATCAGGTCTATTCTAAGAATCTTTACACTGCAACGGTTTCATCGCAGCGTATAAACCGGTAGGTTTTAACATCGGCGAACTTTTTTAATCGCACGTCGTACTTTTAATCGACAGTCGTAAATGTGTTTGAAAGATTTGATAAATTTCAGTTACCCGGACAAAAGCGCTGATAACCTATGACAATCTCCCCTAAATTCCAACGAACCTTCCTTTGTGCGCTTGGCAGCGGCGTGATGCTGCTGGCGCTTCCCGCAGCCTGGGCTGACACCAACCCGGCTGCCCCGCAAATTAACGCTAAATCCTGGGTGCTGATGGATTACAACAGCGGCAAAGTGCTCGCTGAGTCAAATTCTGATACCCGCCTGGACCCGGCAAGCCTGACTAAGATTATGGTCAGCTATGTCGTCGGTCAGGCCATCAAGTCCGGTAAAGTCACGCCGGATGATATGGTCACCGTTGGGCAGGATGCCTGGGCCACCGGTAATCCGGTACTTCGCGGTTCATCGCTTATGTTCCTTAAACCCGGCGACAAAGTGCCGGTTTCTGAGCTGAACAAGGGAGTCGTGATTCAGTCTGGTAACGACGCCAGCATCGCGCTGGCCGATTATGTCGCTGGCAGTCAGGACGCCTTCGTCAGTCTGATGAACCGTTACGGTCAACAGCTGAAATTGGAAAATACTCATTTCAAAACGGTTCACGGCCTGGATGCGGACGGGCAATACAGTTCGGCGCGGGATATGGCGCTGTTGTCTCAGGCATTGATTCGCGATACGCCAGAAGAGTATGCACTGCATAAAGAGAAAGAGTTCACCTTCAACCATATCCGGCAGATTAACCGTAACCGGCTGTTATGGAGTACCAACCTAAACGTAGATGGGATAAAAACCGGCTACACCTCAGGCGCGGGCTACAATCTGGTTTCCTCTGCCAGTGACCCAAGCGGCATGCGGTTAATTGCAGTGGTCATGGGGGCCCCAAGTGACCGTATCCGGTTCAATGAAAGTGAAAGCCTGCTGACCTGGGGTTTCCGTTTCTTCGAAACCCTGACGCCGATTAAAGCCGGAGATGCTTTCACCAGTCAGCGAGTCTGGTTCGGTGAGGACAAAATGGTGCCGCTCGGCGTGGCTGAAAATGCCTCACTGACGACGCCGAAAGGCCAGCTTAAAAACCTGAAAGCCAGCTTTACGTTGACCAACAAACAGCTGGAAGCGCCGCTGGCCAAAAATCAGGTGGTTGGCACGGTCGATTTCAGTCTCGATGGTAAAGTGGTCGATCAGCGCCCGTTGGTGGCACTTAAAGAGGTCAAAGAGGGGGGATTCTTCACCCGTATCTGGGATTTTGTGATGATGAAAATTACCGGATTATTGGGTTCGATTTTCGGTAAATAATAGGCTGACGCGCCAGCTTTACATCAATAAAAAGGCTTTGCGCGATGCAAAGCCTTTTCTATTTAACGCTATCTGACAGTTAGCCGCGTACCCAACCTTTGCGGATAAGAATGGCAAAACTAAAACGATAGAGCTTATCCAGCCCGCCGGAGATCTGCTCTCCAAACAAATTCCACACCAGTTGTGCAAACAGGCAACCCAGCATACCCACCAGCAATCCACCCAGCATGTCCATCGGCCAGTGAACGCCGAGGTAAACCCTCGACCAGGCGATGCCGATTGCCGTGACACTCAGCAGAGCACCGGACCACAGGCGATGCCAGCACAGGAAAGCGATAGCGAAAGTGAAAATGGCGGTGCCGTGATCGCTTGGGAACGAGTCATCCGGAGCATGGTGTAGGAAATTATAGCCAAAACCTTCAACGAAAGGGCGCGCGTGGGGGAAGAGGATCGACAGCGTTTTTGCAGTCGCCATGGCAAAGCAAAGGGCAATCACCGTTTTAGTGACCAGAGTACGCTGTGAGGCGATATGTTCATGGTGGCCCCATAACCACAGCCCGATGATCAGCAATGGCACGATCATAATCATGTCATTGGCCGTAAAGGTGGCAAATTTAATCAAAGCCGGCGGTGACGCAGGAGTCGCATTAATCCAGGTAAAAAGCAGGTGATTTAACTGTTCCATGCCCACTCCTTTAAAATATCTTTCCTCAACATCTATACCCTCATCATCAATATCGGCCAAAGCAAGGCCGCAAAATATTCCAGTAATTTACTGACTACCACTCTGCAAGCGGGTTCAACTTTAGTGTGTGCAGCCGAGCGGGTAAACGGAGATCATCTGAATATTCCGCTCCATTTAAGCGCGGTATAGTTTCAGGATGAAAGTAGCGAGATTCACTCTACGCAATAGAAATTAAGAAAGCCTTAAGCGCGCGGGGAGGACCAGCCTCCCGACTTGAAAAGTCTATTATGCGCAATGAGATAAGAAAGTGGATGGAACCAGAGAATAGCTAAAAAACAGAGAGAACGGGGATCAGAGAGGTTTTTGCGCCGATAGCAGGAACATCATCGGGCGTTCAGTCTCTTCACTGAGCGCTGGCATGGCGGCGAGTTGTTCAGCCGACGGACCCCACTCATCAAGGTGATTGATAACAAATCCGGCCGCGATCAACAGGTTGATGTACGTTGCCAGCTTACGATGTTGCTTGATAACACCTTCGGCAAACCAGTGGGTGATACGCTTGCCTTCCTGTTGGTAACCATTGACAGGCCAGGTTTTGTTCCCCTCTTTATCGATTATCCAACCCGGATTAGACGGCGTGGTAAAAATCGGATGTTCTGCAGAAAAGACAAAATGTCCACCGGGAAGCAGTGACTGAAACACCGTAGCAAACAGTTCAGGCAGGGCCTGGATGTAGTGCAGCGTCAGTGAGCTGTAGGCCAGTGAGTAGGCACCGGCGGGCAGTCGCAGCTGTTCCAGATCTTCGCGACGGTACTCGATGGCGGGGTCTGAGGTCATACTGCGGGCTTTGCTCAGCATTTTTTCCGAAACATCCAGTCCCAGCACCTTCGCGGCACCCTGTTCACGCACATTGCGGCAGAACCAGCCGTAACCACAACCGAGATCGACCACATTTGCGCCCTGAACATCGGGCAGCATGGCGTTAAGCGCAGGCCATTCTGGTGCGCCATCCAGACCGTTCACTGAGCGGTTAAGTTGCGCATAACCCTCAAAAAATGCCTGATCGTCATAAATGTTTTGCGTCATGTTCATGACTCCTTTAAAAAGTTATCCTGTGCCGGTATCGGCGGACATAGTGTAGTAAATAACGTCATGGAGAAAAAGTTGGATATTCGACAGGCAGGCATCGCAGATATTGACGTGCTACAAAAAGTGGGCAGAGAAACGTATCAGCACTATTTTGGAGCCCTGTGGGAAAGTGCGCTGGAACTCGAACAGTTTTTGGATAACGATTTCTCCATCACCGCCTTGCAACAAGGGCTGACTGATCCGCAGCAGAACTGGTTGTTGGCGACAGAAGCGGGGCAAGCCACAGGATTTGCTAAAGTCCACTACCAGCAGCCGCTGCCGGAGAGCGAGGAGCAGGGCGCAATGCTGTGCAAGCTCTATCTGCGGCCTGATGCGAAATCCCGGGGAGTAGGTGCTGCGCTGTTTTCCCTTGCTGAGCGCGATGCACGCGTACAGCAACAATCTTGTTTGTGGTTGACGGTACTGAAGAGCAATACGTCAGCCATCGGTTTCTATGAGCGGCAGGGCATGTCAATTCACTGCGCAAGTGCCTATATCACGGAAACACAAACTACCGAACTTTGGGTGATGAAGAAGAACATTTTATGATGAAGGGATCGGGATGATAAAAGTAAAACTCGGCGGGCTGTTTATTACGCTGGCACCTGAAGAAGAGATCCCTGCTGATGAAGATCTTTATGAGCATTACACCTATATCATCCGCTCGCAGCCGCGCGGTTTTGAGATTCTGCGCTATGACCCCTACGCAGGCTGGAAACGAAAGCCTGACCGTTGGTTCTCTACCGGTCACAATGCATTCGTGTTTGCCTATGAGTCCTATATTCATGAGTGGAATCAGGTCGATGGGCGCTTAGGGGGGGCGGCGCAGAAAGTGCAGCGCATCCTCTGACTCGCAGGAATATTCCCGACTTCCCCTTTTAAAGGTATTTGATGGACCACTTTAGCGCTAAAAATATCATTGCCTTATACCAGCAGCACAGTGCTCACTGGGACTCGATACGCAGCGACCGATTCCACGAAGCATCATGGCTGGAACGCTTTCTCGCGCTCGTGCCTGATGGCGCGAATATTCTGGATGTCGGTTGCGGATCGGGGAAACCCATTGCGAATTACTTGCTAAAGCAGGAATACAACGTGACCGGTGTTGATTCATCGGCAGCCATGATTGCCCTGTGCCAACAACGTTTTCCTGAGCAACATTGGCACGTAGCGGATATGCGCCGACTTTCTCTGCAGCAACAATTTGAGGGACTGATCGCCTGGGACAGCTTTTTCCATCTTACCCGCGACGATCAGCGTAAAATGTTTCCTGTCTTTGGCGCCCACGCGAGTGACAACGCAGCACTGATGTTCACCAGTGGGCCGGATAACGGCGAGGCAATAGGGGAGTTTCAGGGGGAGCCACTTTATCACGCAAGCTTGGCGGCGGATGAGTATCGCGCGTTGCTGGCGGATAACGGTTTTAGGGTTGTTAACATGATAGCTGAAGACCCGGAATGCACCGGTCACACAGTATGGCTGGCGCAGAAAAGTATCTGATTTCCTGAGTGCACACTACCGGTTAATCAACAACTTCATCGCGCAGCGTTTTTCGCTGCACAGACCATTTTGCTGCTCTTCGCGACGTTTTTGTTTTAAATAACCGGGCATTTCAGACTCAGCGATGATCTGAAATCCGGCCCTTTCATAAAAAGGTCGATTCCAGCTCACGTGACTGAATGTGGTCAGCGTCACCGCCCCGAACCTTGCTGACGTTGCGTACTGAATCGCATGGGTTAAAAGCCTTTTGCCAACCCCCTTCCCCTGATAGTCATACCTGACGGAAAGCTCACCGATGTAGAGTTCGTCGGTATACTGGTTAGCATTCAGGAACCCCACCGGCACATCATCCGAACCTGTAGCCACGATGGAATAACCTTCACGTATAGAGAAATCATACAACTGCGGCGGATTCGGTTCGCTGCCTGCAATCCACGCCAGATCAGGCAGGTTTAGAAAGGCTTGCCCAGCGGAACTTTCAATTACAGAGAGGGTTGCAGCATCGCTGATGCGGGTTCTTCTGATCTCAAACATAGGTAAACTCTGACGCGTGATTATACTGGCATGATAAATATCGCCATATTATCGCCGACCGGGAGAGAGGCAATAGCTTGTTATAAGGGATTTTTAACGTCAGAAAAGAAAAAACCCACTAATCTTGAACCTAAACAGGCGGGATTAGCGGGCTCTCCAAAGTGGGGACTTCAAAGAAAAGCAGTGGCATTAATTAAGACTGCCTTTCCTAAACAAAGTTCGTTCAATGCGACATAAATTCAAAAATATTATTGATTTTTTACTGCGCCATTACGAATCAGTGTGTTGCATTATGCCCCTGGCCAGATGACCACGATAAGCGTCCCGGCGAGTGTCAGCAATACGTTAGCGATAGCGTAGGTACCGGCATAACCGAGGGCAGGGATGTTACTGCGTGCGGTATCGCTGATGATCTCCATGGCCGGTGCGCAAGTTCGTGCGCCCATGATGGCTCCGAACAGCAGCGCGCGGTTCATGCGCAATACATAGGCCCCGAAGATAAAGCAGATCACCACCGGTACCAGGCTGACAATCAGCCCGGAAATCAGCATTTGACCACCAATCGCGCCCAGTCCCTGATTAATTCCCGCACCAGCGCTGAGCCCTACACCTGCCATAAAGACCATCAACCCAAACTCTTTGACCATATTCAGCGCCCCCTGCGGGATGTAGCCAAAGGTTGGATGGTTGGCGCGCAGGAAGCCCAGCATGATCCCGGCAAACAGCAGCCCGGCGGCGTTACCGATGCCGAAACTGAAGTTCTTAAATTGGAAGGTGATGAGACCAATCATCAGGCCGACAATAAAGAAGGCGCAGAAGGCCAGTAAGTCGGTAACCTGGCTGTGAATCGAAATAAAGCCGATGCGCTCAGCCACCGCTTTAACCCGGCGGGCGTCGCCGCTGACCTGTAACACATCCCCTTTATTAAGTACGATACTGTCATCAATTGGCATTTCAATCTGGCTGCGGATAACCCGATTAAGGAAACAGCCGTGGTCGGTCAGGTTCAGCTGGCTGAGGCGTTTGCCGACGGCGCTGTTGTTTTTGACGACCACTTCTTCGGTGACGATGCGCATATCGAGCAGGTCACGGTCAAACACCTCTTTGCCGTTACGGAAACTGGGGTCCAAACGTGAATGGGCATCAGGATAGCCGACCAGTGAGATCTCATCACCGACCTGCAACACCGCATCTCCGTCCGGTGTAGCCAGAATACCGTTGCGGCGGATGCGCTCAATATAACAGCCCGTCTGACGGTAAATACCCAGTTCACGCAGGTTCTTACCGTCCGCCCAGGCCACCAGTTCCTGACCCACGCGGTACGCGCGGATAACCGGCAGATAGACTTTACGCTGGCTGTCGGTATCAAGGCCGCGTTCGCGGGCAATCTGCTGGGCACTGGTCGGTAAATCCTGATGCTGCAATTTGGGCAGATAACGGGCCCCAAAAATCAGGCTGACCAAACCAATCAGGTAGGTCAGGGCATAGCCAAGGCTTAAGTTATCCAGTTCAGGCCCGAGTAATTTATTGCCGCCGAGCGTATTTCGTAGCGTATCCCCCGCGCCCACCAGTACCGGTGTGGAGGTCATTGACCCGGCCAGCATACCGGCCGTAAGACCGATATCCCAACCGAACAGCCGTCCCAGCCCAAGTGCCAAAAGCATGGCGCTGCCAACCATCACCAGCGCCAGCATCAGGTAGTTTTTACCATCGCGGAAGAAAATTGAGAAAAAGTTGGGTCCGGCTTCGACACCGACACAAAAAATAAACAGCATAAAGCCAAGGTTCAGCGCTTCAGTGTTAATACTGAAGTGTTGTTGGCCAAGCAGCAGGGAAACGACTAATACGCCTATAGAATTTCCTAACTGGACGGATCCCAGTCGGACTTTTCCAAGGCATAGGCCGAGGGCTAATACTACAAATAATAACAGGATGTAATTCCCGTTTAACAAACTGGCGACGTTTATATTCACAAGGATAACTTATTGTTTACCAACAAATTCTTGATATGAGAGAGTGTAAGGGATAAATTCGACTGCATTATATTTTAACCGCTAACTCAAAGGCCAATGAAATAGTCATTGACTATAACAACGCCATTTTACGCGTCATTTTAGTCGTTGATCGTTCATTCAGCCAGATAAAAGCCGGTAGAAACATCTTGATAGCATGTTTTGTGTTGCACAGGATCGTGTAGCGCCTTAGGGAAAGAACAGGGCAATGATTGCCAGTGCAGACGATGAGCGCTGGCAGTGAATGAACGATACTTTAAGGAGGAAGGCCTGATGCACTTTCGCGATCGCTACGGTCCGGTTATTTGCTGTGTGCTGTTTGTGGTGATTTTCGTTTTTCTCAAGACCGGACTGATCGTCGTTAGCCCCGGTTCACATGGCCCCGAGTATGGCCTGCTGCTGTTTATTTTCCCGGGTATTATCACGGCACATGTTATTCGTCACTCACAACTCTTCTACGTCTTCTTCGGCGCAATTCTGGCTATCCCGGTCTGCTATACGTTGCGGATACTCTATTTTGTTCGCGTCCGGACGCTGTTACAGGAGATGGCCTACGTTGGCAGTGCCGTGTTCTGGTGTGTGATGGGAGCCATGCTTTATCTGCTGATCCGCGCCATGGTGCAGCAAATTAACCGCTAGTTTACGCTGCGGGTGGGGACGGGGTTTGCACTATAAAAAAAGGCGCTCAATGAGCGCCTTTATGCTGTGTGGTCTTTGTCTATATTAAGATTGGAACAGTGCCAGATTTTCTTTTGCATAAGCTTCGAAATCTGTGCAACCACCGATATGGGTGGAGTCGATAAAAATCTGTGGAACAGTTTCTACCGGCTTACCGACAGTCTTTTCCAGATCGGCTTTAGTGATGCCTTCAGCGTGGATATCAACATAACGGAAATTGAAATCATCACGTTCTTCAGTCAGTTTTTCAGCCAATTCTTTTGCTCGTACACAATAAGGACAGCCAGGACGCCCGAAAATTACTGCAAACATGGAAGACTCCTTGATTTTTTAATGCCAGTAAATTGAAAGAATTTAAGGGTGTGTGACACCAATTCTGTTAAGTGCATCACCTTTTTTGTTGCGCTTACTATGCCTGTTACAAACACTAAAAAAAAGCAGGAAATGCCTTTCGGTCTAATCCATAGAACCTATCACTTTGCTGACAAACAGTTTTTATCAGTGAGGGATAAACCCGCGGGATGCAGTATTTGTTACAGCATTCGGCGGTCACGCTATTGCAATGCGAGTGGACAGCACCAATGATAATGAGCAATTCACCTAATAATTTATGTTCAGTTCAAGGATTTTCAATGACGCCCACGATCAAACTACTGCGCTCCCATCGCTCTATTCGCTCATTTACCGACCAGCCCTTGTCTGACGAGCAGCGTGAGGCCATTGTTGGTGCAGCCCAGGGCGCATCAACGTCCAGTTTTTTACAGTGCTCCTCAATTATTCGTATCACCGATCCCGCCCTGCGCGAAAAACTGGTCGAATACACCGGTGGTCAAAAATATGTTGCCAGCGCAGCTGAATTTTGGGTGTTTTGTGCCGATTTCAACCGTAACCAACAGATCAATCCCGAAGCAGAACTCGGCCTGGCCGAACAGTTACTGCTGGGCTGCGTGGACACCGCTTTGATGGCACAAAATGCCATGATTGCTGCGGAATCTATGGGGCTGGGTGGCGTATTTATCGGCGGGATCCGTAATCAGGTAGATGACGTCATCGCTTTGCTTAAATTACCAAAATTTGTGATGCCGTTATTTGGCTTTTGTATCGGTTACCCGGCGCAGGACCATCAGGTTAAGCCGCGTATGCCACAGTCAATGCTGGTACATGAAAACAGTTACCAGCCTGTCGACAGCCAGGTTTTGGCTGAATATGACGACCAGCTCAACAGCTATTATCAACAACGAGACAGCAATGCACGCCGCGACACCTGGAGTGATCTCATCGTGCGTACGCTGAAAAAAGAACAGCGCCCCCATATGCTGGAAGCGTTGCATAAACAGGGCTGGATCACGCGTTAACGGCGACGGAGTGTCGGATGAAAATAGCTATTCTTTCCCGCGATGGAAATTTGTATTCGTGTAAACGTCTGCGGGAAGCGGCTGAAAGCCGTGGTCATGAAATCGATATTATCGATCCGTTGTCCTGTTATATGAATATCAATCCGGCCGCGCCAAGTGTGCATTATCAGGGGCGCCAGCTGGATAAATATCACGCTGTGATCCCGCGTATTGGCTCCGCGATCACCTTTTATGGCACCGCCGTACTGCGCCAGTTTGAAATGCTGGGCAGCTTTCCACTGAATGAATCACTGGCTATCACCCGGGCGCGTGACAAGCTGCGATCAATGCAAATCCTTGCTCGCGAAGGGATTGATCTGCCCATTACCGGTTTCGCCAATGCGCCTGACGATACCTCAGACCTGATAGCGCTGGTCGGGGGAGCGCCGCTGGTGGTGAAACTGGTGGAAGGGACGCAGGGTATTGGTGTGGTGCTCGCCGAAACACGCCAGGCGGCGGAGAGCGTGATTGACGCCTTCCGGGGTCTGAATGCGCATATTTTGGTGCAGGAGTATATCCGCGAAGCAGAAGGACGTGATATCCGCTGTCTGGTCGTCGGCAAGCGGGTAGTAGGCGCCATCGAGCGTCAGGCGAAGCCCGGTGATTTCCGCTCAAATCTGCATCGTGGTGGGACGGCTAACAAGGTTGAGATCACCGTGGAAGAGAAGGCGATAGCCATTAAAGCAGCATGCACTCTGGGCCTGCACGTTGCAGGGGTCGATATTTTGCGCTCCAACCGCGGGCCGTTGGTCATGGAAGTGAATGCCTCGCCGGGCCTGGAGGGTATTGAAAGCACCACCGGACTGGATATTGCCGGTATGATGATCGATTACATCGAACACCGCGCCAGGCCGGGATTCAGGTTGAAATCTGGAGGATGAGTCACGCTTACGTTGCCGTATTATGCGTTATGCGGAGTAAAATATTCATCAAGGTGGGATTGATCATAGCGCTCACTGGCAATATTCCGTAAGCTATGTCCCCTTCGCGCCGCATCCCGGCGCGCTTTTCTGCAATTTGATTTCACTGTTTTGAACTTATGAGGCATTTTATGGATTCGCTCATCGTCCCTGATTTAGCGTTGCTTCGGCGCTGGCTGGATCAGTTGGGCATCTCATTTTTCGAGTGTGATTCCTGTCAGGCTCTCCATTTGCCACATATGCAAAATTTCGATGGCGTGTTTGATGCCAAACTCGACATTGTTGATAACGTGATCCTGTTTTCGTCACTGGCGGAAGTGAAGCCAACCGCGCTGATTCCCATAGTGGCTGATCTGAGCCAAATCAACGCCAGTTCACTAACGGTGAAGGCTTTTGTTGATATTCAGGATGATAACTTACCGAAGCTGATTGTCTGCCAGGCCTTGTCTATTGCCGTTGGCGTTACCCAGTCTCAGTTCGCTCACTTCCTGCAACAGGCAGAAGAGCAAATGTCGATGATCATCCTTGAAGCTCATGCCAATGACATGCTGTTCATGGGTGATGAAGAGGAGGGCGAGCCGCCCGTCGGTTTGAACGTGCCCCTTCTGCACTGATCTCGCTGCTGTTCCTCTCCCTATTTCCTCTGTGAGCCGCTGACATCAGCGGCTCTGCTGTTTTTATCTCTTTGACCCTCCGTTTTGACCTTTGGTTATGCTGCTGTTTACCCACTGTTGCCAGATATTTCACTTTGTTAATGACCCAAATGCCACAGGGCATAAAGCAAAAATGCATAAATAATCGATAAACCGCGTTTTTAACCCTGCGGGCTGGCGCGCTGAGGATCCAGCGGCTATGCTGCTGTTTCTGCGTGACGCGTTGTTAACACCGTAAATCATAAGGTTTATTTCGCCAGCAGCGAACGGGTCAATACTGAATGCCTATGCAATGATGATGCTGGCAATTGGCTTGTGAATGGTAAGTCTTGTATCTGTATAAGATACAAATTCATTTTTTCTTTTCCCCCTTGTATGGAGGTAGTCACGGATGTTCACCCTGCGCAAAAAATGGTTATCGGGTGTTGTCGCCGGCTTGGTTATGGCCGCGTCCGTCACAGCGTCTGCGGAAGAAAAAACGCTGCATATCTACAACTGGTCTGATTACATTGCCCCAAATACCGTGCCGGATTTCCAGAAGGAAACGGGCATTAAAGTGGTGTACGACGTATTTGACTCCAACGAAGTGTTGGAAGGCAAGCTTATGGCGGGCAGTACCGGTTTTGATCTGGTCGTACCGTCAGCCAGTTTCCTTGAGCGTCAGCTGGCCGCAGGCGTATTTCAGCCGCTCGACAAGAGCAAACTGCCTAACTATAAAAACCTCGATCCCGACTTGTTGAAAATGGTTGCCCAGCACGATCCGGGTAACAAATACGCTATTCCGTACCTGTGGGCCACCACCGGTATTGGTTATAACGTGGATAAGGTCAAAGCCGCGTTGGGTAAAGATGCCCCGGTGGATAGCTGGGACTTGGTGCTCAAGCCGGAAAACCTCGAAAAACTGAAAAGTTGCGGCGTCTCTTTCCTCGATGCACCGGCAGAGATTTATGCGACCGTGCTCAACTACCTGCATCTCGACCCTAACAGCGCCAAGGCCAGCGATTACACTGGCGCAGCAAACGATCTGTTGCTGAAACTGCGCCCCAATATCCGTTATTTCCACTCCTCTCAGTACATTAACGACCTGGCGAACGGGGATATCTGCGTGGCGATTGGCTGGGCAGGTGATGTGATGCAGGCTTCGAACCGGGCAAAAGAAGCGAAGAATGGCGTTGACGTGGCCTACAGTATCCCGAAAGAGGGGGCGCTGGCTTTCTTTGACGTCTTCGCGATTCCGGCTGACGCCAAAAACCTCGATGAAGCTTACCAATTCCTCAACTACCTGATGGAGCCGAAGGTGATCGCCCAGGTCAGTAACACCGTTTACTACGCCAGCGGTAATTTGGCGGCGACACCGCTGGTGAATGCTGACGTACGTAACAACCCAGGCATTTACCCACCAGCCGATGTTCGCGCCAAACTCTTCACCCTGAAAGTTCAGGATCCGAAGATTGACCGCATCATTACCCGCTCGTGGACCAAGGTGAAAACGGGTAAATAATTTACGCCTGGTTGAATAACGCTTTGGTGACGGCTCCGCAGCTTTCTGGCGGGGCCGTTGGCATTGTTATGGTTCGTCAATTTGCGCGGTGTCAAGCCGCCTCTGCCGGAGATGTCCCTGAGTGAATGATGTGATCCCCCGTCCTCAGCCTAAAACGCACAAAGGGTTTACCCCTTTGTTAGAAATTCGCAATTTGACCAAATCCTTTGACGGTCAGGCCGCCGTTGATGACGTCAGTCTGACCATCTACAAAGGCGAGATTTTCGCGCTGCTCGGGGCCTCCGGCTGCGGTAAATCGACCCTACTGCGCATGTTGGCCGGTTTTGAAACCCCCACACAGGGCCAGATTGTGCTCGATGGGGTGGATCTCTCGCAGGTTCCCCCTTATCAGCGCCCAATTAATATGATGTTTCAGTCCTACGCGCTGTTCCCCCATATGACGGTGGAGCAGAACATCGCCTTCGGGTTGAAGCAGGACAAATTGCCGTCGGCAGAGATCAAAAGTCGCGTGGCTGAAATGTTGATGCTGGTGCATATGGAAGAGTTTGCCAGGCGCAAACCGCATCAGCTTTCCGGCGGGCAGCGCCAGCGTGTGGCATTGGCCCGCAGCCTGGCGAAGCGCCCCAAACTGCTGCTGCTCGACGAACCTATGGGCGCGCTCGACAAAAAACTGCGTGACCGTATGCAGCTCGAAGTGGTGGATATCCTCGAACGCGTTGGAGCGACCTGCGTTATGGTCACCCACGATCAGGAAGAGGCCATGACCATGGCAGGGCGCATTGCCATTATGAACCGTGGCAAATTTGTGCAGATTGGCGAGCCGGAAGAGATTTATGAGCACCCGACCAGCCGCTTCAGTGCTGAATTTATCGGTTCTGTGAATGTCTTCGAGGGCGTGTTGCAGGAGCGTCAGGACGAGGCGCTGATCATCAGCAGTCCCGGTCTGATGCATCCGCTAAAAGTGGATGCCGATGCCTCGGTGGTTGATGGCGTGCCGGTGTTTGTGGCGCTGCGGCCTGAGAAAATCATGCTGTGCGAAGACGTGCCGGAAGATGGCTGCAACTTTGCAGTCGGTGAAGTGGTGAACATTGCCTATCTCGGTGATCTGTCGATTTACCACGTCAAACTGCACAGCGGGCAGATGATCACTGCGCAGTTACAGAACGGCCACCGTTTTCGTAAAGGCATGCCAACCTGGGGCGATGAAGTGCGCTTGTGTTGGGAAGCCGACAGCTGCGTCGTGCTGACCGTTTAAGGGGAGTTCAACCATGTCTTTTATCTCTGCACAACCTGATGTCCCCGAGCCTGCCAAACCACCGGGGGGTATAAAAGTCTTCTTCGGCCGGATGCAGCAAAAACATGGCCGTAAGCTGGTCATTTTGCTGCCGCTGGTGTGGTTCCTGCTGCTGTTCTTACTACCTTTTCTGATCGTCTTTAAAATCAGCCTGGCTGATATGGCCCGTGCCATCCCTCCTTATACCGACCTGATCAGCTGGTCAGACGGCATGCTGAATATTGCCCTGAATCTGGGTAACTACATCTCCCTGACGGATGACCCGCTCTACATTGAGGCTTACCTCCAATCATTGGAAGTGGCAGCGATTTCCACGCTCTGCTGTCTGGTGATTGGTTATCCGCTGGCATGGGCGGTGGCGCACAGCAGCGCCTCAACGCGTAATATTTTGCTGCTGTTGGTGATCCTGCCTTCATGGACCTCTTTCCTGATCCGCGTCTACGCCTGGATGGGGATACTCAAAGATAACGGCGTGCTGAATAATTTCCTGCTCTGGTTGCATGTAATTGACCAGCCGCTGGTGATCCTGCATACCAATCTGGCGGTCTACATCGGCATCGTTTATTCCTATCTGCCGTTTATGGTCCTGCCGATTTACACGGCGCTGACCCGTCTGGATTACTCGCTGGTGGAAGCCTCGCTGGACTTAGGTGCGCGTCCGCTGAAGACCTTCTTCCGCGTGATTGTGCCATTGACGAAAGGCGGCATTATCGCCGGATCGATGCTGGTATTTATTCCGGCGGTCGGCGAGTACGTCATTCCGGCACTGCTCGGCGGGCCAGACAGCATTATGATCGGGCGAATTTTGTGGGAAGAGTTCTTCAATAACCGTGACTGGCCGGTGGCCTCCGCGGTGGCGGTGGTCATGCTGTTACTGCTGATCATGCCAATTCTGTGGTTCCATAAATATCAAAACAAAGAGCTGGGGGATAAAGAATGAACAAACTGCCGGTTGTTCGTTCGCCGTGGCGAATTCTTATTCTGGTGCTCGGTTTTACGTTTCTCTATGCGCCCATGTTGATGCTGGTTATTTACTCATTCAACAGCTCCAAGCTGGTAACGGTCTGGGCCGGGTGGTCTACTCGCTGGTATACTCAGTTGTTCCACGATACCGCGATGATCAACGCCGTCGGCATGAGCCTGACTATCGCCACTGCTGCTGCAAGCATGGCAGTGATTATCGGCACGCTGGCCGCGGTGGTGATTGTGCGCTTTGGGCGCTTTAAGGGGTCTACCGGTTTCGCCTTTATGCTGACGGCGCCGCTGGTTATGCCGGATGTGATAACCGGGCTGGCGCTGCTGCTGCTGTTTGTTGCGATGGGCCATGCTTTTGGCTGGCCCGCCGAGCGCGGCATGTTCACCATCTGGTTAGCGCACGTGACCTTCTGTAGCGCCTATGTCGCGGTAGTGGTGGCGGCGCGGTTGCGTGAACTGGACCGCTCGATAGAAGAAGCGGCGATGGATCTCGGTGCCACGCCGCTCAAGGTATTTTTCATCATAACTGTACCGATGATTGCTCCGGCGCTGGTCTCCGGCTGGCTGCTGGCCTTTACGCTGTCGCTCGATGATTTGGTGATCGCGAGTTTTGTCGCCGGGCCGGGTTCCACGACCTTACCCATGCTGGTGTTTGCCAGCGTGCGCATGGGGGTTAACCCGGAGATCAACGCATTGGCGACGCTGATCCTGCTGGTGGTCGGCATCATCGGAATGATTGCCTGGTGGTTTATGTCGCGGGCAGAGAAAAAGAGAGTGAAAGAGATACAACGTGCATATCGACGTTATTGACATTGAGACATCCCCAAAGGCATTGGCGTTGCAGCAAGGCGGTAAGGGAGAGACAGATCGGTTAGGAATCGATTTGAACAGCGCTTGCGCTGGCCCGCAGGGGGAGCCTCAGGACGAGGTGCATAATCCCGATGAGCTAACAGGGGTCAGTGATTCGGATGAACGAGAGCCGCCAACGCAGCGGCAGCGGCTGCTTCAAGGACGAAGGGGATGAGATTTCAATTTGTGCCCGTTCCTGTAATGATCGGCGCGTCAGCCATAGTGGCGACGCGCTGTCTGGAATTCATTTTGTTGTTCGATGCCATGGGCGTAGCGGGCATAACGGATTTTGTGCGCGCCAGTGCTGAAAGTTGGTGGAACTGTATTATTCTGCTCGCCAGTCTGATCATCGTGCTGGCAGAGTGCCATGCGGCCTATGCCATGATGCGCGGGCGCAACTGGGGCCGCTGGGTGTATATCGGCTGTCAGGTCGTGGTGGTGAGTTACATGCTGCTGGCGTCATTTGACTGGTTCGGGCCGAAAATATTTCGCTTTGAAACCGACACGCAGGGGCAGTTTCTCTTTGCGCTGCTTATGCAGAAAATCCCTGATATCACGGTGATTCTGCTGCTGTTCATTCCATCGGTTAGCCGCCGGTTTTTCCTGCGCCGCCGCTGAGCCAATGGTACACTGCGCGCCAACTTTTCTTCTGCTTTACAGATAACGGTCATCTTTCATGCATTGCGCACTCTATACCGCTGGGACCTGCCGCTCCTGTCAGTGGCTCGACAAAACCTATTCACAGCAGTTGGCCGATAAGCAGCAGGATTTGATCCAGCTGCTTGAGGGCTTGCCGGTCGGTGAATGGTGCGAACCGGTCATCGGGGCAGAAAGTGCGTTTCGCAATAAAGCCAAAATGGTGGTCAGCGGCAGCGTAGAGCGTCCACTCTTAGGCATGTTGCACCGTGACGGCACGCCAGTAGATTTGTGCGATTGCCCGCTCTATCCCGCCAGTTTTCCTGCCGTTTTTTCTGTCCTGAAAAGCTTTATCGCCCGTGCAGGGCTGACGCCCTATAACGTCGCACGCAAACGCGGTGAGCTGAAATTTCTGTTGCTGACCGAAAGCCAGAAACAGGGCGGCATGATGCTGCGCTTCGTACTGCGTTCAGAGAGTAAACTGGCACAACTGCGGGCAGCGCTGCCTTGGTTACAGCAGCAGTTGCCGCAGCTAAAAGTGATCTCCGCCAATATTCAGCCGGTGCATATGGCCATTCTGGAAGGTGACGTGGAGATCCCACTGACGGCGCAGCAGGCGCTGGAAGAGGAGTTCAACCGGGTACCGCTGTTTATCCGCCCGCAGAGTTTCTTCCAGACCAACCCGCAGGTCGCCGCGGCGCTGTACGCCACGGCGCGGGATTGGGTGACCGATCTTAACATCGCCAGCATGTGGGACTTATTCTGCGGCGTGGGCGGTTTTGGCCTGCACTGCGCCACGCCTGAGATGAAACTGACCGGGATTGAAATCAGCGCTGAAGCGATCGCCTGTGCGAAGGAATCGGCATCAAGGCTGGGATTGAAAAACGTAGAATTTCAGGCGCTGGATTCGACCGGTTTTGCCACCGGTAAGGGGGAAGTGCCTGACCTGGTGCTGGTTAACCCCCCACGGCGTGGTATCGGCGCAGAACTCTGTGATTACCTCAGCCGCATGGCACCGCAGACGATTCTTTATTCCAGCTGCAACGCACAAACCCTGGCGAAAGACCTCACCCGGTTGCCCGATTACCTTATTGAGCGGGTTCAGCTGTTCGATATGTTCCCCCATACCGCACATTATGAAGTGATGGCGTTATTGGTTCGTCGTTAAAAGGCGGTGACTAAACCCTCAAAAAATGAGGGTTTAGCATTAAATCAGGCGCATTTATTCTATTTTGTATTTTCGCCTTTACGAACTAAAGCCTGCATTACATCGTTTTCAATCGTTGAACAGAGAATGTTCATTTTATATTTATATAAGGCATCCATCGTATCTTGTGTCGTTAGATTAATATCCCCGCGAAGGCCATTATATTGTGATGAATTAAATATCAGTCGGTCGTAAGCCGCTTTTTTCACCGTATAATTTTTAGGGCTGATTAATTTAAGCGAAGCCAACTCTTTTTGGCACAAATTGGCTCCACTCTTATAATCAGTTACTGTTACAACCTTCGGCGCCTCGGTCTTTACGGGAGGCGCAGGTGGCAGTTCCACCGGAGTGACCAGTGAGTGCGGTTGGGTATCCCGCTGTGAATGGCTCTGGCACCCTGAAAGCATTACACCGCCGATTAGCAAAACACCAGCGCACGCGAAATGTTGAGTTTTTGTCATTGGAATCCCCTGTCTAATTGACTATTTAAAATATTAGCAAAGTAGTGCGGGGCCGAATTGTATAGATCCGAAACGTAATAAGGAAAGAAAATCCATAGTAAATACAGGTGTAATTATTTATAGGGGATTTAAAATAGGAATAAGCGATATATATCGTTTTATTTCTGCGGTTAGAGGTGTTAATTAATCTCTCGTCGCCAGCTGATTCAATACCAGAATCAATTTGTCGAATACTTCACTGAAGAGGTGTTCGCAGAAAGGGGCGACCATCGGCATCATCAGACCAATCGACAAAATACCGATACTCAGGGTCAGCGGAAAGCCGATGACAAACACGGAAAGCTGCGGCGTGACGCGGTTAAGCAGGCCGAGTGCCATATTAAGGGTCAGCAGCAGGGTTACGATCGGCAGGGCCAACATCAGGCCGCCGCTGAAAATAATGCTCCCGCCTTTTGCCAGCGCCATAAAGCCATTGCCATTGAGCGGATGCGAACGAATGGGCAGGGTATGGAAACTGTCAGACAGTAGCGATATCAGCCACAGATGGCCGTTGAAACTGAGAAAAAGCAGAACAGCCAGCAGGTTGAGGATCTGTGCCAGAATCGGCGTATTGAGACGGTTGCTGGGGTCGAAGAAGGTGGCAAAGGAGATCCCCATCTGCAGGCCAATGATTTCGCCCGCCATACGTACAGCGGCAAAGGCCAGCTGCATGGTCAGCCCGAGCGCGGTACCGATAATAATCTGCTGGGCCGCCAGCCACAGAGCACCGCTGGAGAACATCGGTACGTCTATGGGCGGTAATCCGGGGGCTATCAGAAAGGTGATCATCAGGCCAAGGCCAAGTTTCACTTTCTTCGGCACCTGCTTTTCGCTGGTAATGGGTGCCGTGCTGATCAGCGCCAGAATGCGCAGCAGCGGCCAGAAATACATGCTCAGCCAGCCAGCCAACTGTGTGCTGTCAAAGGAGATCATCGGTTAGCCGATAATATAGGGCAGGCTGGTAAACAGGGTACGCATGTAGTCCAGCAGCAGGTTTAACATCCAGGGTCCGGCGATAACAATGGTGGCAACCACGGCGAGAATTTTTGGAATGAACGACAGCGTTTGTTCGTTGATCTGCGTCGCGGCCTGTAACAGGCTGACGATAAGGCCGGTGATAAGCGCAGCTAAAAGCAGGGGAGCGGCAACGGCCAACGCTATCTTCATTGCCTGGTTGCCGAGCGCCATTACCGATTCAGGAGTCATAGTATTCTCTTAAATATTAATCTGCTTGGGCTAGCTTACTTGCCATTTTGAATCCGGGCAGTGCTTGGGATCCTCACGTACTTATGTACGCTCCGGTTCCTCCGCGCTGGCCGTTTTCAAACTGGCTGCGATGCTGACGCCCATCAAGTCGACACGAAGGTAGAACCATCGATTCGGGCGGTCGAGCGCGAAAAATTTTTAACTGTAGAAGCTTTGCGCCAGCGAACCGAGCAGGAGCTGCCAACCATCGACTAAGACAAACAGCATCAGCTTGAAGGGCAGTGAGATGGTGGCGGGTGGCACCATCATCATCCCCAGCGCCATCAGCACGCTGGCGACCACCAGGTCGATGATCATAAATGGAATAAAGACGGTGAAACCGATCTGGAAGGCGGTTTTCAACTCGCTGGTGACATAAGCCGGTAACAGGATACGCATCGGCACCGCTTCCGGGCCCGCCAGCGGCGGCAGATTGGCTAAACGGGCGTACAAGGCCAGGTCGCTTTCACGGGTCTGTCGCAGCATGAATTGGCGCAAAGGCTCCGCCCCTTTGTCCATCGCCACCTGCATACTGATTTTGTCTTCACTGAAGGGCTGATAGGCATCGGTGTAGATTTTGTCGAACACCGGTGACATCACGAAAAAGGTCAGGAACAGCGCCAGCCCAAGCATTACCTGGTTTGGCGGTGCTGAGGGTGTACCAAGCGCATTTCGCAGCAGACCGAGCACAATGATGATGCGGGTAAAGCTGGTGCACATCAGCAGCATCGCGGGCAGCAGCGTCAGCGTAGTAATGAAGACCAGTGTCTGTACCGGCAACGACCAGCTCTGGGTGCCGTTGGACAGTTGCTGGCTGATGATTCCCGGCAGCTGCGCGAAAGCCGCAGGGCTGACCAGTAGCAATGCCGGTAACAGCCAGCGCAAAGAAGATTTCAGCGAGCTCATGCCTTGTTTCCCGGACGTTTTAAGACTTTCTTCAGCAACTGACCGAAGTCAGCCGGTTTGAGTGACGTTGTCACGTCATCCGTGGTCAACAGGACCGGCGGCGCGCTCAGCGTATGCAGTGGGGTGATCTGATGAGAGGTCACACCGAGCACCAGCCAGGTCTTATTTTCTTCGTCATTACTGACTTCCACGACCACCACTCTTTCACCCCGTCCAACTTGACAGCTGGCCGTGACTTTAAGCAGTTTGTTGTTCTTCGACTGTGGCGCCAAACCGGTACGCTTGGCCACCCAACCGATAAACAGAATCAACAGTAAAATCCCACCCAGTACGCTGCTGACCTGGGTCAGTACGCTACTGGCCGGCATCGCCGGTGCGGCCTGCTGCGTTACAGCGTGCGGCACCGACGGCGTCAGATAGGGTGAATCCGGATTGGCGGGGGTGTTACTCATTAACGACTCAGACGACGCATGCGTTCGGATGGCGTGATGATATCGGTGATACGTACGCCGTATTTATCGGCCACGACCACCACTTCGCCCTGGGCAATCAGGTAGCCGTTGATCAGAATATCCAGCGGTTCGCCCGCCAGTCCGTCCAGCGCCACCACTGAACCCTGTGACAGGCGCAGCAGCTCTTTAATGGTCATTTTGGTACGGCCCAATTCAACGGTCAGCTTGACCGGAATATCGAGGATCATGTCGATATCCTGCAGACTACCGCTGCCTTCCTGGGCACCGAGCGCGGCGAACACGCCGTCAGTGGAGGCTTTTTCATTGCCGCCCGCCGCCTGCTGTTCGTTAAAGGCATCAGCCCATAAATCGTCAACGTTTTCTGATCCGCTGTCAGACGGTTTATTGGTGTCACTCATGGGGCTGTTCCTCATCCAGGGAATTCAAAATTGGGTTAATCAAATGTTCAACGCGCAGGGCGTACTGATCGTTGAGGGTGCCATATTTACTGGTCAGTACCGGGACACCATCAACATGCGCAATCAGGCGGTCCGGTTTCTCAATCGGCAGAACGTCACCCGGTTGCAGCTTGAGGATTTGCGACAATCGCAGTGGAATATCCACAAAGTTTGCCACCAGCTCCAGCTGGGAGTGCTTAACCTGATGCACCAGATTTTCGCGCCACTGGCTCTCTTCATTGCGCGAGTTTTCAATCGGTGGATTGGTCAGCAGTTCGCGTATCGGCTCAATCATGCTAAACGGAATACAGATATTGAAATCACCGCTCAGTGCGCCAATCTCAACGTGGAAGGGCGTAGTGACCACGATGTCATTAGGAGACGACGTAATATTGGTGAATTTTACCTGTAACTCGGCGCGCACGTATTCGACGCTGAGCTTATAGACTCCGCTCCAGGCATCTTCGTAGGCATCCAGCGCCAATGTCAGCATGCGTTTGATCACGCGTTGCTCAGTGTGGGTAAACTCACGGCCTTCGACTTTTGTCGGAAAACGTCCGTCACCACCGAACAGGTTATCCACGGCGATAAACACCAGACTTGGCGCAAACACAAACAGCGCCGAGCCACGCAGTGGTTTCAGATGGATCACATTGAGGTTGGTCGGTACCGGCAGGTTACGGGCAAAATCATGGTACGGCTGGATTTTGATCGGGCCGACGGTGATGTCCGGGCTGCGGCGCAACAGGTTGAATAAGCCCATGCGGAAGTGGCGGGCAAAGCGCTCATTGATAATTTCCAGCGCCTGCAACCGCTCACGAACCACGCGTCGCTGGGTGGTGGGGTCAAAAGGTTTTACGCCATCGTCAGTTTTACCCGCGTTGGTGTCGACCTCCTGCGCATTGTCGCTGTCACCGTTAAGCAACGCGTCAATTTCCGCCTGTGAAAGAATGCTGTCGGCCATAATTTAATTATCGCAGTATGAAAGCGGTGAAAAGCACGTCGCTGATCAGCAGATTTGGCTGACCTTTGACAAAAGGAGTACTCAGAACTTGTTTAATTTCCGCGATCAGCTGCTGCTTGCCGCTTTCGCTGACCAGGTCGTCACTTTTCTGTCGTGACAGCAACATCAATAAGCGGCTGCGCACTTCTGGCAGATACTCACTCAGCGCGGCGCGGTTTTTCTCATCCGGCAGGCGCAGGGTCAGGCCGATATACAGCACGCGATCGGGATTGTTATCGGCGTTTTGCAGATTCACGGTAAAGGTATCGAGCGCCAGGAAGATCGGGGGTGCAGGCGGAATCTCTTTCTTGACCTGTGCCGTGCCAGGAGCGGCCGACTGATTGTGCAACATCCACCATGCGTAGCCAGCTGCGGCGCAGGCGGCAAGGGCAACCAGAACCAGCAGAATAATCAGCATCGGGCGTTTACTTTTACGCTTGGTCGAAATAGCAGAGTCAGACATGGGTGAACAAAATTCCTGTTAATTTAACTTCTGTTGAGGATTATCCCGCGTATCCCGGCTTTCAATAGTCGGAATAGGCGGGATAAATGCACGCAGATCACGGCTTAAGAATATTTTGCTTAAGGTCAGGCGAAAATATCGACACCGCTTGTACCGTTAGCCAGCTGCTGCAACGAGGCAGGAACAGGTAGGGCATCGCTGGTGGAAATGGCACTGCCGCCGTTAAATGCGGCCCAGCTGGCGGCATTGCCTTGTGATGAACCGGACTGCTGGCCGGACTGTTGCGAACTCTGCTGCGGCTGTTGCCACTGTGAGGTATCACTGCTGACGTTACTTTGGCTAAGGTTAATGCCGCTGTCAGCGAGCGAGGTCCGTAACTGCGGCATTGCAGCTTCCAGCGCTGCACGTACGCCGCTGTGGCCGGAGACAAAGTGCATCTGCGCCTGACCGTCTTCAATCTTCATGCTGATTTGAATCGAGCCTAAATCCTGTGGATGCAGACGCAGTTCTGCCGTTTGTTGTCCCTGACGGTTGAACATCATCACCTGTTGCCCCAGTTGCTGCTGCCACTCCGGGCTGCCAAGCTGTGCGTTGAGTTGTGCAACGGGGGGAGCAGTAACCAGCGACGTAGTGGTCGGCGTGCTGGAAACTGCGGTTGCAGGAGCAGGCATAGCGGCACTGTTCACCTGAGTGAGGGTTGGCAACAGGCTGTTGTTATCACTATTTTTTTGGTGGGTATCCGCTGGTAGGGCCGTGCCCGTCACGGTCGTCATCGCTGCCAGCGCATTGTTAAAGTCGGTCGCGCTACTGTTTTTACTGCTGGCAGCCTGTGGTGTGCTGCTGGCACCGGCTTTGTTGTCAGTCACGGCGGTTTTGTGGTCTGCCGTTTTATCCTCACCGGCAAGCCAGGCTTTGGCATCGCCGCTCAGGCTTTGCAGCAGGGCTGTTTTGTCTTTGCTTTCATCAGCCTTGCTCAGTGCAGAGGCCGGTGCTGTCGTTGCTGTGACCGGTTGTTGTGCTGGCTGCGCAGCCAGCATAGCGAACAGGGCCTGTACCGGCAGGGCGCTGGCGTCTTCCGGCTTGCTTTCGCGTGCATCATCCTTGTCGGCGCCGATAAGATTTTTCAGTGCGTTAAGATCGGCAGTTTTCAGGCTGCTGTCTGGCAGGCTCTGAACGGCGGTCATCACCTGCTTAAGCTGGGTCTGGTCAAGCAAGGAGAGCGTGCCTGCTTTGGCGCCGGCGTTAATGGCCTGCGCCAGGGCGTTATTAACCACCACCGGGTCTTTACTGCTCAGTTGTTTTGCTAACTGACCCGCCTGCGCACCGGTTTTGGCACCCAGCTGTGCTTCCAGTTGCGTGGCAAAATCATCGGTTGCGGTACTGATATCCGCATCAGTAAGGGCGCTGTTTTCGGTAGCGCCGACTGTTTTACTGCCGGTGGTGGCGGGTTTGGCTGACGTCACGACAGCGGGCACGATATTCATATTCATCACTGTTTTTTCCTGTGTGTGCCACGCTGGGCGAACTCATCGGTCTGCTTTTGATCCAGCCGGTTTTCCTGCTGGCGCTGCTGCTCGCTGGCCCGGCTTTGCAGAGTCTGATAGGCATTGAGACGTTGCTGCTTCTCCTGCCACTGGTTAACGGCAGCGTCCAGTCGCTGGTTCCACTGCAAAAGTTGCTGGCGGTGCTGGTCTATCGCCACTTCCAGCGTGGTAATGAACTGCTGGTAGTTCTGCCAGGTATTGGCTGCAATTCCACCGGTCATCGTCGTGTTGAGTTTCTGCCGGTACTCATTCTGATAATTGAGTAACATCGACAGCTGTTCCTGTGCCTGATTGTGTGACTGCCTGATCTGGCCCAGATGATTGGTCGCCTGATCCAGCGCCTTCTGGGCCAAAGAACAGAGAGTAATCAATGGGGAAGAGCTTTCCATGAGATCTCCTTAAAGGATTAACCCGGTAACAGCATTTTCAGTTGCAGACAGGCGTCTTCATACGAGCTGCGCTCCATGATGTCCTGCTGCAAAAAATCTTCCATCTGAGGATAAAGCCGGATGGCACGATCGAGCAGCGGATCGCTGCCTGCGGCATAGGCCCCCACGCTGACCAGATCGCGGTTGCGCTGATAGCTGGACAACAGTTGTTTAAAATCCCGCACGCGGCCGTATTGGGCATCATCAATCAGCGAGGTCATGGCGCGGCTGATCGAGGCTTCGATATCAATGGCCGGATAGTGTCCGGACTCTGCTAAACGGCGCGACAGCACCACGTGGCCGTCGAGAATGGCGCGGGCAGAGTCAGCAATAGGATCCTGCTGGTCATCACCCTCAGTCAGTACGGTATAGAAAGCGGTGATCGAGCCACCACCGCTGATGCCGTTACCGGCGCGTTCAACCAGCGCGGGCAGTTTGGCAAACACGGAAGGCGGGTAGCCTTTGGTGGCTGGCGGCTCACCGATAGCCAGCGCAATCTCACGCTGGGCCATGGCGTAGCGGGTGAGTGAGTCCATGATCAGCAACACGTGCTGACCGCGATCGCGGAAATCTTCCGCAATGCGCGTGGCATACGCGGCACCCTGCATACGCAGCAGCGGCGAGACGTCAGCGGGCGCGGCAATCACCACCGCACGGGCGCGGCCTTCGTC
>CAMLBO010000055.1 GCA_946478305.1 uncultured Enterobacterales bacterium
CCTCACATCGCCCTGCCCTGCCCTGCCCTGCCCTGCCCTGCCCTCTCCACATGTACACACTTCGTCTGTCACCCAAATGGTCTTCAATGATTTCCAGAATTTGGTTAAATTTATGAGGTATGTATATTTCACCAAACAACGCTGACTGAGTTTTATCCACTTGATTAACCATTATTACAACTCTAAAAAACCATCAATTTAATATCAAAATGACAGTATTTTCATGTTAAAAGAGATGAAGTTGAATCAGGCTCTAATCTTTCTTCCCACCTATCATTGCGCCTTCATTTAGTACATGTCTGATACCGATGTTGATCAGCGCCGCGCGAGAAAGGCCCAGGTCTTCTGCTTTTTGGTCTAACTGCTCAAGGATGTCTGGGGTAATAGTTAACGTGATTTGTTGTTTTTTTCCTTTTATGACCCCTTTCTTTTTCGCTGACTGGCTATCTGGAGCACCTTCGATGAAAGCATCCAGTTTTGCGTTAGCTTCATCTGTTTTTCTTGGAGGCTTGGTAATTGCCATTTCATATCACCTTAATATTAATATGATGTTTTATTGATTGTTAAACAGAATGTTTATGAGGGTAGCTAGTTCCAGATTCGCTTTAGCATCTTGTGGCTTATATTCAAAGACGCACTGGCCAGAACCCGCAGCATTTGAAAATGCTTTACGACCGACGATATGGTCAGGGATAAACTCAAGTTCCGGGTAATCGGTAAAGATAGCCGCGGCTTCTCTGTTATCTATTGAGTTACGATTTGCATCGGCAACGTTAATGACTGAGTAAGCTTTCAACCCGTCACGCACACTACGTGCTTCTGTAATAAGGTCTGAGATGTCCTGCAAAGCCCATACATCAAAACTGCCTGGGCGGTAAGGAACCAACAGAACATCCGTTAAAACGAGTGCTGCACGCAATGCGGTTGAGTCCCTGCCGCCGGCATCAATGATGACATCATCATATTTTGCTTTTTGCTGCATCAGCTGCGAGCGCAGGATTGGACCATCTGCGTAAGCTGAGCATGCGATACCCGGTTGGATTTCATTTTGTGCTCTTATGCTGATTGCAGTCTGTGCGGTCTCCTGACGGTCAGCATCTATAAGTAAAACGTCCCGGCCTTGCATGGCCCTGGCGGCTGCTATATTTACAGCAAGTGTTGTCTTACCCACTCCGCCTTTAGTATTTCCTACTGTAAGAATCATGTTTTTTAACCTCATTTTAATATTAAAATGCTGTGCTTATGATGTGCATATAGTAGCAAGAAATCATAACTGCTTACCAGCATTTTTGCCATTCACCTTATGTGAAATGATGGTTTTTTAATATTAAAATGATTGTTATATGATTTGGTATTGCTCGTGTTGTGATAGGAATATAAGTGTGCTGAAAACCTCTTGGCCTGAATCCCAGCGAAGGTTAAACGCTTTGGGTCAAAGAGGCTTGCGTGCTGTAACCTTATATTGCGGAGCGGCGGAATCTCATTCCTCCGGAGGGGGCTATTGTGTCGTTGGGTAACGTGTCAATGTGAGCTCTTCTTCGTCAGCCCTAAAAATGTGCCTGGTCTGAGTTTTGCTGTAAGTGAGTAACGCAGCTAACAGGTTAGGGCGGGTCAACCCCCTCCCCGAAAGTAATTAGGAAGGATCAAATATAAACAATGAATCATCTGGACTGGGGAAGTGAAAAAGGCAGTTTGCTGAAGAATATGATAAACACTATGCTAAGTTTTTATACTATCATAATGATATTTTTTTAATATCAAAATGAATTGTTTTTAATTGTTTTTAATTGTTTTTTGAGTTGTTTAGCGTATCGATGCTAAGGGTAAGTCCGACCATCCGGTCGTATAGGCAGGGGAGAGCATGTCGCGTTTCATTCTCCAGCCTTTGTCTATTTCCTGGCCTGCAAACCACACTTTGCCCATGCCGGTCGTATTAATCCTGTCGATGGCGTGCATCAGCGCGTCGCTGTTCGGGCGCGGCGGCGATTCGTCAAACATGTCTATCTGTCCGGGCTTATCGCAGAAGTCGTTCAGCACAATACCTGCTTTCTGAAAACGGTAGCCGTCCCGCCAGATGCTATCTAATGCTCTCATCGCTGCGGCGACAATGTCGCGGGTGTCCTGCGTGGCCAGCATCAGCGTCTGATTGGCGTTGTTCCCGTATTGAGGTTCATTGGCGTAGGGGCTGGTTCTCAAGAACACGCTGATGTGCCGGCAGTATTGTCGTTTCTGGCGAAGCTTTTCCGATGCACGCTCCGCGTACTGGCACACGGCCTGCTTCATGTCCTGCAGCTGCGTGATGCGTTCGCCGAAGCTGCGGCTGCAGATGATTTGCTGTTTGGCGGGCAGGGCGTCGATGGAGACGCATGAGACGCCGTTGAGTTCCCGCACTGTGCGTTCAACCACCACGCCGAACGTCTTCTTCATCAAATTCATGTTGGCGTCCGCCAGCTGCAGCACCGTCTTAATGCCCATCGCGGTCAGCTTCTCTGATAATTTTCTCCCTATCCCCCACGTCTCATTCACTGGCTGCAGTGCCATCAGCTTACGCTGGCGGTCGCGGTTGCTCAGGTCAACGACGCCGCCGGTGGCCGGCCAGGTTTTCGCCGCGTGGTTAGCCAGCTTTGCCAGCGTAAGCGTCTGCGCAATCCCAATCTCGCAGGTCAGTCCTGTGCGCTGCCGCACCGTCGCCCGGACGCGCTGGCCAAAGGCAAGAAATGACTCGCAGGCATCGATGCCGGTGACCTTCAGGAACGCCTCGTCGATTGAGTAAATCGTCAGCTCCGGTGCCATTTCCTCCAGCGTGGACATGATCCTTGCGGACATGTCGCCGTAAAGCGCGTAGTTCGAACTGAAACAGGTTACCTGGTGACGTCTGATGATGTCCTTCGCCTGAAAGTAGGGGGCAAAGCGTTTAATGCCGAGCTTTTTGGCTTCTTTGTTGAGGGCCACAATCGCGCCGTCGTTATTACTGAGCACGATCACTGGTTTACCCTTCAGATCTGGCCTGAACAGCTGTTCAACGCTGGCGTACATCGAGTTGACGTCACAGAGCAGGTACATGGTGGGTCACTTAAACGAGTGGATGGCGTGAATAACGACGCCGAAAATGTCCAGATCGTCCGGATTAACAAATATCGGCGAGTAGGCTGGGTTCATCGGCTGCAGGCAAAGCACCGGATGGGTACAGAGACGTTTTACCGTGAACTCACCGTCGACGGCGGCAATGACGATGTCACCGTGCGAGGCCTTTTCTGCCTTATCCACGATCAGCAGATCGCCTGACATTATCCCAGACTCGACCATCGAATCTCCCTCGGCTTTGACAAAGAAGGTCGCGGACGGGTGGCTGATGCAGAACTCGTGTAAATCCAGCGTCTTTTCAACGTAGTCAGTGGCCGGACTGGGAAAATCGGCCTGGCATGTGTCGGCAAACAGCGGGAGCTGCAGCCGTGAGCCGGTCAGGGAGGAAATGATTTCTGCTTTCATAGTGGCCTTGATTATGCTGTATAGGTATACAGTATTGTGGTGGGTGTTTTTGGTCGCTGGCAAGAAACTCTGAGAGGTTTTGGCCAGATGTCTGTTTTGTCAGCGGAAATACTTTGACTGAAAGTTGTCCACAGAAACGGTGGACAAGTCTGTGGGTAGAGAGGATAGGGGGCCGGGCGTCCCCTGACGGGCGGGCTGTCGTAAATAGAGCCAGCGCGCTGTCTCTTCCCTGCGGGCTATGCCCGCGGGCTCCCATCCTTGACGCAACACCACGCTTACAGCGGCCCCGGGCCGCGTCGCTTCACTGGCCTGCGGTAGGGCAGCAGACCGCTATAGGGCAACCACGTTTCGCTGCCGCTCGTCGTCGTTGCGGTGGTATCCGCTACATCCGTGTCGGGTGCCGTATCTCCCGTTAAGCCCTTTCGCCTGGGCTGAAGAAAACACAGCCGTTGTCGCCCGTCCAGGGTAAATAAACGCCCTCAAAACTTTTCCTCGTGCCTCAGAAAACTTTCGCGTTCGCCCCGGACGTTCGCCCTCGTCGGTGTTTTTTACGCCCTCGCGGCGAAGGAACTCAACTGGAGATGTGGTAACACCCCGCCAGAAATACAGCCGGATACCACAAAACGTCAAGGTCGCGACAAAGCGAATCTAACCGAAGATATGGGCTAAAAGCCCTGAACGATAAGGAGAGTCATCATGGCAGAACGTGGAATTAACAAAGTCATCATCGTGGGTAATTTAGGTCAGGCACCTGAGCTGCGCTATATGCCGAACGGCGGGGCGGTGGCGAGCCTGACGCTGGCCACGTCCGAAAACTGGCGTGACAAAGCCACCGGCGAGCAGCGCGAAAAAACCGAGTGGCACCGTGTGGTCGTGTTCGGAAAGCTTGCTGAGATAGCCGGTGAATATCTGACCAAGGGCGCAAAAGTCTACATCGAAGGCCAGCTGCAGACCCGCAAATGGCAGGACGCGCAGGGTATCGACCGTTACACCACGGAAATTGCGGTCAAGGCAAACGGCACGATGCAGATGCTGGGCAGCGCACAGGGCAACCGTCAGTCGGGTTACGCAGCGGGTTCACAGGCACCGGCAAATGCGCCGTCTCATTCTGGTGAGCCTGCTGTTGACCCGAAACCGGCAAAAGCCGCGCGCGGCAAAAAATCCGCCAAAACGGCACCGGCACAGCAATCCGCACCGCAGGGGGGAGAATTCCCGCCGGTTGATTTTGACGATGATATCCCGTTCTGAAGATGACCTTCGACATTAACCGCCCCGTATTTGCGGGGTATCACAAGGAGTACCGAATTATGGAAAACCACGATCACGTTCTGCTGCCGGAAGACACTTTTACCCGCCAACAGGCTGAAGCCGTTGCAGATGCTTACGAGAATATCGCGATCGAGGACGATCAGGGTTCTCATTTCCGTCTGGTTGTGCGTCACCGCATTGATGGCCAGATGCTCTGGCGGGGATGGGATTTTGAACCGCAAGCCGGAGCGGAGCTTAACAAGTACATCGTCAGTCACGGTGTGAGTAAAGAGTAAAACAGGCTGTAAAGGTGCCGGACGATGGGGTCGTCCGGCAGACAAAATCACTACCAAGCAAAGGATAATAATTATGTCAGTTACCGAGTCTAAAGCAGTATCTAAAGCGAGTAAATCCACCAAACGGTCTAAAAATACCGTCGTTACCGAGGCCGTCGAACAGGCGCTGGCGAATACGCCGGTCGACATGGTGCCGTTCAGCCAGCTGTCTCTGTCTCCGCTGAATGTGCGTAAAGCAGAGCCGGATGCGGCAAAATTGCAGGAACTGGCCGGCAGCATCAGAGCCGTGGGCGTGCTGCATAACCTTATTGTTCACCGCCTGCCTGATGGCCAGCTGGGCGCCGCTGCCGGTGGCCGCCGTTTCCGTGCGCTGAGTATCCTGCTGAACGAGGGAGCGATCGCACCGGATTACGCCGTGCCGGTGAAAACCGTCAGCGATGACGTGGCTGAGGTGGTTTCTGCCATCGAGAACTTCCAGCACGAAAGCATGCATCCGTCTGACCAGATTATGGCGTTCGCCCGCATCAGTGCCAGCGGCAAAACGGCGGCAGAAATCGGTGGCCTGATGGGGTACAGCACCCAACACGTCCATAAATTCCTGCGCCTTGCAGGGATGGCTCCGGCACTGCTTGCTGAACTGGCTGAAGACAAGATTAACGTTGACCAGCTGCAGGCACTGTCTGCCTCTGAAGACCACGAACGCCAGCTGGACGTCTGGAAAAATGCCTATGGTTATTATCGCAACCCGAAAGAACTGCGTGAGGCTGTGCTCAGAGGCGAAGTCTCTGCGGAAGGTCACCGTTTGCTGCAGTTTGTTGGTCGGGAGGTTTACGAACGGGCAGGCGGCGGGTTCCGCTACGACCTGTTCACCGACGAAGGGTTTATCACGGATACCGTGCTTCTCGATACATTAACCCGCCAGAAACTCACCGAAATCGCGGACGGTATCGCGAAGACCGAGGGCTGGGCATGGTCAGAGGGACGGACTGAGGGTATCAGCACCTACGGGGAGGATGCGCAGGTGTACCTTTTGCTGGGGCAGCCAGATACGGTGTTTAATGCGGATGAGTATGCGCGGCTTGAAGTTCTGGACGAAAAGCTGGGCGAACTGTCGGAACAGGACGATACGGCGGCGGCAGAGGCCTGTCAGGCTGAAATAGATGTCATTAAAGATACGGCTAAGATACGTGCATGGTCTGACGATGTGCGCGCCCACGGCGGGGTTGTTGTATCACTGTTGCGCGGTGCGCTGTCGGTGCGGCGCGGCGTCATGAAACGCTGCGACCTGCCGGAAATTGTGGATGACGAGAACAAGAGCGGCGTTAATCAGCATCTCAGCAGCATCCGTACCGAAGGTGGTTCTGACGCGACAGAGCAGCCGCAGGCGAAACCGCTGTCGGCGGTACTGGCCAAAAGCCTCTCCAGCGAGAGAACGCTGGCAGTACAGGCCGCACTGGCAGAGCAACCGCAGATGGCTCTGGTGATTTTTGTCCATGATTGCCTGAAATCCACCTTCGATCACCGGTCTTATAACCCGTCGACCCTCAAAGTAACCCTGCATGCCAAAACCGGCCTGATGCTCGACAATGCGCCGACGTCTGCCGACGGTCTGGCCATGCAGCACCTTACTGCGATGCACGACGCGTGGCAGAAACTGTTGCCACAGGACTGGCATAAAAGCTGGGACTGGCTGCTGACGTGGGACACCCAAGCGCTGATTAACGTAATGGGCTATTGCCTTGCCAGAACGTTGGACGGGGCATCGGAACGTCTCAGCGACAAAGACGGCAAGGCGGGTAAAGACCTCGAGCCGGTGGAAAACCTGCTGGGCTTCACGTTGCGTGACTGGTGGCTGCCGACCAAGGCGAATTTCTTCGGGCGTATCAGCAAAGAGCAGATTTCTGACAGCCTGTCTCAGGCAGGTCTGGGCGGTGCATCGCGCTACGTTCTTAAGATGAAGAAAGCCGATGCGGCTGAGCTGGCTGAAGACAAAATTCTGCTCACCAACTGGGTACCTGACTGCCTGTTGCCGGTCGCTGCTCCAATCGCATTACCGGAAAGTGACAAGGTCACTGCGACTGATGCCGCAGAGAATGAAATCGACGCAGAAGCCACCGCAAACGCCTCTGAATCTGACAACATTGCCGCCTGACAGGGAGCGCCGCTCCGTAAGGGGCGGCAGTTATTACCATGACCAAAAATGAAATCTTAACGTTTGCCAAAGTACACGCGATGACCGGCAGCGAACTGGAGCGGTACGCGGAGCGCGGGGAGGCATCCCGCTGCAACCTGAGCCGTGTGGTGGTTCGCCAGCTGCCTCTGCCGCAGGGCTGGACGTGCGATATCGAGTACCGCAGCGAATTCGGCGGCGATGCGCCGGTCAACGTCAGGCTGTCACCTTCCGCCCATCCTGCGGTGACGGTGTGTCTGTTCAGCAGCGGCGCCGACGTGCCGTTCTGGCGGCTGTGCCTGCCGTTTGATAACGGGGCGTCCGTGGCGTGGTTTTACTGCAGTGAGCAGCCTGAACCGGAGGTGATAGCCCGCCTGCTGGCATCGGTGATGGCCTGCATTGACGCCGGACTGACGACGCCGGAGCAGGTAGCGGTCGCCATGAGAAATGCCGGAGGTGCAGTATGATCCCCCGTCATCTCTCGTTAGTGCCGGTCAATCCGTTTCAGCTTGCCGCGCTGCAGGCCATCATCGAGGTGGAGGAACGCCGTCAGCGCGGTCAGTATCCGTATGCGGTCGCATTGCTTAAGCAGCTGCGCGGCGGTAAAGCGGGGCGCATTACCGCCAGCGACGTGAGCCGCGCTGCGGCAAATTACTGCCCGAAAAACCGTGGCGGTGAGCCGAAAGACCGCTATCTCGCCGCACTTAACACGCTGGTTGAAAGCCGTGGTGACGTTTGCCCGCTGCCGTTGTCGGGCTGTGCCGTCAGCCAGTATTTTCCTCAAACCGGCTATCGCCTGAGCGAACGTCAGCACCGCCGCTGGGATGTCAGCTACAGCCGCAGGGAAAAACAGCAGGAAAAGGAACGCCTGCAAAAGCGCAGGCGCTATCAGACTACTGTGGTACAGGCAGAAATCGAACTGGCGTTTATCACCCCGTCAGCACTGACCGCATGGTACAAACGGCAGGAAAAACGGGGCATCTACGATGATGACCTGACGGATATGTTAGCGGCGTGGGGCGGGCGGTTTACCGGCTTGCAGGGCGAGGCATTTAACTCAGGTCAGCCGCTGTGGGCGATCCTCGATGAGCTGGGCAGTGAACTGACAGAACGTCCGGTAGCTCAGCAATGGCTCGATGCCCAGCTGTTGCCGAACAGGCTGCGCGATGACCGGAGGTGAACAATGTGGCGATATTCCCTGCGCTGGAGTTACCCGCATATTCCCTGTACCGGCGAGCCGGTTTTGGTGTCGGAAGACGTCTGCGAGGGTGCGCCGGTACCGTACAGCATACTGTCCCGTTTTATCGCCGGTGGTGATTACGCCGTCTGTCTGGATTTTTGGCAGAATGTCCGGTTAAACGCTGGCCACCGGAGCGTAAGGCGCAGGCGCGCTTGCGAAACCTGCGACGTCGGATCCTGAAGAGTGCCCCGCTGTTTGCCGACGAGCTGATCGCCCGCGAGCTGGCATTGCGACCGGAGTACTTCAAAGGCCGGTAACCTCATCTATTGCCGTGGCGTCCTGCTGCGGCATTCTCTCTCATCTGACGTCTTGCATCGGCTAATGCCGCGCCGCTGGCACAGTTCCCGCCAGAGCGGGAACGTTAATGATGTCGCGTTGCTCCTCATGCGTTATTCCTGGTCATTCCGGTTGTATTCCTTCTGCCTGTTTGTCGCAGCCTGATCTCTCAAAAAGTTAGCGCCAACTCCGTGCCCGCACTGTAGACGTGCCGCCTCTCTTCAAAGGGTTCGTAAACCCGCCTTGTCACCCGGTCACCGGTATTCACGGTGCATTCAGCCCGTTCATACCGGCGCTGCGGCTTCCGCGTCAGCCCTTTTTTGCTCGGCCTGTGGCACGTCTGTCGTGGGGGCACGGCGCCGGCCGGTTCCGGCTCTCTATGTGAGTAACGCTATGTCCCGATATATGCAGGGTGACTGTCAGCAGGTCATGTCCAAATTTCCATCCCGTTCGGTTGATTTCATCCTCACCGATCCGCCGTACCTTGTCGGTTTTACTGACCGTTCCGGGCGTTCCATTGCCAACGACAAGCAGGGCGACTGGTTACTTCCGGTCAGCCTCGAGATGTTCCGTGTGCTTAAAAATGACAGTCTGGCGGTCAGTTTTTACGGCTGGAACCGGGTTGACCAGTTTATGGCCGCGTGGAAAGCCGCCGGTTTTCGCGTCGTAGGCCACATCGTATTCACCAAAGCCTACTCGTCAAAATCGACATTTGTCGGCTATCGCCATGAAAGCGCCTACGTGCTGGCCAAAGGCCGCCCGCCGCTGCCGGAAAATCCGCTGCCTGACGTGATGCCGTGGGCGTATTCCGGCAACCGTTATCACCCGACCGAGAAGCCGGTTTCCGCGCTGCGGCCGCTGATTGAGTCCTTCACGCAACCCGGCGACATTGTACTCGACCCCTTTGGTGGCAGTGGTTCCACCTGCGTCGCGGCGGCGCAGTGCGGGCGCCGCTGGATTGGCATCGAACTTTTAGAGGAATACCACGCGGCGGGATTACGTCGCCTTGCAGAGTTTCAGCGTGGGCGCCCTGCGGCACCGGTTTCAGTCTCACAGCAATACGGGAGCATGGCATGAGCAACTATCAGAATAATATCGACCTGCGGGTGGACGTGGCGGCGCTGGCTAATGCGACTTTTGAGTTACGCGAACAGTTCCGGGCGTTTGAGAAAAAATACTTCTGGGGTAGTGAAGAGTTGACGCAGCGCCTTGCCGGACAAGTGATCAACCAACTCAACGCGCAAATACTGGAAATCTATAAACAGATGAACGAACTCGACCACGCCTTCAGAGATTGACCGTTGCAAGCATGGCCCCGCACGGCGGGGCTATAGCCTGTATCCGATGTTTGCCAGGGCGAACGTCAACTGCCATTGAACAGGCGCTGCCGTGGCTACGCCACTGCGGCTGCCCGTTCATTTTGATGGGGTAGTGCATATTCCGGGATATATAGGCTAATGCTGGTTTCTGTTTGTATGCCGGATATGCGTTGGCTGTGCCTGCTGTGCCTGCTGTGCCTGCTGTGCCTGCTGTGGTAATGGCTTCTCTTTTGTTTCTTCCTCCTGTGCTGACTGTCTTGTAAAAGTTGTGCGAGCTGGGCGTCACCCTGCGGGCACGGCTGTCATGCTACGCACAGAGCCAGCAAGCTGTCTCTGCCCCTGCGGGCTTTGCCCGCGGGTTTCCATCCTGACGCAATATCAACACCCCGCTTGCAGCGGCCAGATGGCCGCGCCGCTGTCACTGCCGGTAATAAAGCCACCGGCGCTAAGGTCGCCACGCCTTGCGTCGTGTCGGGTGCGTTCATTCTCGCCGGGCCGTCTGTGTGCCATCACTCAGCCAGCCCTTCCGCTTCGGGCTTAAACGTAGCACCGCCTGGTCATTCCCCAAGGGGTGAAATGCACTCCGCCAAAACTTTTCCTCGTGCCTCGTAAAACTGTTGTCTGCGCCCCTTGTTGCCTGCCTGCGTTGGTACTCCGTTACCCTTGCCGCGAAAGAACTCACTGAGAGATGGATTAACCACCGAAGGGAACAACCAGAATGAACACACAGAACGTCAAGACCGCCGCTCCTGAATCTACTGAAAGATGGGGTAAGAAATACGAGATCCTTTTAGCCGAGGGTGTGAAGGGTGGCAAACCCGAAGAGTACGACGTTTACGGTTTTGAGACGCTAAAGGCGTTGCAGACGTTTCGTAAAAAGTATCCCGAGCAAATGAAAATGGCATACAGCTACACGCTCAGTTCAGGCACGACCAAGGGCGGAAGCCATATTTCTGTGTGCGACGCGGACCATTTCAAGGCGTTTAACAAGTTGGTTAAGGCGTCAGGCATTGAAATTTGATCAACAACCGAGGGCGGGATCGCCCCGCCGTCAACAATGAGGAGAAGCACCATGTATCAACCTGAAGTCACTACCGGCTACAGCAGCACTGACCGTTTCCAGTGGGACGCGAGCGCGGAAGCAGCCTACTGGCAGCAGTGCGAAAAAATTGCTTATACGGACGTGTCAGAAATCACCCTGACGACGTTTATGGACGCGATTGCGCTGATGTACCCGAATGACTGGCAGGGCGACGCGCAGTGCGAATCGTTCAAGCTGGCTGAGATGGTAAGCGGTGACGTCACGGATATTTACGCCAAAGTCGGGGATCGCTATTTCACGTTCCGCGATAAGGCAACCATGACCCACACGGAGATTATCGCGCGTATCAATAAGGAGGTGTTAATTAAGAAAACCACGTACCAGAAATGAAAAAAGCAGACTTTCGTCTGCTCTCTCGTGCCGGTTTACCCGTGGAAAGTTGAACCGGCGCTATCAATACACGATTGGAGTTCATGCCATGAATATCGACGCACAGATAATTGCATCGTCCGCGCCGTTTGTAAAGTCAGAGACGGCAAAAAAGCACCCGCGCATTGTGCGGGAACCGCTCAACAGTCAGGACATCACCATTCCGCTCAAGGCGTTGGGGCGTCACATCGCCAAATGTCAGCGCAAACGCCAGTCCGTGAGAGTCCCCGCCATGCGGGGTAGTGAACTCGGGCAGGTGCTGCGCACGCTGGAACTGAAACGGGCTTACGCCTGATAACCATGCTGCCCTGCGGGGCAGCATTTTCAAGATGTTACGGGGTGAATGATGACTAAAAAACTGATGTTCAGGGCGGAAACGCTGAAGCCGGTCATGATGGATGTGAAAAATAACGGCGGCGGGGTGCGGCTGGTCGGCGCAGAAGGTATCTATCTGACTGCCAGAAACCCGTCCTACGTCGGCGCGAAACGCACGATTGCCTACGCCGAAGGGTTTGATCTCGAACAGTGGGACGACATCGGGGCGTTGTTCGACGCGATGGATGAAGTCACCGGCATCGAGTGCGCGATTATTGAAGATCTGCCCGTGGATACCGAAACGCTGGAACTGCTGACGACCGGTGAGGCCGATTTGGCAGTACACATCATTGAAGGTGAATTTTTGCTGGCGGCGGTGGTGCGCGGTGCGGAGGTAAACCATGCTGAATGAACAGAGTACAGCAGTTGTCGATCTGGATATCAACAGCCAGCGGGCAGGGGAGGTGATCCCTTCGGTAGCGATTGACCGGATTATTGCCCTGCGGGAAAACGGCCTGAAACAGTATGCCGAGGCGCTGGACATGCTTAACTGTGCCCGAAAGTTGCTGTTAGCCGCCACAGGCGGGGAGTACCTCTACGGTTTTGAACTCTGCGTGAAGGATGCGGTGAGCTGGGCAGACCAACCCGATCGGGCAGAAAAGGCCATTAAAAAGAGCGTAGACGGCAAAATCTGGCACCGGCTGATGAGTGAAACCGGCATGTTTACGTTGATGAGCGGTAAGCAGCGTGACGAATGGGACAGGCAGACAGACGGTGAAGACATGCCGGAAATCACGCTGGATACGGTGCTGGCAACGTTTGAGCAGTTGCATACCCGCAAAAATGACACCTTCGAACAGGGCGTGATTGACGTGTTCCGCTCGCTGTCATGGGATTACCGGACAAATAACCCGTGCAAATTTGGGAAAAAAATCATCGTGTCGCGCCTGTTTAATACTTACAGCAGCGGCTATATCACCTTTTCGATTTCAGGGCGTTCAACGCTCGACGATCTGGCGAAAGTTTTCTATTTGCTGGAAGGGCGAAACGTGCCGGATCATCGGGTTTCCGAAGGGGAATATTTCTCCCTGCGGTATTTCAAAAAAGGCACGGCGCATATCGCGTTTAACCGGCCTGAGCTGGTAGAGAAAATGAACGATATCGTTGCCCGTCATTATCCCTCAATGCTGCCTGCAAGAGTGTAGTGTGATGCGCTGGCGGGGAATTCTCCGCCAGATTTTGGCCGCGCGAAAAAGCCCTGGCAGGTCACTGCTGCGGCTGCGCCGCGGCGGTTCTCCCGCATACTACAACACTGCCCTGCCTGTTTAAGTTCATCCGTTTTATCCTTCATCATTCTCCTCATGGTGTCACGCTTCTTAGGATCCCTGCTGTGACTCTGATGACTCCTCTGTTTCTTCCTCCTGTGCTGATTGTCTTGTAAAAGCGGTTCGAGCTGGGCGTCACCCTGCGGGCACGGCTGTCATGCTGCGCACAGAGCCAGCAAGCTGTCTCTGCCCTTGCGGGCTTTTCCCGCGGGTTTCCATCCTGACGCAACATCAACACCCCGCTTGCAGCGGCCAATGGCCGCGCCGCTATCACTGCCGGTAATAAAGCCACCGCCGCTAAGGACGCCACGGCGTGCCGCCGCGTCGGGTGTGTGCATCCGCCTGGTTCAGTGTGTTCATCACGGCTTGTTATCGCGCGGGGCTGAACGTAGCACCGTCTGGTCAGCCTAAAAGGGGTAAATAAACTCCGCCAAAAACTTTTCGCCCTGCCGTTCGAAAACTTTATGTCTCCGCCCCTTGTTGTCTGCCTGCGCCGTTACTCCGTTGCCCCTGCCGCGAGATAACAGACCGTTAGATGATTTTTCACCTTAAGGAGAGAACCCGGATGCACACACATAACGTCAACGTCAAAACCGCCACAAGAAAAACGCCCGAAAGATTTTCACAGGTCAAAATCTACAACGTGATTGCCGATCAACAGTCGTTGTTATTACGTCTGGCCGGTTTATGGAATCTCCAGCTGTCACCAGAGGAAGAGGAGGAAGAAGTCAGCATGTTAGTGCTTCAGCTGGCTGAAAACGTCCGGGTATACGGCGTGACAGACTGGTCTCGTAAGAAGCCGAAAATTTTATGGGATATCGCCTGTTTCTGGATCCAGGCACAGAAGATGGCCATCAGTTTATATGAGATGAAAGGCGCCCGCGCCGTGGAATATGCCCGCAGTGAACTGGCCGATTTTTTAGCGCATGAAAAGTATTACAGGGACAGAGAAAACGCCACCGCATAACCCGACATTCAAACTTTATTTATTTTGGGGAGTGACTCCCCTTATCATAAAAGGACTATCAAAACATGATTTCATTATCTTCATTGGCTCAGAATAAAAAAATCATTCTCAGGTTGTCGTGGGTAGTGTGGTAACAACGAATTTGTATTCATTGGGGCGCGGCGTGGTATATCAGATCCACGGTGAACAAAAGCCGGACACCATAGAAGAAATGGGCGGCGGCGTTATGGTCAGCGGCGGTAATGCTGAATTTGATATTGTTTATCTTTGCGGAAAATTCAGTAAACGTTTGCCGGAGTGTATTTTGCGTGGCGTACAGTGGAAAATTTTAGACGAGGTGGTCAGCGCGGATAAAATCAGCAGACTACTTGTGAATGCAGAAAAGTGTGCAGACAAAGAAAAGATTGAAGAAGAAAAGAATGCCCGTGCGTTTTTAGCAGAAATTCAACGTTTAAAGACTGCGCCGGAATATGCACATCTTGAACAAGGAAGTTGCAGCAGCGGTAAACTGGCGGCTAAAAATATTCGCAAAGAACTTAAACAGTTTACGGGCATAAAATTTTCTGTCCGAAATCGACATTATGGTTCTGTGGATGTTAACTGGACGGATGGCCCGACGCTGGAAAAAGTGAAAGCCATCATCGACAAATACAAGGATGGTTATTTCAACGGAATGGAAGATATCTACGTATCCAAAGAAACGCCGTTTAATATGGTTTTTGGCAGCGCACAATATCCGAGTGCTAAGCGTTCGTATTCAGACGCGATGATCGGAAAAGCGATCGACAAAATAATTTCTGCCTATGATTTGAAGTTTGAAGTTTTACCGACAGCCGAAGATTTCAGAACGGGGAAGCTGTGGTCAGAAAAGCGTGAAGTATTTCATCACGGCTTACAGTCTAAAACACACGAGACTTTAGCAGGGATGGAATAACAGAGAAGGGCGATGCTGTGTCGCCCTTCAAATTTTTTGTCCGCGCCGGTAAAATGCGTACCGCATTGAGCGGTTCACATTTTATTCCCCGCCCGCCCCGATGGAAATAAAACACTTTCCATCGTTCCTCTGCCCCAAAGGGGCTCCCTGAATAGAACGGCTTACCCACATACCCACAATTAAAGATTTTAACCTTGTCCCGGTTAAAATGCGCTGCGGTCATTTCACCAGTCCTTGCGGAGGTAAAATGACCTTGCTCATTTTCATATGGATATGTGGATAAGCCGTTGCCAATATGCCAATTATCGTAATGTCTTCTGATTTTTTATGGTGATGTAAATCTGGTGGACTTCTTTTCCGTACTTCATACGTTTTGCCTTCTGCTCAGGTTTTTGAGAGAAGCCTGCATTATATGCGCCGACAGACTCCCAGTTCACACCCCAGCGCTTGAAAGCGATCGCGAGATAATAGGCGCCCGTGTAAATGTTCATGCATTCATCCGAGTACAATTTTTGCGGCGTAATACCAAAGCGTGAGAGGTGCGAAAAATTCTGAGAGTGGATCTGCATTTTACCTACAGCGTATTTATCCTGGCTAACGATATTCATCGCCTGTGAGTTCATCGATGATTCACGAAAAGCGACAGCTCGCAGGAGATCCGAGTCAATATGATAGTCCCTGCCTGCTGCATCAAAACAATCTGAGGCATTGGCGGCGAACGTGAACATGAAACAAAATACGGTGATAATCCTTAGCATTATTAATTCCTTTAACTCTGACCGTGCTACATCCTCACATTTTCACCAGGAAATGCCAAATGGGGTTATTCACAAGTCCGGAAAAAGCGACAGTATAGTAATGCCTTCTCCTCTAACCAAAAGACTCACACACCTCGCAAGATTTCATCTTGCATGATTTTGTTTTAAAATTAGCAGATTACATATAATTTAGTTTTCCATTTTATCATTTTCACTAAAAGTAGATTCCAGAGATAATCTAGATCTAATCTAACTGGAGTAAAAGAATACTCTGCGCTGTGATAAACCCAGTAATTACGCGGCATTCAGATGATGTAATTCAAGTAGAGTATGCTAAAATAATCGAGTTGGAGTATACATTTTTGGTGGTTTAATCTTCTCGGATTACATCAAACTGTCTCAAATAATCCGACTGGAACATACATGAAGAAAAAATGGAAGTGCATACTCTGTTTAGAGTATGCCAAGTTTTAAAGAAAAATAAGGATTTCATTATGCCAAAGATTCAAACTTTTGTAAGTTCTGCGATTGAGCAAGAAATCAGTAATATTGTACAACAGAAGAAGATGGAAGGTGCTAATCACTTTGAAGCAAACCTATCTAACGTCACCTCGATGCTAGTCGAGCTTGGTCTACGTGTTTACAAATTACAAGGTGAACGCCAGGGAGGGGGATTTAGTCAGATTGAATTCAATAAAGTACTTCTCGAAAACGTGATTAAAAGTAATCTTGTATGCCAAAAAATCCTAGCCATCACTACGCAGAACGAAGAAGTAAAAGGGCAGGAAGGCCTTTCAAATTTGTCGCTTATTGCTGGACAGATAAAGAATACTTCTGATGCTGTTATGGAAAACTTTTTCCCTGCGAAAGAAGACCACGATTAAGATATTTCTAACTATTGTACTAAAAACTATTTCTAGGCGAAGTATTATACAGTGATTAGTTCTGAATTAAAGTAAATAACCAGCTTATATACGTTGGTAAATAAACTAATAAAGGGTATATTAGAGGTTGATGTAATAAAAAAGTAAGCGTTGGTAATAGGGGATTCCGGCCCCTATTACCAACTAACCAAAAACAACCTGAGTTGGAGGCTGTCATGGCTGACGGTTATACTAAGGATCCTACTATAGGATCACAATCATTTTATGATGAGCAAATCCAGTTTTTGCATAAACTATGGGGAAAGAGTGTTGATCCATGGTGTGTGAAAGGGGCGGACGATAAGTTCATCTTTGCAAATGATGCTTATCTAGACTTTTTAGGTGTCCCGCCGGGTACATCTGTAGTTGGTATTTTAGAAAAAAAGCTCTTATCTTCATTAGATGGGCTCCAATCTATCAATTTATATTCTAATGTATCTAATCCATTTTTATTTCCATCTCAGCAACGTTCAAGTTTTATTCTACGTTCAATGAATAGAAGTTCTAAATCCGTTAAATTCCTATATTTAGATAAGTATCCATTACTAGACTTAAGAGGGAAGGTGTACGCAACCTGCTTCCATGGAAGATATGACTTTCTTTTATCTTTAAGCATGTTTCATCATAGAAGTAATGCTACGTGTGTGAAGACTGTACCGCCAACTGAAGCATTCACAGAACGGGAATGGGAGGTTCTTTACTTTTTACAGCAAGGTTTCAGCAGAACCGAGATTGCCAATCTGCTGAATATTTCTCCTGGAACTATCAAAATCCATATAAATCATTTGTATAAGAAAACGAAGACATCCAGTTATCCTGCTTTTATCAAACTTTGTTCAAAATATGATTTACTCGACTATATTCCTGAAAAATTCTTTATAAGACCCCTCTAGCAAACTAAAATTAACCCAATTTTGAATTTTTTTTGTAAATTTTTCAAGATTGGGTCTTTACCTGCTTTTCGTTCGCTTCACACTAACTTATTGAAATTATTAAAATGTGTTATTTATGGCTCCTTACTTATCTTGGTTGCATACCTTAAATTCTTTGCTTTGTAAATATACCGAATTGGCATATTTCCAACGAGCCGTTAATCCGTATCATTAATGCATTACATCGACAGACCAATACAACATTTAAGGAAAGTATTCACATGGAAAAATTTGTCTATAACAAACCCGTTAATGAGGGGGTTACTTTAGTCCTGAAGATAGATGCTGAACTTAACCGCCGCCTTACCGAAGCTGCCAGGCTTGCTCAGCGCTCTAAAACAAAAGAAGCCACCGTTAGACTCAGCGATCATCTGGCTAACTTTGAAGGTATTGCCTTTGTGGGAAACCGAATCAGCACAAAATAACCGAGTCGGAGTTACAGCGCTATTTCCCGATAGTGTTGTAGCGGCGTAACTCAGTTACCCGAAAACCCTTATTTTAAATTTTACATGGAGTAAATTATGGAATTGTCTATCAAGGCAAAGGGTGTCTCTGTCTTTAAAAAAGTAAAATCTGCTATTACCGAAATTAATCAGGCCCGCAAAGCTGCCGGTGGCATTATTCCTGCCATTGCGGCATTGATGCTGTGTTCAAATAACGCCTTTGCAGAAGATTTAATGGCAGCAGGTAAAGAAACAGTAACCGGCACTTTCGGGGCTGACTCAGCTATTGCCAAATGGATTATTCTGGCAGAGGTGATCGTTGGTATCATCACGTATATCAAAACCAAAAACATGTTAATGCTGTTTGGTATTGCGGTCGTTATCGTATTTACCACTATCGGGTTTGGCCTTGCCGGTTAACAGGAAGTAAATAATGAATACGGGAAACAATCTTGATAAATACCGTTTCCCGAAAACACTGAGCGAACAGCGCCGCTTTCTCGGATTACCTTATGATGAAGCTATTCCTTCTGTCCCTGTTTTAATCTGGGGGATATTAACGCAGAAAGCATTATTCGGAATGGGATTAGCGGTGCTGATTTGGTTTTGTATTCACAGTGCGAAAAGAGGGAAGGGCAGTATGTGGCTCTATAACGTCCTGTACTGGTATTTCCCCACCATTTTATTTCGCACCGTCTTCAAGGTCATACCTGACTCAAGTTTTCGGCAATGGATTAAGTAATTAAATCAGGGACTGTATTATGGAACTTACCGCCCGAAACTCCTCGAATAAAATTATCGCCTGGACGATGGCGGCACTTTTTCTGCTGCTCGTTCTCGCGATGGTGTCCGTCATTTTGCTGGTCGTACAAAACCGCTACCTGTCGCTGCATCAGAAAACGACCACGGTGCCGATGGCGTTCACCGCGCCGTTCTGGACGTCAGAATCTGAAACCAGTCCGGGTTATATGCAGATGATGGCCCTGTCGTTTCTGTCCCTGCGCCTTAACGTGTCGCCGGAAACCGTTGATGCCCAACACGAATTTTTACTCTCCTTTGCCAAACCCGGCGCACAGGCCGATTTCAAAGTAACGCTCGCCGGCGAGGCGCGCCGCATTAAACAAAACGAAGTCAGCAGCGCGTTTTATCAGACGCAAATCAAGGTGTATCCGGTTGAAGGCGTCGTCGACATTCGGGGCATGCTCAATACCTGGATTGGTAACGGCAAGCCCACGTCTGAAATCAAACACTATCAGCTCAAACTCGACTACGCCGGCGGCGTCACCACCATTGCTGCATTCCTGGAGGCGGACGATGCGAAAAAATAAAGGTTTATTGCTCAGTCTGCTGTCGTGCGCACTTATCTCAGGTAACGCGCTGGCCGCCACCGCGCCGGTTTCCCTGAGCTTCCCGCCGAACGGCCAGTTTCAGCTGACGGTCAGCAACACCAACCCGAACTTTATCGTGATCCCTGGCGACCGTATCACCGGCATCAGCAGCGCGGCGGGCAAATTGACCGACAAACGCAACACCCGTGACGGCGCGGTGCTGTTTTCCTCAATCGGCGATAAGCCCTTCACGCTGTTTATCGAAACCGAGCACGGTCAGGTTGTCTCGGTACAGGCCACGCCGCGCGCCGGTGAAGGTCGCAGTTACCGTCTGCTAAACGCTGAACCTGTGGCACGTCCGGCGGCGAAAACGTGGGAAACCAGCCAGCCGTATGAGTCCCTGCTGGTGGAGCTGAACAAAGCCATCCTGAAAAAGAGTATGCCCGAAGGGTATGCACCGGCCAGCACGGAATTTGACCGTCTGTCTGCGCCTGCCGGGTTATCCATGACGGCGGAGGAAGCCTGGACGGGCAATGCGCTTCGGGTGGTGCGCTATCGCGTCAGCAACCCGTTTGCCTATGCCGTAGCCCTTAAAGAGCAGGATTTCTGGCGGACGGGCGTGCGCGCCGTGATGTTTACCCCGTCCGCGCTCTCCCTGCTGCCGGGCACGTCGGTGACCGTGTATATCACCCGCGCACAGGAGGTCAGCGATGGCCAACATTAATGCGCTGGTCAAACGTAAGCAGATTGCCCTGTTCATTGCGGCAGTTCTCGGGATATCCGCCGCCGTGGGCACGGGCTGGTACGCGTCCAACCTGTCCTTAAAAAAAGAAGCCAAAACGAAAGCGGCCGCCCGTGAACCGGCGCCGGACATGACCGGCGTGGTCAACACCACCTTTGATGACAAGGTGCAGCGCAGTGCGATCACCGAATCACAGGTCACCAGCAAGGAAGTCCGCAAGGAAATGGATGCGCTGCGCACGGAGCTGGACGCGCTGTCGCGCGACCGTAAGGGTGACCAGCAGCGCATTAACTCGCTGGAAGAAGATAACCGGCTGCTGCAGACCCAGTTGGAGGCGGCTGCCAACTCGCCGGCCGGCGAACCGATGCCGTCAATGACCCAACCGCTGCCCGGCACCGTCCCGCCGCCGACGCAGTTCTATCCGGGCGCCGGCGTGCCGCAGGCGGGTGAAACCACGTTTACCCCAATGCCGCCGAAAACCGGCGGCATTGATAACACGTCATTCAGCTATGAAAGCCGGTCAACGAAGCCTGCGCTGCCCTATATCCCGTCCGGCAGCTTCACTGAGGCGCTGGTCATCGAGGGGGCTGACGCCAACGCCGCAGTGACCGGCGCGCAAAATACGGCACCGATGCAGTTTCGCCTGACCGGGAAAACTCAGATGCCCAATGACAAAACGTATGACCTGACGGGCTGCTTTGTGACGGCCGAAGCTTACGGCGACGTCTCCAGCGAGCGGGCCGAGGTGCGCACCCGCAGCATCAGCTGCAATAAAGGTAGCGACATCATCGACCAGAAAATCCCTGGCCACGTCAGCTTTATGGGCAAAAACGGCATCAAGGGCACGGTGGTGATGCGCAACGGCAAAATTTTAGGGTGGGCATTCGGTGCCGGGTTCGTGGACGGCATCGGTAAAGGGATATCTCAGGCCTCGACGCCGCAGGTCGGGCTGGGCGCGACGGCCAGCATGGGTGCCGGTGATGTTGCAGCGGCCGGCGCGGGCGGCGGCGTCAGTCAGGCGGCTAAAACCTTGAGCGATTACTACATCAAACGCGCCGAGCAGTATCACCCGATCATCCCCATCGGCGCCGGTAATGAAGTCACCGTGGTGTTTCAGGACGGCTTCCAACTGGAAACTATCGAAGAAGCGCGGCTGAAAAAAGCCCGCAGAACGCAGCTGCAGCAGGCAACGAGCAGTGCCAGAGAGGCGGTCACAACCCCGAACATGATGAACCAGCTTAAAGATTTCAAAGTGGGCGATGTGGTCCAGCCGTATACGAATAATGGAGAGTAATCATGAGTAACAATAACGCGGGAACAGCAAGCTTTCTGATGCTGACGCTGGGGTTTACCGCCGCATTTATGCATGTCTTTGGCGTCGCATTGCTGAAATGGCAAATAAGCCATTCTTCTTTAAATGCATTCACCCTTGCCCTGAGTTCTGCCTCGTTATCCTGGGCGGAAGGTATTAACACGGTGTTGTACACCGTGACCTGTCTGGCCATCGGGGCATTTTTCGCGTGGGTCTTTGGCGTTGTTTTGCAGGCCTGCGAGTACGCGCTGCATCTCGTTTCGCGCCAAAAATGCCATGCCAACGGCACCAACATAAAGCTCGACGTGGTGTGCGGGCGGGGAGAAAAACGATGAAACGCCTTCTTTTACTTCCTGTGGTGGGCGGCGCACTGCTGCTGACCGGTTGCGCCGGCGTGAGCGGTGACCTCGAATGTAACGCTACCACCAGCGATCGCTGCATGACGATGGGGCAGGCCAATCAGAAAGCGCGTCAGCTGTCAGGTGACGTCGCGGGAAAGCCGGCTGCGGCCGCGCTGCCAGCCCTGGTTAATCCGCCGCCTCAGGCATCGGCCACGCCCCCCGTCAAACCTTCTCCTTTATCCGCCCGGCCGGCGGCGGTGAGCACTGCTCATCAGTTGACAACTGTGCCGGTACGTTCAGCACCCGTCACTAAGCCCTTTGTTACCGCCGCAGCAACCGGGTTGTCGTCCTGCCCAACAGGACGCTGCGACAGTCCCGGTCAGGTGCGCGCGCAACGTTCAGCCGAGGGGATTGCTCACGTCTGGGTTGCGCCCTGGGTCGACACCGACGACGTCTTTCACCAGCCCGGTCGCGTGTCGTTCGTCGTGAACGAGGCGCAGTGGCAGATACCGCAGTCAATTCAATAAGGTCGCCTGAACATGGAACGTATCGTTGAAACCTTTAACCGTCTGATGTCGTCTTTTAAAATGCCGGACGGCGCCGCCGAAGCCAACCGCACCCTCGGTGACATGCAGTATCCGCAGCTCAGCAGCCATCTGCCTTACCGTGATTACGATAAGGAGAGCGGCCTGTTTATCAACAACGGGTCACTGGGCTTTTTACTGCAGGCCATCCCGCTGATTGGTGCCAACGAGCACATCATCGGCGTGCTCGACGACATGGTCAAAAGCAAGCTGCCGCGCAACACGCCCATTTCTTTCCACCTCGTTTCCAGCCGCGTGATTGGCGAACAGATTGACGCCGGGCTGCGGGATTTTCGCTGGACGGGCAAAGACGCCGATAAATTTAATGCCATCACCAGAGCCTTTTATCAGCGTGCAACGCAGAAGCAGTTCAACAGTCCGACGAACCTGCCGCTGACGCTGCGCGACTACCGTCTATACATCTCTTACGCGATGAAGACCAAAAAGCGCACGCCGGCGGCCATCACCGAGCTGACGCATCTGCTCAAGGTGCTGCGCGCCTCGCTGGACTCGGCCAAAATCGCCTGCGTCCCCGCCACCCAAAACGAGTTTGTGCACCTTATCAGCCAGATGGTCAACCACCGCGACGGCGAGCTGTACGCTGAGCCTGTCAAAGTGGACGCCTTCGATGAATTAAACCGCGTCTGTGTTGACCGCAGTCTGGATCTGAAAGTGAAACCGGACTACCTGACGGTGTCGCTCAACCAGCCGGGCGGCAAGAAGTCGGCCACCCGTGTGATGAACTTCATGCTGGAGAAGAACCCGGACATCTTCTTCCTGTGGCAGGGCGGGGATAACATCTGCAACCTGCTCAGTCCGGATCTGAGCATCTCAAATCCGTTCGTTATCACTTTTACGCTCGAGGCCGAAGACCAGGTCAGCACGCAGGGCGAGGCGTCGCGCAAATTCTTGGATCTGGACAAAAAGGCCAACTCGGCCTACGTCAAAATCTTTCCCGGCGTCACTAAGCAGGCCAAAGAGTGGGGCGACCTGCGCGAGCGTCTGAACAGCAACCAGAGCTGTCTGGTGCGCTACTACTTCAACATCACCACCTTCTGCCCGGACAACGACGACGCCGCGTTGGTGTGCGAACAGCAGGTCATTAACACCTTCAAAAAGAATGGCCTGCAGCTCTATGCGCCGACCTACATGCAGATGCGCAACTACATGGCGATGTTCCCGTTTATGGCGGCGGAAGGCTTGTGGGAAGACATGAAAGCCAGCGGGGCAACCTGCCGGACCGAAAGTACGCAGGTGGTAAACCTGATGCCGCTGGTCGCCGACAACCGGCTGTGCGTCGGCGGGCTGCTGGCCCCGTCCTATCGCCACCAGCTGGCCTTTTTAGATATCTACGGCACGGGGCTCGGCAACACCAACTACAACATGGCGGTGACCGGCACCTCGGGCGCGGGCAAAACCGGTCTGGTACAGCCGGTGATACGCAGCGTGCTTGATTCCGGCGGCATCAGCTGGGTATTCGATATGGGCGACGGTTACAAGTCGTTTTGCGAAAACGTCGGTGGCACTTATCTGGACGGCAGTTCGCTCAAGTTCAACCCGTTTGCCAACATCACTAACATCAACGAGTCAGGTGAACGCATTCGCGACCAGCTGGCGGTACTGGCCAGCCCCAACGGCACGCTCGATGAGGTGCATGAAGACCTGCTGCTCAAGGGCGTGCTTAAAGCCTGGAATGCGAAAAAGAACAAAGCGCGCATTGATGACGTGGTGTTCTATCTCGACCAGGAGCGTCAGTCGGAGCGTTACAGCAACTCGCCGGGGATCACCGGACGCCTCGACGACATCATTGAGCTGCTGGCCAAGTACACCACCTCCGGCATTTACGGCGAATACTTCAACAGCGACGAGCCGTCTCTGACCGATGACGCCCGCATGATCGTGCTGGAACTGGGCGGTCTGCAGGACAAGCCGGCGCTGCTGGTGGCGGTGATGTTCTCCCTCATTATCTACATCGAAGACAAGATGTACCGCAGCCCGCGCAGCCAGAAAAAGCTGTGCGTCATCGACGAAGGCTGGAAGCTGCTCAACTTCAAAAACGAGAAGGTTGGCGCCTTTATCGAAACCGGCTACCGCACCGTGCGTCGCCATCTCGGCTCCTTCATCACCATCAGCCAGAACATCAAGGACTTCGACGCCGATGATGCGTCGTCTGCCGCGAAAGCCGCGTGGGGTAACTCGGCGTTCAAGGTGGTGCTCAAGCAGGACACCGCCGAGTTCAAACAATACAACCAAAACCGGCCGAATCAGTTCAGCGAGCATGAAAGACAGGTGATTGAGAAGTTTGGTGACGCCAAAGACCAGTGGTTCAGCAGCTTTATGCTGCGCATCAACGACACCAGCTCATTCCACCGGCTGTTTGTCGATCCGCTCAGCCGCGCGATGTTCAGTTCTGACGGTAAGGACTTCGAATTTATCCGCGAACAGCGCAGTCGTGGGGTCGACATTCACGACGCGGTGTATGCCCTTGCGAAGCGTAAGTTTGCCGATGAAATGGATGAGTTGGAAAACTGGGAGGATGCGGCATGACCACCGGACTGTCTGAGCAAAACGTCTCTCAACTTGTTGCGCCGGTCAAAAAGCGCAGCAAACGCCGCAACCGCTGCATTGTGCCGGTGGCCATCGTGGCTGTCGCGATGTTGATGCTGAACGCGGCTATTTCCCTGCTGCTGATTCAGTGGCAGCAGCCGGTCACCGTGGCCTTTGATATGAAGGGTACCGTGGATCAGTTTATGACGCAGACCGCGCAGCATCAGCTGACGCAGGGGCAGAGCGACGCGCTGACGCTGCGCTTTACCACCGCGCTCGACGCAAGCCTGCACGACTACCAGCGCCGCCACGACGCGCTGATTTTAGTCTCACCCTCCGTGGTCGCCGGCGTGAAGGACATTACGGCCGATATTCAGCGCGACGTGGCCCGCCATATGCGCGCGGCTAAGGATGCCCAATGAAGTATGCCTTTCTGATTGTGCTGTTATGCGGCATGAGCACCGCCCGCGCTGCTGATTTAGGCACATGGGGGGACTTATACCCGATTGCCGAACCCGACCTGGTCGGCACCATTAAGCAGCGTCTGGGCGACATGGAAAAAAGCGGCGAGCTGGCCCAAAAACAGGATGAGTTTAAACAGCGGGTGATTGAGAACAGCCTGCGTCCGGCACCGGTCCGGGGGTTGGCCATTGCGCAGGAGAACACCACGCGTCTTTATGACCCAACCTTTATTGTCAGCCAGGACATCAGCGACCATCAGGGCACCGTGTTTGCTAAAAAAGGCCAGCGCGTGAACCCGCTCGACAGCGTGCCGTTTATGCAGACCCTTTACTTTATTGACGCAGACGACAAGCGTCAGCTGGCCTGGCTTAAGAATCAGAAGTCCACGACGCTGAGCGTAAAAGTCATTCTGGTCAGCGGCGATATTGTGCAGGCGACGAAAGCTCTGGGCACACGCATCTATTTCGACCAGGACGGCGTGCTGACCAAAAAGTTTTCGCTGACCGCCGTGCCTGCGCGGGTTATTGCCGCCCCTGACGGTCTGCATCTGCAAATTGATACATTTGCCGTGGAGGAGCAGCCATGACCTTGCTGCGTATCGTCATCCTGTTGCTTTTACTGCTCGGCAGCGTGCCGTTTATGCAGACCCTTTACTTTATTGACGCAGACGACCTGTGTCAGCTGGCCTGGCTTAAGAATCAGAAGTCCACGACGCTGAGCGTAAAAGTCATTCTGGTCAGCGACGATATTGCGCAGGCAACGAAAGCGCTGGGAGCGCCGGTCAACAACCGCGCCACTTATGGCATGCGGCAGCAGGTAAAAGACCTGTGCAGAACGCTCTCTGTGCAGGAGGTAGCGCCGTGAACATGACTGTCAGCTTTGCAAACGCGTGCCGGGCGCTTGCCCTGTTATTTCTGTTGCTCGGCAGCACACGTGCTATGGCCGCAGACCCACAGTGCGAAGGCCGGTTTGTCAATCCGATCAATGATATCTGCTGGGAGTGCATTTTCCCCATCTCCATCGGCAGCGTGGCGGTGTCGACCGGCACCGTGCCGGACACCGCGAATCCGGGCAGCCCCATTCAGTTCTGCCCGATGGGCATTCTGTACCGCGTCGGGCTGGCGATTGGCTACTGGGAACCGATGGCCCTGACGGACGTGACGCGGTCACCGTACTGCATGGTCAACCTGGGCGGTTTTAACCTCAACGTGGGCAACGTCGGTTCAGGCACTGCAGGCCAGAGCGACAAACCTGCCGCCGGCGCGTTCTACCACGTCCACTGGTACAAATACCCGCTGACCTACTGGCTCAACATCATCACCTCCGCTGGTTGCCTGCAGGGCGGCGACATGGATATCGGCTACCTCTCCGAGCTGGATCCGATGTGGAACGACAGCTCTCTGGGCCTGATTATTTCCCCCGAAGCCATGCTGTTTAACAACGTCATTGCGCAGGGCGCCTGCGCGGCGGACGCCATTGCCAGCGCGGTTTATAAGCCCATTGATGCGCTGTTCTGGTGTGCCGGTTCGCAGGGTTCGATGTACCCGTTTTCCGGCTGGGTCTCCAACGAGTTCAGTGTCCTGCAGTCCTCGGTGCTGGTGAGTGAGCGCATGGCGTTCAAGCTGCACCGGCAGGGCATGATCATGAACTCCATCGGCGCGGACACGGCGGTCTGTTTTGAGTATCCGTCCCCAATTATTCCCAAAGAGCGCTGGCGGTATCAGATGGTCAACATGTACCCGGACGTCGTGCAGTGCCACCCGTTCGGTCAGACGGTCATGCGCTGGGAGGCGGGGCACAACCCGCCCAACGGACGCAAAAACTTTGGTTATCTCATCTGGCGTAAACGCAACTGTGTATTTTTATAAGGAATCGGGTTATGGACAACATCGATCGTATTACCGAACTGGAGCAGGGGTTGTTTGAGCTGCGCCTGAAGGCTGTCACCTGCAAGCCCCTTCGTCAGTCAGCGTTGTATTGCACTGAATGCGGCAATGATATCCCTGACCGCAGGCGTAAAACTCTGCCGGGTGTGCAGCTGTGTGTGGGATGCCAGGAAGTGACTGAAGTGCGTGATCGTAATTTTGGGGGGCGCGCATGAATAATTACCGTTCGGTATTACTGGCTACCTTGTTCGCCCTGCCGGCATATGCAGCGGCGGCGGTACAGGACGACCAGCAGTTTATCAACGACCAGCTTCGTGCCAGTGATGCGATGCGTCATGCACCGGTGCCGGATTTCTTAAAATCGCTGCCCGCCAACCCGGCGCTTAGCGCCCCGCAGCAATCGTTTATCGAGGGCTTGAGATCTGACACGCCGCAGGCCATGCCGGAAAAACCGGTGCCACAGACGCTGTATTTTGTGTCGTTTTCGATGCCTGAAGACGGACTAAAAGCCCTGGTGCTGGAGGCTGACCGCCTGCGCATTCCGGCCACGCTGCGCGGGCTGATTAACAACGACTTTCGTCAGACCGCGAATGCGGTACTTAAACTGGTGAACGATGATAAGCGCGGCGGCGTGCAGGTTGACCCGACAGCCTTTAAAACCTACGGGATTACCGCTGTGCCGGCGCTGGTGGTGACCTGCAATGGTCACTTTGACCGCGTGGGCGGCAACATCGCGCCGGTGCAGGCGCTGCGTAAAATCGCCGAATCAGGCGACTGCAGCGCGGTGGCGAAACAGCTGCTGACGGCGGCGGGAGAATCGCTATGAATAAATGGGTGACTCTTTTGTTATGGGGTGCATTGCTTTTCGTGATGGCGTCGCTTTTTTGGGTGTTGTCCGCCAACGCCAACGACCAGTACAACGCCGGCTCAGGCTATGCCGGCAGCATTAAAGACAGCAGCGGCAAGACAATTACCACGTTTGACCCGTCCGCTGCGTTACCCAACTACACGGCGAATGCCACGGAGTCCGGTTACTACGGCGGCGTGACGGCGGGCAGCACCAACCTCGATACGCAGGGTAATCAGGCGCTGGCCACCAGCGAGGCGGGCAAGGCCATCACCGACTCGATACTCAATAACCCGAAAGACCCCATTTCGATGGATGCGCCGTTTATCAGCGCCGGTAGCGAGGCGCAGTCTAACGCTGAAAGCATCACTGACGGCTCGTTTGACGGCTGTGAGGCGCAGCAGGTCAGCAAAACCGAATACACCACACACATCTGCGAACGGGATATTAACGTGACGCGCACCTGCACCCGTGATGCCACCATCACCGGCCAATACTATCCGGTAAACGTGCAGAAGACGCTGCAGATCACCCAGTTTTCTTACAACAAAGAGAGCGGCCGGCTGCGCGCCGACTTTGCTTCACCGGTCACCGGCACGGTGATGGCGGCCAATTTTGACTTCGTCTTTGCCGTCTCCACCGGCGGCTACACGCAGTCTACGACGATTTCGCTGCTAGGCACGGCGGTAACGGTGCCGAAATACGGCAACGGCAACTATGGGCTAAATGCCACGAATTACGCCCTGACGGCGGGAAAAACGGAAAGCGTCTATTTCGTGGTGAACCAGAGCCAGCATCAGGACACGTTTTTAAACGGCATGCTCAACAACCTGAACAGCGGTAAAACCACCTTCGTACTCAACATGACCGTGATGGTTCAGGAGCAGGAGTGGCGGGGACAGCCTGCCTGGCCGGGCGCGTGCGCACTGTCGCAGGAAGCGGGCGCGGCGCTTGTCAGCAGCACCTGTTCTGCGGGCGGCGGCGAGCGTCAGATTGTGGTCGACGGCGTGGCACACAGCGTGTACAGCGACTGCTGGCAGTACACCGACTCCTACCGGACGCAGGAGGCCGATGAAGGCACCTGTGCCACCTATGCCGCCAATTCCGCCTGCACGCTGGCCACCCAGCAGTGTGCCTATTCGCTTGACGGCATCTGCCTGCATCAGAACGTCACCTACAGCTGTGAAAAGGAAATAACCGGCACGGCCATGGTGTGTGGCGGGGAAGTGTTTTGTTCGGACGGCTCCTGCGCGCAGATCGTGGGCGGCCAGAGCGACAGCTTCCAGAAAGCGATCTCTCAGCTGGCCGCCGTGGCCGCCGCAGGCAAAGACGTCGCGGCAATGAACGACGTCAATGTCAGCGCCTTTACCGGGCGCGCTCAGTCGTGCCGCAAGGCGGCGGTAGGCTTTAACAACTGCTGCAAAGCGTCCGGCTGGGGCAGCGACATTGGACTGGCCAACTGCAGCAGCGATGAAAAGGCCCTGGGAAAGGCGAAAGAGCGCCTTCTGACGGTGGACGTGGGCGAATACTGCAGCAAAAAAGTGCTGGGCGTTTGCCTGGAGAAAAAGCGCAGCTATTGCGTCTTCGACTCCAAGCTTGCCCAGATAGTGCAGCAGCAAGGACGCCAGTGGCAGCTGGGTATCGGCTTTGGCTCTGCGGAGTCTCCCAACTGTTCCGGCATCAACGTCGCGCAGCTGCAGGCGCTGAACTTCGCCATCATGGATTTTAAAAACTTCTATGCCGATCTGGAAAACGGCTCGGCCATCGCGAACGGTGACGCCCTGGCTGAGCGTATCAAGGAGCAGGTTGCCGCGCAGATGCAGCAGGCGGGAGGCGGGAAATGAGACGCGCACTCTGGTTGCTCATTCTGTTGGTCACGGCGGCGCAGGCCGACCCGCCGGTGCTGAACGATTCGATCGGCTGGCACTGGTACAACGAGCCACAGGATGAGGATGAACCTGAACTGACGCCACCGGTTCCCGCCCGTACCCTGACGCCGTCAGAGCAAAAAGCGCAGCTGCAGCAGGCGACCAAAGAGGCGCTCGATACCGCCATTTTGTACCCGACGCCGCAGAACTTTAAGCGCTATATGACCCTGCAGAACTTCTGGACGGGTAAGGCGGGCGAGTTCAGCCAGTCGGCGAAGCAGGCGATGCTGCTGTACCCCGAGCTGGACTACAACCTGAAGTTCAGCCACTACAACGGCACGGTGCCGGCGCAGCTGCAGGCCGACCAGGCGAAGGCAACAGACGCCATTGCAGCGCTTACCGCCGACCACGGCCTGTTCTTTTTCTACCGGGGTAAAGAGCCGCGCGACAGCCTGCTGGCCAGCGTGGTGAAAGACTTTTGTGCAACCAACGGCATCAGCCTGATCGCCATCAGCGTAGACGGGGCGGTCAGCCCGACGCTGCCGCAAAGTCGTATCGATACCGGTCAGGCACAGAGAATGGGGATCCGCTATTTTCCGGCGCTGTTTCTGGTCAATCCGCGTGATGAAAGCTATCAGCCGGTGGCCTACGGGTTTATCACCCCCGATGACCTGTCGAAGCAGTTTTTAAACGTGGCCACCGGCTTTAAGCCGAACTTTTAAGGGACTAAATCATGATGCGTAAACGTATAAAAACGGCCTGCCTATCGGCACTTTTGCTGAACGTCACCGCGCAGGCATCGACCTGGGATGACATCCGCGCAATCGAGGCGGCGAAAGGAAATCCTTCCACGTCAGCACCGGTTGAGCCTGCTAAATCCGCTGTAAAACCCGCCCGCTGGTCGCAGCTTACCAACGGCCAGCGCATCAACCTGAACGACTGGAAAGTCGTGGTGTTTATGCAGTCCACCTGCGCCTACTGCCACAGGTTTGACCCAATGCTGAAATCCTTCTCGGAGGAAAGCGGCCTGTCGGTGACGGCGTTCAGCCTTGATGCAAAAGGTGACGCTGCGTTCCCGGACGCGCTGCAGGCGACGCCGGAAGTTATGGTGCAGTTCTTCACGCCGGGCATGCCGGTGGCCACGCCGACCACGTTTTTAG
>CAMLBO010000056.1 GCA_946478305.1 uncultured Enterobacterales bacterium
CTGTCTCGTGGGCTCGGAGATGTGTATAAGAGACTGCAGTTGGGCTAAAGGTTACCGGCAGGCTGTTTTGCTTTCCCATTCCGTCAATAACTGCATGATCTCGCGTGAATCCATCGGGCGTGCGGCTGGCCGTTTTAGGGTAACCTCACCGGTATTCAGCGCCTGACAGACCTGACGCACCTGGTAATAGAAAGCATCGCCGTCGGCATCCAGTGAATAATTCTGCTCTAGCCCTTCGCCTTCATAAGGCAATACGCGGATTTGGTTGCCCTGCGCTTCAGGCAGCCATGGGTTGGAAACGATCTCCATGCGTCCTTGGGTGCCCGCCACCGAAAACGCCCAGAACATGCCGTAATCTTCCGCGCAGTGCAGCTGAGCCAGCGTACCGTTGTCAAACTGAATTAGCGCCGCCGTTTCACACACATTGTCGTCGCTGTTACGGCGGCCCTGCGCGGTCAGGCTCCACGCCGGGCACTGGCCATCAGCCGTGGCGTTTTGCATCACCAGATGAATCAGCGATGCCGGATAGCAACCGAGGTTGTAGATCGCCCCTTTACTGCCGGGATTCACAAACTGGGCGATAGAGGCGCAGTAGCTGGCGTTGATGGATTTAATCTCCCCCAGGGTTCCCGCACGGATAATGTCTGCAATCTGCGCGGCAAAAGGATGGGTCAGGTACATCAATCCTTCGAGGAAAAATACCCCGTTGCGTGCCACGGCATCTAACGCGGCATCAGTATCAGCCATATTCACAGAGAGGGATTTCTCACACAGGATAGCTTTACCGGCATTGGCGGCTTTAATGACATATTCATGATGAAGGTGGTTCGGCAGCCCGATGTAAACCACGTCAACATCAGGATCGCTAATCAATGCGTCGTAGTGATCATAGTGTTTTTGTACCGGATGTTGCTGCACAAAAGTATCAAGTCCTTGTGGCGATCGCCCCGCTACGGCATATAAATGGGAGCCGTCATGCTTTTCAATCGCGTCGGCCATAATGCCGGAGATAAAGCTGGTCCCGAGTACGCCCCAGTTGAGTGTTTTCGTGGTTGTCATGCGGCAGGCTCCTGTACGGGTAACTGGCAGAGTGTCGCCTGAACAAATTCGGTGAGGCCAGAATGGATAAAGCGTTGAGTGTGGGGTTCATCAAAATGACGTTGAGCGGCGGCTTCATCCTCATAGCGTTCCCAGAGAATAATGCGGCGCGAGTCCTGTTTATCCTGCAACGCCATGGCAAAAGAGCACCCGGCTTCGCTGTTCATATCCCGACAAAATTGATGAATCGCGGCAAGCGCATCACTAATCTGTACATCATCCTTGATGCGGATCTCGGCATTAACAAAATGACCTTGTTTAAACATGTTTTCCTCAGGGATTTGGCAGGTGAAGTAAAGTTAAGGCAGGCATAAACAATCGCTCTTTCTAGCAGAGCAAAAAATGAAAAGCCAATATTATTAATATATCCGCGCTCACCAAAATAGTGCGGAGTAATAGAAATCTCACCATGATGGGGCGTTATTTAAATTAGCAGAGATTGTTCGCTGCTTTTTTGAACGCAAGCGATTACTTGTGAGAAACGCAATGAAAAAACCGGATGAGATTTGTGAGCTTGCTGTTATAGTTCGCTTTTAAAACACCACTCAAACTTTCTGGGATCCTCATGGCGTCAAATATTCTGCATTTCCTGCTGAGCCTTATAATGGTATTCGGTATTAGCTGGCTGATTAGCTACAACAAACGCGGCGTTAAACTGCGGTATGTGCTGCAAATCCTGGTTATTGAGATTGCACTGGCATGGGTTCTGCTGTACAGCCAAGCTGGTGTCTACCTGATTTCGGGCCTGTCAGGCGTCTTTACCAATTTGATGAGCTATGCCCGCGTCGGCACCGATTTCGTCTTCGGGGGTCTGGTCAATGAAAACCAGTTCAGCTTCTTCTTATTCGTGCTCTGCCCAATTATCTTTATTTCCGCACTGATTGGTATTCTTCAGCATCTGCGTATTTTACCGTTAATGATTAAAGGTATCGGTTGGGCTTTATCCAAAATTAATGGCATGCCAAAACTGGAATCCTTTAATGCGGTAAGTTCATTATTAGTCGGTCAGTCTGAAAACTTTATCGCTATTAAAGATATTGTTCCTCATCTGAATGAACGCCGGATGTATACCTTATCAGCAACCGCCATTTCGACCGTTTCCATGTCCATTGTCGGTTCTTATATGACCCTGCTGGAACCGCGCTATGTGATGCTCTCATTGATTCTGAATATGCTCTCTACCTTCGCCGTTTTGCAGGTCGTGAACCCCTATTCTGATGAAGCAGACAACGAAATGCCAAAAATGGAAAGACCCAAGCACAGCTTCGTAGAAATGCTGGGGGAATACATCATGGCGGGTTTCAAAATGGCGATGATCGTGGCCGCCATGCTGGTAGGCTTCAACGCCCTGCTGGCGATGATCAACGCGATTTTCCTGCACGGTGTCGGTTTAAGCTTCCAGGATATCATCGGTTATCTGTTCTATCCGGTGGCCTGGTTGACCGGTATTGTCAGCCACGACTCCCTGACCGCAGGCAGCATCATGGGCACTAAGATTGTTGCCAATGAGTTCGTGGCTATGTTGCAAATGAAAGATCTGATTGCTCAACTGGAACCTCGCACCGTCGCCATTCTGTCGGTGTTCCTGGTATCTTTCGCCAATATTTCTACCGTCGGTATTATTGCCGGTGCGGTAAAAAGTATCGAAGAAGTTCAGGGTAATATGGTCGCCCGCGCAGCCTTCCGTCTGCTGGTTGGCGCAACGCTGGTCAGCCTGCTGTCCGCGTCTATCGTAGGGCTGGTTTACCGTTAAACACTCCGTTATCTTTTAAGGGCAGCGCGTTGCTGCCCTTACTCCCCCCAGCTAAGCTACAGTTAAGCCATTCTCTTTCCACAAGGTTTAACTATGCTCTCTGTTAAGCACTACATTCATACCCGACCTCGGTTGTTAATCGCTATTGCTGCTGGCCTGATCTGCTATTTCACCTTACCGTTATTGCCCGCCCATCTGTCACCGCTTGAGCGGCTGATGGTGAGTTGGAACGTATTGGCGTGGCTCTACCTGCTGCTGATTTGGGTACTGATGATGACCGCACCACCACAGAGGATCCGCACCGTTGCCCGCGCTCAGGATGAGAGTGCCAGCCAGGTCCTGATGCTGGTGAGCATCACCTGTCTGGTCAGTATGTTGGTGATTTTTATGGAGCTGAGTACGGTGAAACAGCTCTCTGGCGCGGCCAAATCCTTTCATTTGATCCTCACTGCGACAACGCTGATTGTCTCCTGGTCACTATTGCCGACCGCGTTCTCGATGCACTATGCGCACCTCTACTATCGCCGGGGGGCTGAAAACCAAAAAGCGCTGCTGTTTCCGGATAAAATCGAAAAACCGGAATACTGGGATTTTCTTTATTTCTCTTTCACGCTGGCCGTCGCCTGTCAGACCGCGGATGTTGCCACCGGCAACACTGACGTTCGCCGTATTACGCTGATTCAGTCCGTGCTGGCGTTTGTATTCAACCTAGCGATTTTGGGCCTGTCTGTGAACGTAGCTGCCGGCCTGATGAGTTAGCTGTTCTCTCCCTTTTCTGCGGATGCCTCAACATACCCTACCTCAGCGCGCAGACTCCGCGCTGAGGTGTTTTCATGCCTCACGGACTGCATTACCCAACGCCAGTATCGTGGTGCATCAAACTTCTGGCGGATTTAAAGGCCAGGCCTCCGATATTTTTATCCATGCGCAAGAAATGCAGCATACCAAGCGCCGTATCACCGGATTGTATGCGCAACACTGTGGCCGGACGCCTGAAGAGGCGGAGCGAGCACTCGACCGCGATAACTTTATGACCGCTTAACAGGCCCTTGAGTGGGGACTGATTGACCGCATTCTGACCCGCCGCCCTGAGTATTGACCCGTACCCTGATTATTATCGTCTCAAAAATAAACACATCTGTTACAGCGCCCCGTTGACACTTATCTGCGGTAATATATGTTAGCCATACTTAAACTCAATCATCATTAAATCTAACAAACCGAAAACTGGGGAGGATGCTATTATATACTCTGAGAGTGGTAAGGATAAAAAATAACCTTTCCATGTTCCTCATGATTACACTGGGCTAAGAATAATCTTAGGCTGGGCGTACGAGATTATATTGACTGAATGGCAGAGATACCTTATGAAACTTATTAAAAATGAAACCGAATGCAGGGCCTGGATCATTAACGAGTTTTTCAACCTCAATGCCAATGAGAATCTCTTTTCTGATGATGAAATTGAGCTGGCAGTTGAGGATATGATGCCGAAAAAATTCCCTTGTGCCATTTATGTGAGCATGAGTGATGATGGCGCATCATTTGGAAAACTTCATTATATCTCGAAAGAAGAAATCATTGCAGTCTACCGGGAAATAGAGGCGCTACCTTCCGGCCTCTGATTAGGATAATCCTAATTAGCCTCTCCAAATCATCTGTTTTTTCTGATGATATTAAGTAAGTCGATGAAACGAGGATTGTCCAGTGAGGATTTATTATAAGTGATAAATAACCTCACTGGATCGACAGGGAAATCGCACTCGAGTATTTTCAGGTGGAAACTTTTTCCAAACTTCCTTGCCACCCATTCAGGAATAAAGCTAATAAGATCCGTCTGTTCCGTAATGCCTAAATTTACCATCACAGAGCGACTGGAAAATGAGGGGTGTCGGGATTTGAAATAATCATTAACATCATGCTGTGTATGTATAACGTCAACCTCCCCACCATTAACGAAAGTTGCCGACTCCTGTTTCATCTCCTCTCTGGAGAGACGTCTCCCTAGCCTTGGATGTCCCTCACGGCATACCGCGACGATAGAGTCATTTAAACAATGTTCAGTCTGTATTGAAGAACTGTAATAAGGCCGCGTATCAATAACGAGATCGGCTTTACGCTGAATAAGAATATCCTCGCCATTATCCAGATTTTTTACCGTAGAGAGATGATTAATTTCACACTTAAAATCCTGTTTCTTAATTCTGGCAAGAATCTCCGGCAGCAATCTGATTGTCGGATAAGTCGAAGAATAAATAATAAATTTATTTTCCGTTACCTTCCCGCCCATTTTATCCAAACTTTTGAGGATATGTTCAAAACCCTGACTGAGCTGAATGTGCAAATTCTCAGCCACCGTGGTCGCCACCAGTCCTCTGCCTGCACGAATAAAAAGAGGGTCCGAAAAAAAATGACGCAGTTTTGTCAATGACTGGCTAACGGCTGATGGGCTCACTCGTAAAAGGGTGGCGGCGCGGGAGACACTTTGATGAATGAAAATGACTTCAAAGGTTAACAAAAGATTTAAGTCAAAACCTTTGATTTTATCTACACGGGTAAAAAAGGTAATATCAGACATTTCTTATCCCCAAAATGATGATGGTCGGATTCTTGGTGAACCCGGTTATCCATAAGTGTGTCATTATAAGGGAGCTGTTTAAATCACTGTAATCCCTTATAAAATGTGTAGCCATTCCATAGAGGATAATTGAACTGGGATGTCGGTGGACATTGTCGCGCATCAAATCAATCAAAACACCGAATGAAGTTTTCCTGGAAAACATATTGTAATTCGTCGCAGCGCCACTGCTCTTTTTCAACACCGCGTCACACACAAAAAACACATTTGTGCCGCTCGCATTGGCCCGCGTTGACACATCAAAAAGAACGTCGTTATCACAGCTATCAATAATATATCTATCCCGAACAGTCCTTGTACCAGGGCTGGGTTGCCCACTTCGCTGGCATAGCTTTCCGCCGCGCAGCAAAACCACAGCTTGTATACTCCGCCAGGTGATATCAGGCTGCTTTCTACTCTAGTCAGCGGCTACGGATCAGCCCCGCGCTCTCTGAATAGCCATCTGCAACATCTCCTGTGTCGTTCCACCAGGTACCACAGAAATGCGTTTAGCCTCTGTTTTTTCAACCTGTGGCAATATCACGAATACCGGCGTTCCGGACAGTTGCATCTGCTGCGCCAGCGCCAGGTTGGCCTGCAAAGCGTCATGCACCTCGCCGCTCTCCTGCGCCTGCTTAAGGGCCGTGAACGTTTTGTCGTTCAGGTAGGGTTTTACTGCCGCATGGACATCCTGTTCGGTCATTCCCCCTTCGACTTTGCCCGTGGCATACAGGGCATTGTGATACGCCAGATAAGCCGCGCCGCCTTTACTGAACCACACTTGTTCCCCAACGCGGGCGGCCAGTGCCGACACCGGCCAGCGAGTGGAGAAAATCGGCAACTCTTTAAACACAAAACGCACGTCTGGGTTAGCCTTGACCAGCGCTTCAACCACCGGCGCCATTTTGCTGCAATACGAGCACTGGTAATCGAAGAACATCACGACGGTCGCTTTAGCGTCAGTAGGCCCGACAGACGGGCTGTTTTTATCCTGTAAATCCGCCTGGTGCTGTATCGCCATTTGCACCATCGCCTGCTGCTGGGCAACCTGCTGTTGCTGATGCAGGCTTTCACTCGCCGCCACCAGAAATGCAGGGTGTTCGGCCAGATAAGTGGCCATAATTTCGCCCAGTTTATCCGGATGGGCTGCCATGTAATCTTCGGAAACCTTGCCGATTTGTTCCTGCTGAGCGGCAGTAAACGCGGTGCCGGAGTGAGCTTCAGCCGCCTGAACCGCGGATGTCGCTCCCGTCAGTATTAGCAACAAAGATAAGCCCACGTGGGTACGGGATGATTTAAGGAAATAAGGTAATGACATAATGTTTCTCACTTGTTTTTTGGATAGCCGATACCCTGCGGCTGATGATCCGCACTGATTTTGGCCTGTAAAATAATTCTGACTCCCCGGCACGATGCACAGGGCAGTACTGTTACATCGTCTGTTTTTACTTTGCCTGAGCGGCGACGCTGACAGCGGTACTTCCGTTAACGGTCACGGACACAGGCGGCATGACCCGCCCATAATCATTGATGCTTTGCCACTGTATTTGACAGGTCGTGGCTTCCCCGCACCACTGCGCGGTTCGGCGCGCAAAAGGGGCCACTATGCCGGCTTCATCGACGGTTTTTCCCGCCGCATTCAGTTGAAAGAGCGTCACATAAAAGGGAGTGGGATTTTCCACAATGACCTGATTGCCTGCACGCGACCACTTCAGCTGCGTATAGGCTTGTTCAGGATTGCCCTTTAGCCCGGCAGGCCGGTAGAACAGCTTCAGCCCGGAACGGATCGCCATTTGCAGCGAATTTGGCACGGCTTTCCCGGAGGGAATTGCGGCAATGCTCAGGGTGAACAGCGTCTCGCGGTCCTGCGGCATCTCGCCGCCGGTGCGGATAATACGGATTTTGTTGTCATGGTTGCCGTTTAACAGGAATAACGGCGGTGTGACAATAAATGGCACTTCTGCTGCGGGCGCTGACTCAGCTCCCGGCCAGCTTCCGCCGTTCGTTATCTTCGTGTTCACCAGCCAGGATTCATCCGACCGGTTAAAAACGGAAACGCTAAGCCCCTGGCTCTTCTCTGCGTAGATAAAACGCGTACCGCCGATCACCACGCCCGCTTGCGCCAGGCTGCTTATCAACATCAGCATCAACAGGCCGGTCTTAACCGGGAAATAATTAAATTTACGCATAGGTCAACATGAAGGTCGCAGAAGTATTGGCATTGCCACCGGTGACGCTTGATCCATCAGCAACATAACGAGCATAAAAACTCAGGGTGACGGACGCCTCATCGGGGGTCAGCGTCGTTTGTTCACTCTCTTTACCAATGGAGAGCAGTGTCTTATCCGGATTGTAGATACCAAGTCCCATCCCCGTTGCAGCCCCAGCGCCACCCTTTAACGCCAGTAAATCCGGATTAAGGCTGTTCGTCGGTCCGGTAAACGTCACCGTCACACCGCTGGCTGCAGCTCCGCATTTTTCCAAATAAATGGCAAAAGGCTCATAACGCGTAGCATCTCCAGTCTGATGAAACTGTTTACTGGCTACGTTGCCCATCTCAACCGTGAAATTTTGCGAATCTGGAGAAACGATACAGGTATTATCGGTAATATCACCAGTGATATTAATTGTGCCGTCATGCGCGACTGCCTGCGTGTTATTTATCAGCAACAGTGTGACACTGCTTAAAATAACCTTCTTTAAACCTTTCATATTCCACCTATTGATATTGCAGATCAAAATACATTATCGCGGCAGCATTACCTGCCGTGAGGGTGGGTAGCGTTGATTTATAACGCAGATAAAAAGTTAATGTATTTTCACCTGTAGTTAATGCGTAAAGGCCCGAACTTACAGTATTAATGGGCAGCGGATTAGACTTCGCATCCAGCACCTCCACCGCTACGCCGGTTGCTACGTTGCCGCCAGCCCCGGCACCGGTCAGTGCGAGCAGGCTCGAATTGTTTGAATCTGCATCACCACTAAATTTTATGGTGGTACCATGAATGCTGCTGTTACAGCCATTCATCTTAATATCAAACTTTGCAGGCGTAGACGTATCCCCCACGGCGGCAAATGATGATGCGGCAAACTCGCCGATATAGACAGACTGATTCTCACTGTCAGGCTCCACGTTACAACTTGCCGCGGTTATTGTTCCCGTGACGTTAACTTGCCCGTCATGAGCATACACAGCAGATAGACTCAAAGCCCACAACGACACGCCAATAAAAAAAGACTGTTTTTTCATTGCTCGCTCCTCTTATTGGTACTGCAGGTCAAAATACATAATCGCGGAAGCATCCCCTTCCAATACCGTTGGCAATGTCGATTTATATCGCAAGGCGAACTGTAGAGAGTTATCTCCAGAAACCAGCGGATAAAGGTCAGAATCTGTTTTATTGATGGCAATGGTTTTATTGTTTTTATCCAATATTTCCACCCCGATACCTGATGCCATTCCCGCACTGCCAGAATTTTGCAATGCCAGCAGGGTGTTATTATTGGCATCCTGAGCCCCACTAAATGTCACCTTAGTACCTTTAATGGAACTGGTGCAGTTTTGCAATTTGATATTAAAATTCTTCTCACTGGTAACACTGCCGGTAGTAGCGAAATCGGATGTATAAAAATCGCCAATATGAACTGACTGGCTGGTCGTTTGTACATCACAGGATGGTGCAATAAAGCTTCCACTAAATAAAACCGAAACATTCCCTGCTCCATCTCCAACGCGATGCATCGTAGCCATTGCCCCTTCACTACCAAGAAATAAAGGCACCCCGATGAATAAACACAATGTTAATTTCGTTAAATAAGTATACATGGATCTATTATCTCCCACTTCGCACATCCCAATATTGCTTATGCCTAATCATAGGAAAAAGCCACGGTGACAACGCTATTTGCCGCGCCTTCGGTCATGGTGTTACTCGTGCGGATATAACGCGCGCTCCAACCCAGCGGATAATTGCCTGTTGTAAAGGAACTCAGCGCAACAAATTTCTTATTCAACGATAAAATCGTACTGTTCTGGTCAAGCATCTCAATCGCCATACCTCCAGCACCACCACCGCTTAAAGCAATGTAATGTGTGGGGTCAGCACTATCTCCCTGTGCCGTTATGCTTGCCGAAACAGAAGTGCCGTTGCTGTTGCCTGTGCAGTTGAGGCTGATGGGCACAGATTTTGACTGCGTGGTAGAACCAATTGTCGAAAGATCACTCAGGTACCACTGCCCAAGACTGACATTGGCTGATGTGGACGCCGCCGTACAACTTGCCAAAGTAGGAATGGGGGGAACGGGGACCGAACCGCTTTGCGCACAGGCCCCCATTCCCTCGGTTCGAGTAGCGCCATAAGTTTGCCAAGCCATTTCAGAAGGCTGTGATGACGTACGGGCATTCATAATGCGGTTTTTTACAGAATAGTTATCACCGACACTCCAGCCTCCGATCGATGCAGTGTAAACGTATATTTCTGTCGAGTTATCTTTCGTTATACCAGGCGCATGCAGCGTATTTCCACTATATGTTACTGTACTGAATGAAGAACCATCCACATTTACAGGTGTTGTCATTAGCTCCACATATACCTCAGCACATTCGGACGAATAAGAGTAAGACCAGTCAAAATTAAATGATCCATCCGAGTTTGCAGTAATATTATCAATGACCATATTAGTGACAGGCCCGGCAACGGCCTCGAGTGGAAATATAACCACAAACAATAAGCACAATTTTTTTAATAAACACATAAAAACGCTCAATAGTTTTATAAAAGTTGCAAGAATAAAAGAATGATTAAATACACGCGCCCGTAGATTTAATAACCGGGGTGTTTACCGCATTATCAGGCAGTTTATAATTCACGGTGCATCGCTTATCGGCTTCGTCACCCCACTGTACAATGAGTTTCCCTTGCGGCGACAAACCGGACAAATAGGCCTGTCCTGCATCCCCCACAATGGTGTCTCCGCCATTGTCGCTACGCGCTACCGTTGCGCCGAAGGGTACCGGTTGACCATTATGGGTAATGGTCATAAGGTCCCTCTTACCCACCCGCGCTTTGAATTTTGCCAGCACTAGCGCACCCTGCGTCGGTACGACGTTGACTACCGCGTCATCAATATCCGTTTCATCATTAAGCGTATTGGTATCCAGCGCCATGCGGTTCTGGCGATAGGTACTGGCATAAGGCACCACGGTATAACCACGCCAGTCGGTATGAATACCCGGTTCGTCTTCCAGCTGAACATCTTTAGCGCCCGCCGCAGCAATCAGGACATTAGTATCACCCAGCGACTGGCTTAAGGTTATGCCATTACGGTGGGCCACGATCCCCCCACTCAGACCGTAGTTCACCTGCTGGTCGTCGCCATTCTCACTGTAGTTGTAACCCACATTGGCTTTACCTGAACCACCGTCATATTCCATGTTGGCATTACCGCTTGCGCCATTATTATGGTTCTCATAACCCTGCTGAACGCTGTAGCTCAGGTTGTTATCTTCCAGCAGTGTTCCGTTCAGACCGGCGTTCTGAGTCGCATTGCCATGTTTGTCACTGCTCATATTGTAGGTAGCGTACGCATCGTGATTATGTTGTGTCACGTCGCCACCAGGATGCAGCCACTGGCCAAGTGGTATGGAGAAGTTAACCGCAAAAATCTGGTCACTCTCCGGCTCCTGAGGTGCTTTGTTATAGTTATAGGTCAGGCTGTAGGAGATACCGACTAGCGTTCCGCTATACCCTAATTGCAACAACGTATCCGTTTCATCGGTATGCCAGTAACTCTGCTTACTGCCGGTGACAAAAATGGAACCTTGATCACCCAGTTGCTGAGAAATATTGAGCTGCACTTTGCCGCGCTTGGTGTAGTAGAGATTATAATAGTCCGTCCAGTCGGGCTGTTCGTCCTGTTGACTATCTTCTGTATCTACCGTGTAGCCATCCATATGTTTATAAGCGGTTTCATCGAGCGTATAGAAGCCTGCAGTCGAATAACGGTAACCCAGCAGTTGGAAATTGGTACCGATCTCGTTCAGAGATTTAGCATACAGAAAACGCACCGACTGCCCTTCATGGCTGCTGTCATCCGCCAGTGTACTTTTAGCCTGGGTGAGATCCGTGGAAAGCGCGCCCCAATCCCCCATATTCAACCCTGCACCCAATGCGACAGCGGTGTAATTATCCGAGAACTGCGTCCCTCCATAGGCGGTGAAACCATGGGGCAACCCCCAGAGAAGGGTTCCCTGACCAAAATCCACATCTTCCTGCTGATCCCCGTTACTGCGATATTTTGCTGCCGTCAGAGCGTACTTTATCCGCCCGGCACGCTGTAAAAGCGGGACTGCAGAATAAGGGACCGAATAACTGTTTACGCTGCCATCAGATTCCTTTACCTGCACCACCAGGTCGCCGCTCGATGAGGTAGGAAACAGGTCGTTAATGACAAACGGGCCTGGTGGCACATAGCTCTGATAGATGGTATAGCCATTTTGCTGGATAGTTACCTGTGCGTTACTTTTCGCGATACCGCGAATAGTCGGCGCAAAACCCTTCATGCTGTCTGGCAACATATTATCGTCAGAGGCCAACTGAACGCCCCGGAAACTCAGGCTGTCAAATACGTCGGACGGTGTGGAGCTATCTCCGACGGTCAGTTCTCCTTTCAAAGGAATAACGTCCCGTTCCACATAAGTATTAATGTGCTGCCAGTCGCTCTTGTTGTCCTGGCTGGTGCTGTTGTAGTTCCAGGTTGAGTAATCCCGCACCCGCCAGGCACCCAAATTCATCCCGCTGTTTAACCCTAGGAAATAACTATTTTGAGCACTATCGCCTTCGCTGTGATCGCTACTGTTTGAACCCGTAAAGTTATAATTCATCAGCAACGCATTGACACCTTCATCCCACTGCTCCGGCGGAATATAGCCTCTCGCATTGTTATGCAGCGCAGCCTGAGGGATGCTGATGTCAAGGCGTTGGTGCTCAAAGTCGAAATTAGTGGTCGCAGCAGGAATAACCGATTCAATATTCACTCTGCTTTCTGGCGACGCTTTGGCAAGCTTAGGGATGATCTGCAAATTCACCCCCATAGTATCCAGTAACTTGACTGGCAGACTGGGCGTCAGACCGCTGTCGTCACTGCCTGAAGAGGGTTGCATGGCAGCATTCTTAGTTGCAGCTGATGACGCCGGTGCAGCCTCTCTCTTGTCCGCCGCTTTAAACGTAATATCCTGACTCGACACAAAGGTGCCGTTCAGATAAACATCGACTCTATACACACCGGGCGCTTGGTTGTTTCCCTCAAAGCGTGACAGGTCGGCCACCTTAGAAGTATCCGTTGATAAAAATGCCGGGTTGAAATAGTTATCTGCCCAGCCTTTCTGAGATACCAGAAGGCTCAGCAATGCCAGCGCCAAAGGTGTCAGCTGGTTTCGTATACCAGGGCATTTTTGTCGTTGTGCATTACGCTTCATTGCATTCCTTATTGGGGGTAAAAAAGTCAGCATGAACCCCGGGCATGTCTATATTTCATGCCCGCGATACGACATTACGAGGTGAGTGTTTAGCGGCTACAGGTCTGAGTTGCGGTATTCGCGCCGTAATCGTTGACGGTTTGGAAGGTGACTTTTCCGCCACTGCTCCCGGGAGCATCCACTGTGATGTCCCCTTTTGGCGGCACCATGGTATTGGCTATTTTTTGCCCTCCTACATATAACCTCACCAGCGATACGTAATAAGGAGAAGGATTGGTCAGCGTCAACTTCCCGGCTTCTGCCCTACAGTGCAGTGTCTTGGGTGCATCAATAGATGGTGTCGGCAAATTTTTCGGTCTGACGAACAGTTTAATAACGCTCTGAGTCGCTATCTGCAACGTATTGCCCTGCAGCTTGCTTCTATCCACTGAAGGGATCGCCTTGCTGTTCAGGTAAAAGACACTTTCCCGGTCCGTTGGCAATTGAGGTCCCACATACATAATGCGTAGCGTGTTCTCTTTTTTCGGATGGATCACAAACAGCGGCGGCGTCAGCACGAAATCAGCTGATGTTTGGCCATCGGCTCTGGCGATCCAGGACTGAATCAAAAAGACATTGCTGTCTGATGAGTTGCTGATGGCCAGCGAAACCTGCTTCTCCCCTTGCGGATAAATCACGCGGGTTGCCCCCAGCGCAACGCCACTGGCGTGCGATGTCACTACAAAACCTAAACTCAATATTCCGGCTGCGAGTATTGGTCTCCAGTTCCGCAAGCAAGGTATCGTCCGGGAGATTGTGTTCATTTTCATTTCAATTCTCATTTTCTTTATCAACTGTCAGGATTTTTCCACTGGCAGCGTCAGGGTTATTGGTACACCACGTTAAACCACACCTGGGTATCCGCACTCCCTGCATGCACCACACGATCGGTTGCTCGGTAACGGGCGGTATAGCTCAGTATGTTTTCACCATCTTGCAGCGGTGCGTACCAGACTGGCGCTGTATCAGGAGTAAGCAAGTTTCCGGCTGCATCAAAGATGCCGATTCCCACGCCGCGCGCCGCACCAGCGCCCCATCCCACATTGAAAACCTGCGGGTCCTTACCATCAGAGACACCGGTAAATAGCACGCCAACCGAGTGGCTTACCGTGGTGGTGCAGTCTTCGAGTTTGATCTGAAACGGCACGGGATCTTCCCAATCACCCAGGCTTGTGAATTCGGTATTACGTATCTGTCCCATCTCTACCGTCTGGTCACGGCTATCCGCACTGACTGAACAGGCAGCGTCCACCACCTGGCCGGCGAAATGCACATCGCCGCCGTGTATCGTGACGAAATGGTTATCTCCCGCGAAGACCGGTAATGACGTGGAGGCGATAACTCCGGCAGAAAGCAGCGCATACCAACAGCTACGACAATTAAGCGGTCGCATCATGCCCCTTTAAACGTTATTTATTTAGAGCTCCTCCGCACTCGTGTGCGGAGGAAGATAGACAAAAAACTCAGGAATAAACCATATTGAATGTTGCGGTTGCAGCAACATTACCCGGAGTAGCAGCACCTGTTGCAATATAATCCACACTTAATGGAAGGGTATTCTCGCCGTCGATCAGAGTAATGGTCGATGAAGTATCTCCCACATTCATCACGTTACCATCCGGTCCGTAAAGTTGCAGAGCAACGTTAGTCGCAGCACCCACGCCTGCCGTATTGGCTAAAGTACCGCCGATCGTGGCGTCTTGCTGGCCACTAAAAATAACGGCTGCATTCTGGCTCACCGTGGTATCACAATCTTCCAGTTTAATATTGAAGGGTTCTTTCTGATTAGCTACTGCACCCGACGTAGCCAGTTTTTCGCTACGTACCTGGCCCAAGGTTACGGTCTGGTCGACTGAGTCTGCAGAGACCGAACATGCCGCATCAACTACCGTACCAACGAAATTAACAGTACCACCAGATACGGTTGCAGAAGTTGCCTCTGCCTGAGCGGCAGAAATTACGCCACCTGCCATAAGGGCAGCTACGGTCATTGCTAATACATGCTTTTTCATTTGGAACCTTTTTAAATAGAGAGAAAATTACATACATGACGTTTAGCCCGCTAATAAAAATCAGCCAGAAACGTTCCCATGTTTTCTTAAAACAAATGCGCTAAATCAAACGCATTTTGTGATAATAAACATTCACACACAAGCCTTGTATTAGATTACATCCCCATGACTTGACGGGGCGCATTATTTATAATCGAAGGATGAAAGGCAACGCCAAATGAAGTCCTTAAAAGGATCGGGTTTAACTTGTTGTTTTTTATCATTAAAATAAAAATAATTTCATTTCACCTCATTACCAAGAAAAGGGAATCATGCTAAATCGGCGCTATTACTTCGAATTAAACAGTTTCAGAGAGAACTATTTCAATGCGATTCATCATCAGCAAGAAATCACTGGCCTTCATTGCCATAATGAATTTTTTACATATTAAGATAAATTTTACATTTAAAAAAACAGCCTTGGTGATAACATAAAAACCTTCGCCAGACACTCATTCCTTGATTGTATTGCCTTAGCTTCCTATACTCTTTTCTATAGGAATAAGAATTAAATTAGGAGCATCATGTGAATCCCGAATTTTTTCCAGAAAGTAAGTTGCACTCATACAGTTTCGCGCAGAAAACAAAACCAATATCAGCGCTGGAGTCTTTATTCACTCATTTCTCTCCAGGCAGCACAGACTTCTTATTACCAGCGGAGTCAACATATCAGTTTAGCCCTGACCGGGAACGGGCGGGGATGGTTCTCTTTCACGAAGGTATTGCCTCACTGTGCCATAGTGAGAATGGATTACATATGTCCACGATGTTTGCGCCTTCGGTTCTCGGTTTAGTGGATGGTTATAGCCTTTTTTATGATGTTCCCTCACGGCCTCAGCACTATATGTATGCTGAAACCGACTGCCGATGCAGTTTCGTGCCCATTGATACCTTCCTGAAAATCGCAGATCAATCGAATTTATGGCACGACCTGGCGCGTGTCCTGGCCCATCGGTTGATGGTCATGAGCATCCGGGAGCAGGAACTGGTGGGAGTGGATTCGTATCTCAAGGTCAGATCGTTATTGATTGAGCTTTGGGTGTATCCTGAAGTGTATAGAAAGAAAATTAATGTGATGAATTTCATTCTTAAACGTACCGGACTCTCAAGAAGTCGCACTATGGCTATTCTTTCCGAATTGAAGAAAGGCGGATATATAGAAATAGTGTCAGGAAAACTCACCATGCAAAGAAAGCTGCCCATTGCGTATTAATGCTTCCCACCCTGCCTAAAATTAAAGCCTGTTTTTAATGCAAAAAGAATGCATGGATACTTTTATTCCTAAAGATCCAAGCTTGCCTGCCATACAGCACAATACCGCTACCCTGTCATCTCTGATGGATGCAAATAGTACCCCATCGCAGGTGATGCCTTTAAGATTATAGAACCTATGAATAAACAATAACCAGATCATACATAATAATTATTTATTATATACTTTCGCCATTCAGTTACTGTTTATCAGTATAATTTGTCCATTATGAAACATTGACATAACTCTTTACCTGAGATTACCATTACCTCACTAAACGTAAGCGAAGAAAGTTAATTAACCCCCTTAACTTTTAAGTTAAAAATAATGCCCCCTGATAGCTAACTCTTTAATGAAAAATATTTAATAGCGTTGATTTTTATCGTGTTAAAAAACGACAAGGAAACAGCTTAATAAAAATCAATTATCACGGGTCTATTACAAGATGATTTTAATTTAACTCTCGTTTATAAAAAATATTTACTGCCCTGCCAGCGCATTATTTAATGCGTCAGGGTAAGTAAAAAACGGCGGATAAAACGCCAAACACTGTAAAAAGGAGATATACAATGCGTCAATTAAATACAAACGAAATGGAAGTTGTTGCTGGCGGTTGCTGCCCACGTCCTTGCCCACCACCAAAACCGGTTTGCCCACCAAAACCAGTTTGCCCACCAAAACCAGTATGCCCGCCAAAACCGGTTTGCCCATCAAAACCAGTTGTTGGTCAAGTTTACCGTTAAGATTATTAAAGCATAAAAGCCTACGGGCTTTTATGCTTTTTCTTTTTCCCAAACCTGATGCCCCTATATTGTCTGCGTAATCATTAATACCCGCACGGGAATAACATTCGCGTTTGCTTTTCTCCACTTCTATTATTCCAGGAAGACAGTGATGTCCATGTACCGTCAGGGTGCCCTGAATTATCGCCGCCATGCCTGGTCCGGCAAGGCACTGCTGTTATCCGGCCTCCCCATGTGGTTGATCGGCTCCTTTACACTGCTGTTTTTTCTCTTCTTCACTACCGTGCTAATTTTTGGTACCTATACCCGCCGTATCAACGTCACAGGCGAGCTCGTTTCTGTCCCGCGCGCCATCACGATTATGTCTACCCAACAGGGCTTTATTATCAACCGGCGCGTCAGCCCCGGTGAGCACGTGGTCAAAGGGCAACCCTTGTATGAAATCGACGTCAGCCGCGCCACCACCTCCGGCGTGGTCAGCCACCATCAGCGTCAGGAACTTGAGATGCAGATCCGCAACGTCGACAACATCATTGAACGCCAGCGTGAAAACAAGCGCACCACGCTGGATATGTTGGTTAAGCAGCAAAAACATTTTGCAGATGCGCAGCTGCACTCGGCCGAAATCATCCGTAAGGCGGAACAGGGTCTGAGCATCATGAAGTTAAACATGGATAACTATCGCCGCTATCAGAAAAGCGGATTGATCACCAAAGATCAGCTTATCGGTCAGACGGCACTCTACTACCAGCAGCAAAACGATCTGCTAAATCTCTCCAGCCAGAATGAGCAAAATGCCCTACAGGTATTAACCCTCGAAGGAAACATGCATACCCAGGGAGCTGACTTCGATAACGAAATCTACCGTCTGCAAATGCAAAAAAGCGAGCTCGAGCGCCAACTTACCGACGCCGACGCTGCTGGAGTTCAGGTTGTTATCTCCCCGGTTGACGGACGTGTGGACTCACTGAGCGTCACTACCGGCCAGATGGTCAACACAGGCGACAGCCTGCTGCAAATCGTGCCTGGGAGCACTGCAGGTTATGAACTGGTGCTCTGGGTGCCGGACAGCGCCGTGCCCTGGCTGAAGCTAGCCAGCCGGGTGAATATCCGCTATGACGCCTTCCCGGCAGAAAAATTCGGCCAGTTCCCCGGCAAAATCAGCGGTATTTCTGTAACGCCTGCCTCCCAGCAGGAGATGGCCACCTACCCCGCAGCCCCTCAACCCGACTCGGCAAATCCTCAAACCTGGTACAAAGTGACGGTCAGCCCGGACACCACACAGTTTATGTGGAAGGGGCATCACCTGACGGCTGAAAACGGCATGAAAGCCACCAGTACCCTCTTCCTCGAGGAAAGACAGCTTTATCAGTGGGTGCTGGCCCCTTTATATACTCTGCGCGACAGCGCCGGAGGCATCACTCATGGACAATGATATTCTGGCCTGGCTGCGTCAGCGGCTAAACTTCTCCCTGCGCCGTCGCGTACCGCTGATTTTGCAAACTGAGGCGACGGAGTGTGGGCTAGCCTGTCTGGCGATGATCGCCAGCTGGCACGGTCGCCATACCGATATTCTCTCCCTGCGCAGTGAGTTTGGCATCTCCTCTCGTGGCGCCACTCTAACCACAATCAGCAGCATTGCTGCGGGCAACGGACTGGCTTCGCGGGCTTTGTCACTGGAGCTCGACGAACTTGAGGAACTGCAGCTCCCCTGTATTCTTCACTGGGATTTCAGCCATTTTGTGGTACTGGTGCAGGTCTCTGCAGACCGCTGCATTATTCATGATCCGGCGTTGGGCCGACGCAGCGTTACCCGCAAGGAGATATCCAAGCACTTTACCGGCGTGGCGCTTGAACTCTGGCCTGACACCGGTTTTGTACCTGAGTCTACAAAGCGCCAGTTGCGCCTGCGCGAACTGATACGCAGCATCGGCGGCTTCCGCCGTGCTCTGCTGAAAGTATTCTGTTTTTCCCTGATGACCGAGTTCATCAGCCTGCTGTTACCGGTCGGCACACAACTGGCGATGGACCACGTGATCCCCGCCGCCGACCTGGGGTTGCTCAAACTGATCTGCCTGGCGCTGTTTGGCCTGATCATTTTGCAGGCGGCACTGGGCCTCATCCGGGCCTGGTCGATGATGATCACTGATACGCTGACCGATATTCAGTGGAAAGACGGGTTGTTCAGGCACCTGTTGCGCCTGCCTCTGCCGTGGTTCGAAAAACGCCGCATGGGGGATATTCAGTCACGTTTCAGCTCACTGGACATGCTGCGCAGCACCTTTATTCATGACATTAATGGCAGCGTGGTCGATAGCATCATGATGCTCGGCGCACTGACATTACTGTTTGCCTATGGTGGTTATCTGACGACTATTGTCGTAGGTTTCACCGTCCTGTACGTGGTACTCCGGCTGGCCACCTTCCCGCGCTATCGTCAACTGGCAGAAGAGCAGATCATCAAAAGCGCTACGGCGAGTTCGCATTTTATGGAAACGCTGTACGGCATTGCCACTTTGCGGGCGCAGGGCCTCGCTCCCCAGCGGCGGCGCAACTGGTTGACCCTCCAGGTCAACGCGGCCAACGCTTCAGTCAACCAACAACGGTTTGACATGAGTTTCAGCGCCGTCAGTATTTTTACCGGTGCCTGCGACAATGTGCTGATCCTGTGGTTGGGGATCAGCGCCATCATCGGCCACGAGATGACCATCGGGGCATTTGTTGCCTTCAGTACCTTCCGCGAGCTGTTTACCAGTCGGGCGCTGTCGCTGACTGACATGCTGCTTCGCATGCGCATGTTGTCGCTGCACAACGAGCGTATTTCAGACATTGCCTTGACGGAGCCAGAGCCCGACGTAGCGGAAAAAGATCTGTTCGTGCACGGTAAAGCTCTGTCGCTGGAGACCAGCAATTTAAGTTTTCGCTATGACAGCCAGTCTCCCGCCGTATTCAGTAATCTGAACCTACACTTTAAGGCCGGGGAAAGCGTGGCGATCACCGGCCCCTCAGGATGCGGTAAAAGTACACTGATGAAGGTGTTGTGTGGACTCACAAAACCCGAGTCCGGGAAGATTCTGGCTGACGGGCGGGATATTCACGCGGCAGGGGTGAATAATTATCGACGTGCCGTGGCCTGCATACTGCAGGAGGACCGCCTTTTTGCCGGTTCGTTACGTGAAAACATCACCGCTTTCGGTGAAGAGGTCGATGACGACTGGCTGGAGAGCTGCGCCAGACTCAGCCATATCCATGACGACATCATGGCGCTGCCGATGGGTTATGAAACGCTGACCGGGGAACTGGGTGAAGGATTATCCGGCGGGCAACGCCAGCGGATATTTATCGCTCGCGCACTTTACCGGCGGCCGGGTATTCTGTTTATGGACGAAGCCACCAGCCATCTGGATGAAAAAAACGAAGCGCTGATCAATCAGGCCATCGCCAGTCTGGATATCACGCGTATTATTATTGCCCACCGACATTCGACCATTGCATCGGCGCAAAGGGTGATTAACCTGTCGCAAATCACAGCAGTACAACTGTCATAGAAATTACCAACCCGGCTTAGCCCTGTTCCTGCAGGGTCGAAGTCGGGTTACATTTAAAAATTAATTTCCCTTCCTCAACCATGACCATCCTTCCTGAATATGTTTATTCCAGATTTTTTCCTCAAGATAATTCTTAATGGCATTTCTTATTTTTTAAAAAATTAGCGAAATACAATCAAGTCCGTTACATCGATGCCACATTCCATTAATAATATTATTCCCACATCAGTTTTCATCTATCGCTCTGAAAAAAATCACATCAACTTGAGAAGTTGAAACCGTTTTTCTCATTACATTGATTGTTAAGATAAAAATAGTCCATAAAAATGTAAAACTAACAATGGGAATAATTCATATTTTATATAAAAAAATCAATATTGCCTGTGCTTTTTGAACTTCCAATTAAAGAAAGAAAGAAAAATATCAGAACCATGAAAAATTATAACGCACTAACTCATTGTTATAAAAGAATTTATACCATTAAGATGCAGGTGTGCTTTTAAATTACTCATCCGATTTAAGAAATCTCAACAGTCATAGTCTATTTATGGATGTTGAGGTTTTTTTTGGACTCCTTATAATCACCAACAGATTTAGGACGCAACGCGGTAAAGTTACTCTTAATTCTAAAAATTTTATTTATTAACCCGCTCGACAAGAATGTCTGAGCTAACAAAATCTCCAAACACATAAAGGAACTATACATGTCTGCAACTAAAGTCTTAACTGGCCTGGTTTTACTGTCTACTTGTTTCAGCGCCGCTGTAATGGCATCAGCTGATGGCAAGGTTAATTTCACTGGCAAGATTGTTGATACGCCATGTGTTGTTTCAAGCAACAGTACTTCACTCGATGTTGCTTTAGGCCAATATAAAGCGGCTAATTTTGTTAAGGCAAATGACACGACTGATTATAAGAATTTCGCAATCCACCTTGAAGATTGTACCATTGATACTTTGAAAACTGCTTCTGTACAATTTAACGGTGCACCAGCAAGTGACAAAAACTCTCTGGATCTGACCTCAGGCTCTACTACAGCCAGAGGCGTGGCTATCGAAATTGCTGACTCAGCTAATGCCATCGTGCCAATTAACACTACCAGCAGCTACTCCAACCTGCAGAACGGTGAATCTACCTTGTATTTCAAAGCACGTTATAAAGCAATGAGCGTTCCAGTCACTTCTGGTGATGCTAATTCAAGCGCTGATTTCCTGGTTACCTATAAGTAATATTAATTATCACCCCATAGTTGATACCCCCTCATAGAGGAAATCAATATATGGGGTGACTTTTAAGGATTAATTATGCATCACAAAAAAATCGTCGCTGCCATAGTACTGATGGCAGCTTCTCACTCTGTTTTTGCCGGTAGCGGCGTGGTATTAGGCTCAACCCGCGTTGTTTATGATGCGAATAATAAAGAAGCCTCTATTACCGTTAATAATCGCAGCGCCGACCAATACTTTCTGGTTCAATCATGGGTAGATGATAAGTCAGGTAATAAAAAAGTTCCCTTTGCGATTACCCCACCTTTATTTCGGCTAAATGCTAACAAAGAAAATATGCTGAGGATCATTAAAACCGCCGATACGCTGCCAGCGGACCGTGAATCCATATATTGGGTGAACGTGAAAGCGATTCCGCCAGCCCCCGAAGGTGAAGCAGCTCAAAATGTGCTGCAACTGGCGATTAAAACCCGTGTAAAACTCTTCTACCGCCCGAAAGGTTTACCTGGCAAAGCGGTCGATGCACCTGCGGCACTCCAGTGGGCGCACCAAGGCAATACCCTGGTTGTGACTAACCCTACGCCCTATTCTGTGACGCTGAACGCCGTGCAAATCGCCGGTAAAAATGTGCCTGACGTAGATCTGGTCATGCCTAAAGAGACCACCACCATTACCTTGCCTTCAGGCGTAACTGGCAACAGCGTGGCCTTCACAACCATTAATGATTTCGGCGGTATCTCCCCCGAAATTACTGCTCAGGTTAAGTAATTAACTTTATTTCTTTCCGCTTCAATACTGAACACGAGCTGGCAATGCGGACATTTAAAATATCTACTACAAGTGGGTCATATAGCGACACACATTCTGCCATGGACAGGCACAGATATTTTTCATTAAGTTTGCTGACTTTATTGATTCTGTCTTCTTCCTGTTTCGCCGAGAATGGCTTTAATCCAGCTTTCCTTGAACATCTTGGCGGTAGTAGCGAAGTGGCTGACTTGTCAGCCTTTAATTCAAAAGATGGTGGACAGTTACCCGGTAAATACACCGTTGATATTTATATCAATGGCGACATTGTCGATCACAGAGAAATTGAATTTGTCAAAAATGACAATGCGGTAAAAGATGACACCGGGTTAAGACCCTGTATTTCTCTGGAGCAGATGAAAAAGTACGGTATTAAAACCGACGCGATTAATCCGCTGCTGCTGAATAAATCGGCTGCCGCTGATGCGGTGCCTGCCACGGCAGCGGTCGTGAATAACGCCGGAGCTTGTGAGGATTTTGTGCAGCTCATTCCCTCCGCCAGTACCGTATTTAACTTTGAAAACCAGAAGCTGGATATCAGTATCCCTCAAGCCATGATGTCTTCCACCGCAAGAGGCTACGTGGACCCGTCCCTGTGGGACAACGGTATCAATGCCTTACTGATGAACTATAACTTCTCCGGCGCCAGTGCCACCAATACCGGCGGCCAGGGCGACAGCAGGGACAACAGCTATTACCTGAACCTGCGCAGCGGGTTAAATCTGGGCGCATGGCGCCTGCGCAACTATTCAACCTGGAACGATAACAACGGCATACGGGACTTTCAGAACGTCAACACCTACCTGCAACGCAGCGTGGTCAGCCTGAAATCCCTGCTGACACTGGGTGACAGCTACTCCCCGAGCGACGTCTTTGACAGCAACCAGTTCCGCGGCGTGCAGATGGCCTCAGACGATGACATGTTGCCGGACAGCGAGAAAGGTTTTGCGCCGATTATCCGCGGCATTGCCAAAACTAACGCCCAGGTCACCATTCGCCAGAACGGCTACATTATTTACCAAAGCTACGTGGCTCCGGGCGCCTTTGAAATTTCCGACCTCTACCCGAGCGCCAGCAGCGGTGACATGACGGTCACCATCAAAGAGCAGGACGGCAGTGAACAGTCCTTCGTCCAGCCTTATGCCTCTGTCCCCGTGCTTCAGCGTGAAGGGCGCACCAAATACAGCTTAACCGCCGGCCAGTATCGTAACGGCTACGGCAGCGACACGCCCGAATTTGGTCAGTTCACCTTGATACGCGGTTTTAGCAAGGGCATCACACTCTATGGCGGGACGCAGGCCAGCGAGAACTATGCCTCGGCGGCATTGGGCTATGGTCAGAACCTCGGCGATATCGGTGCTATTTCGGTGGATATCACTCAGGCCAAGACTGAAATGCCAGCCGGTGCGCAGTCTAAAGGCCAGTCCTACCGAATGCTGTATGCCAAGTCCTTCGCTGGCACCGGCACCGATTTTCGTCTGATGGGTTACCGCTATTCCACCGGCGGCTTCTATACCCTGCAAGAGTCGGTCGATCTCAATAGCCAGAACAGCTTCTATACAACGTACAACACCGATGAACATAAACGCAGCAAGATGGAGGGCGCGGTTAACCAGACCTTAGGGGAAAACTGGGGTTCGCTCTATTTTTCTGCCAGCATGCAGGATTATTGGGGTACCAGCGGCAAAGAGAAAACCCTACAGTGGGGTTACAGCAACAGCTGGCAGAGCGTTTCATACAACGTGGCCTACAGTGATACCTCTATGGGAGGAGAAAGCCACGATCGCCAGCTCTCGGTAAACTTTTCGGTGCCGCTCGACCGCTTTATTAAGTCGGCCACCGCCACCTACAGTATTAACCACAGTAACGATGGCCAGGTGTACCAGCAAGCGGGCCTGAGCGGCACTCTGCTGGAAGACCGTAACCTCAGTTACAGCGTATCCCAGAACCATGGCAGTCAGGGACAGGGTAACAGCGGCAACGCCAATGCCAACTACCAGGGTAGATACGGCAACAGCAATTTGGGCTACAGCTACAGCGACAACTCCCGCCGGGTTGATTACGGCCTGCAGGGCGGCATTGTGGCCCACAGCGAAGGTATTACCCTGTCGCAGCCGCTGGGCGAGACCATCGCGCTGGTTGCCGCACCGGGTGCGAATGACACTAAAGTCTACAACAACCAGGGTGTTGGCACCGACTACCGCGGTTACGCGGTAGTGCCCTATGTCAGCGCCTACCGGCACAACAATATCGGGCTGGAAACCACCAGCCTGAGTGACAACGTAGAGTTGGAAGAGAGCTCACTGGATGTGATCCCCACCCGCGGGGCGGTGGTCAAAGCCAAATTCAATACTCATGTAGGTTACCGCGTAATAATGACCCTGACCCGGCCGGGCGGCAAGCCGGTGCCATTTGGTACCACCATCACATTACAAGGTGACAATCCCAGCAGCAACGGTGCAGGGATTGTCGGTGAACAGGGTGAAACTTTCCTCAGCGGGCTGCCGGAAAAAGGTCTCCTGCTGGCCCAGTGGGGCAAAGAGGACGACCAACGTTGCCACATCAACTATCAACTCAACCAGCAGGATTTAAAGAATACGATGCTGGTCACGGCGGCAATCTGTCAGCCAGGAGGATCGGATGAAAAAATCAAATAGTCGAAAACTGCATCATGCTATGTGTATCTCGCTCATATTTATGCTCAGTGTGATTTTATTATCACTACCGCCTATTAAATCTGCCTATGCCGCCTCAATATGGTCATGCAGCAATATGGCGGGCGTTCGCACCTCTATTACGCAGACCCTTGTATTACAACGCGATGAAAGCGTTCTGATCGGAGATAGGGAATACACGGGGTTAACCAGGAATATTAGCTGTTCCGATGTCGCAACTTCAGATCAAGATAAAAATACCCTGCTCAGAGTGGCTTTTAAACTACAAGGCAACACAGGGATAGAAATAGAGTATACAGATCCAAGTACTGGAGCCCTTGTTCTAACCAGCCCGAGGTTTAAGGACTCAGGCTTAGCCTATGCAATAGGTGCATATGTTGGGGGGGTGAGGAAATATATTAGCGGACAGCTACCCATGACAACTTTTGTTCCTGCATGGGGAGGGTATGGTTTCGAAATACCTCTACAATCACACGACTATGTGACGGGAATGAGCTATTACCCGACAATCACTCCGTTTATCACGATCATGCCATCACATATCAGCAAACCGAAGGTAGGAACATATACAATTAGTGGGATATATGCCGATGCTTTAGGTAGTGATCTCGGGGATATCTATACAGCGGGGAATGACCAGTACAATATGACGATTAACATCATTGAAAGCGCCTGCTCCGTCAAAACGTTTCACAACATTAATATTACCTGGCCAGCGCTGTCGCCATGGACTATTTCCGAAGGTGAAGGCGGGGCAGAAAATAAAGTCGCGCCGATAACCATTAACTGCGGTTCTACCAGGACGCCAACCAAAGTCACGGTCACCGCCGATAATATTCTCAATGCGACTAACGGGATGATTAATACCACATTGAATCATCTTGGCCTCGCATTGACCTGGGCCAGCAATGGGCAACGGGTACCACTTAATCAGGAATTAAGTTACAGCATTCTCGGCGATCAGGACCTGAGCATTGCAGCTAAACCGATGTCGGTCGGCAGCACTAACATTCCGGCGGGTGATTTTAACGCTACCGTAACCATGAGTATCGAATACCGCTGAGGTTATGATGATGAAATATAATTTTCAATGCCTGACCCTAATGTTATGCGGTTTGTTTTTCAGTAGAGTCGCAATATCTGACACTGTCATACAAGATCAGGTAGTTATTAATTACTCAGGAACAATAAGAATACCGCCTTGCACGGTACAGAACCCGTCCGTCTCCGTTAATTTAGGTATTCTGGCAGTAGAGTCATTAGCTAATACAGATAGCTCAACACCATGGACCAATTTTTCCGTAGGATTAATTCACTGTGATGCTGGCTTAAGAACAGTGCAAATGACGCTCAATGATACGGCAGCCAATACGACGCCGGGTTATTTCACTAACACTGGAACAGCCACTAATTTATTAGTGGAAATCGCCAGTGCCGATGATAGCACTACCATTTCAAATAACGTTATGAAAGCCTATAACCTCAACGGTGCGGCATCTTTCAATATTGTATTGAAAACCCGTTTGAAAAATAGTGGTCATGGCCCAGCAACGCCGGGAACGGTTGGCTCGATGGTCACCATGTCACTGGAATATAAATAATATTTACATCAACTCTCTCACACTTATGGAATGAACATGAAAGCGACTCACTATATTTTACTGCCACTGGTGGCAGCCCAGGCCCTGTGTGTATTGAATGCCCAAGCCGCTGATTCTACGATTAGCATCAATGCTAGCGTGGTGGCATCATCTTGTACGGTGACCACCACCAGCACCACGATTCCTTTAGGAAATATTCAGGCCAATACCCTGTTGACCGCCAAGCAATTCTCCCCCTGGTCTGACACCAAGGATATTTTGCTGACCGCCTGCCCGAGCTCCACCACGATGGTTAATGCTACATTTTCCGGCGTCGCTTCTACGGATGACCTAAATGGCTATAAAAACACCACCAGTGCAGGGCCGCAGACCGTGAGCGTTCAGTTGGCCAAAGCCGATGGCACGTTGCTGAAAAATGGCGACAGCTACGGTGACGTCAATGTCGCGACCGGTGCGGCCAAGTTCACCGTCAAAGCCCGTCTCTACACAGAAAAAGGCCTGGTTCTGCCCGGTGCAGTCACGTCGGCCATCGATTTAACGTTTCAATATAAATAACCGGCAACGGCTAGGGAAAGGGTTATGTTGAAAACTGCGGGTAAAAATTTACTGCTGCTGTCAGGGATCGTCTTCATGACCTCTTTCCCCCTCACGCCAAGCTGGGCCGGAGACTCAACGCTCAATATCGCCGCCAACGTGGTCTCTTCGCCCTGCACGGTATCGGGAGACGCAATCGCGAAACAAGTTGATCTGGGCAAGTTCTGGACCTCACAGTTAGCGCACGCCGGGGATACTACAACGTGGAGCGCGTTTGATATCAATTTAACCGACTGTCCCGCCACCACTACCCGCGTTGGTGTTACCATCACTGGCGATACCGATAAACAGGCTCCGGCATTTTTTGCCAATAGCGGCGGTGGCAAAAACGTGGCTATCGAAGTAGCAACTCTAGAAGGGGTCAGCCTCAGCAACGGTAGCCAGGTGGAAACGCCGGTCAAAAGTGGCAGTGCCGTCTTTAATTTGCAGAGTCGTATGGTCAGCCCTGCCGGAAAGGCCACCTCCGGCGATATAACTGGGACCATTGAGTTAACATTTAATTACCGCTAAGTATCCGGGATCCGGCCTCTGTCTCAGAGGCCTCTGGCACAACTTCTCCCCATGATTCATCCGTAACTGCAACTAAAACACCCCACACTTCAAGCCCTTTGAGAAAACCTCCGCACAGCGCCTTGATCCGTCCGCCCTCTTCGAGAATACTGTATACATAACCAGTACAAACGAGATGCTTTTATGATTTTCTATACTCCCGCTGAGCACCGCCAGAAAACTGCCCTGCCGCTGTTCCTTGACCGCGTATCCTGTGGGTTTCCTTCACCGGCGCAGGACTACGTGGAGTCTCGCCTTGATCTCAACAAACTGCTGATTGCCCACCCCAGCGCCACCTATTTTGTGCGGGTCAGCGGCCATTCGATGACCGACAGCAATATCAACGAAGGTGACTTATTGGTGGTAGACAGCGCGCTGACCGCTGCGCATGGTGACATTGTTGTGGCTTCGGTGGAGGGTGAATTCACGGTGAAGAAGCTGCGCACCCACCCCACGGTCCAATTGGTGCCCATGAACCCCAACTTTGCACCGATCACTTTCGGTAACGAAGAGGCACTGGAGATTTTCGGCGTCGTCACATTCATCATCTATGCCGCGCGATAAATATGTTCGCACTGGTTGATGTCAACAGCTTCTACGCCTCGTGCGAAACCGTGTTCCGCCCGGACCTGAAGGGGCGGCCGGTGATTGTGTTGTCGAACAACGACGGCTGCGTCATTGCCCGTAACGCCGAAGCTAAGCGCGCCGATATTAAAATGGGTGCACCCTATTTCAAAGTCCGTGAGGCGATACGGCAACATAACGTGGCGGTCTTTTCTTCGAACTATACGCTGTATGCCGACATGTCCTACCGCGTGATGGAGACCCTGGAGTTACTCGCCCCGGCCGTAGATGTCTATTCGATTGATGAAGCCTTTCTGGATCTCACCGGTATTGAGCACTGCATCTCACTGCATGATTTCGGCAAACAGGTACAGGAGAAAATTCGAAAAGAAACGCATCTGGCAGTCGGCGTTGGGATTGCGCCAACCAAAACGCTGGCCAAGCTGGCAAACTTCGCAGCAAAAGAGTGGAAAGGCACCGGTGGCGTAGTGGATTTATCGCAGACCGTGCGGCAAAGAAAGTTGATGACGCTGCTGCCAGTGGAGGAAGTCTGGGGCGTCGGCCGGCGTACCAGTAAACAGCTGAATGCGCTGGGCATCCAAACGGCGCTGCAACTGGCAGACTGCCCCGCTTCACTGATCCGTAAACATTTTAGCGTGGTGCTTGAGCGCACCGTGCGCGAACTGCGCGGCGAGCCCTGCCTGGCGTTTGCCGAATCAGTACCGACTAAACAGCAGATCATCTGCTCACGCTCGTTCGGCGAACGCATTACCGACTATCAGGATATGCGGGAAGCTGTCTGTCATTACGCGGTACGCGCCGCCGAAAAGCTGCGCGGCGAACATCAGTACTGCCGCTACGTTTCGGCGTTCGTCAAAACCAGCCCGCATGACCCCAACGTTCCCTATTACGGCAACTATGCCGGTATTAAACTATTAACACCAACGCAGGACAGCCGCGACATTCTTAACGCCGCCGTGCGCTGCCTCGAACAGATCTGGAAACCGGGCTACCGCTATCAGAAAGGCGGTGTCATGCTGGGTGACTTCTTCAGCCAGGGCGTGGCACAGCTCAATCTGTTTGACGACTATCAGCCGAAGAAGAACAGCGAACAGCTGATGGCTGCGCTGGATAAAATCCACAAAGATGGCGTCGGCAAAGTGTGGTTCGCCGGTCAGGGTATCCAGCGCGACTGGGCGATGAAGCGAAAAATGCTGTCACCGGCGTATACGACAAGGTTCAGTGATTTGCTGCGGGTGAAGGTTTAACCTGGCGATCGCCAGGCTCATTCCCCCCCAGATTGAGAGTCTTTAATGTATAAAAGTATAACTATGCTGATCTTTATTAAGGCCATAAAGAATACTTACATCCCCTCCGGTGCTATAACAATTCAAGGCGATTTGCGATGAATTGCCCCCGCGCTCTATATTTTGATAAATAGCCGTCATATAGAATCCGAAATGGCAATTATGCCGCTGAGGGTCAATCACCTGGTCCACCTTGCCTAAAGATTTATTGACGGCCCTGACCTGACTTACTGAAATATCATCTCCGTTCATTTCATATACGCCAATAAAACTGTGTGTGGTCGTTTGCCCCCAAAAGGGAATATCGATTGCGTTTTCAGCGTGGTGGGATACGGAGGTTTTATCTAATGACGCCGTCTTGTTTAACACGACGTTAAGCATGGCCTTTTTACTCTGCCACGTACCATGAAGGGCATCATCACCGTGAGTCAGTTTTAACGGGCACGCGCTGAGATCGTATTTTTTCCCCTCTACGATGTACTCATCGTATTCTTTGTCGCTGTTGACCTCACAAAGCACCATACCCACAGAGGTTTCTTTTCCATAGAGAGGGATTGGAGAGCGGTATTTATCGTAGTAATAACTGCCTTTGACGTTGGTCTGTGCGCCAAAGGTATAGGTTTGGAGAGAGACATGAACCGGATAATTTCCAATGCTCCCGGTGTAGTTATTGATGACATACCAGCTCTCGGTGGCTGCGACCGCTGAACCCGATAAAATCGTGCACAGGCTTAATGATAAAACCCATTTTTTCAAAATATTATATGTTTCCCATGTCGGAATTTTTCTCAGGAATTGCCCTTGGTTCGAGACAATCTCACTCAAGGTATCAAGGGTGATTGTCATGCTTTTTGGGGCGCGCCTCGCGTTGCAGATACCCGAGGCATAACGACTCAAGCTGCGCGCAAAGTTGAGGGATCATCAAGGGGGGCGACTCCCCTTCCAACACCAAACGTATCGGGCCAACCAGCGCGCCCATTAACATGAAGGTGGTCAGGGAAAGATCGTCAAAATGTGCGTCGCAGGCTGTCCTCAACATCGCTTCCAGCGCGGCGCGGCTGCGCGCGCCGATTTCACGAACGTAGCCGCGTGAGTCGAGCTCCAGGGCAACAGCATAGAGGGCTGTCTCTTATACACATCTCCGAGCCCACGAGACAGGCAGAAATCTCG
>CAMLBO010000057.1 GCA_946478305.1 uncultured Enterobacterales bacterium
TACACGTAAGGAGTCGTCGGCAGCGTCAGATGTGTATAAGAGACAGGTGATGAAGGATTAATCCGCCAGCTTTTCGCGCATCTCGGCCCGGCAATCGAGCGCTGCCATTTTGCGATAGGTATCGATAATTTATTGCAGGATGAAGTCACTCGTATGTACCCCCGGCTGGTACGTACCACCCGCGAGGCGCTGGAGGATTTTCAACTGGAGTATCACATTGTTCTTTCTGCCGAGGAATCCGGTCTGGTGGCGGTCATCTTTGGCGCCTGGCTGATGCAGGGCAATGCGTTACAGGAGAAACAAATTTTGCTGCTGACCCATGATAATCCGCAGCTCGAAGAAGCCGTGGAGCAGCAAATCCGCGAAGCGACGCTGCTACCGCTCAATATCAAATACCAGACGCTGACAGAGTTTCAGCAGCATGGCGCGCCAGGAGGCGTCGCGATGATCGTCACGCCCTACGCCACCCGGATAACCGATGCAGACCCGCTGGTGATCCACACCCAGCTGCCACTGGCCAAAGAGCAGCGAAAACGGATCCGCTCGCTGCTCGAAGCCCCCTAAGCCACCACGCTCGGCGCCACTTTGGGGCGCAGGAAAATGGCCGGGGCCGCAACGGCAGCCATCACAAAGAACAATCCTGCATGCAGGTGTTCAAACAGGAAGCCCGACACCATGGTCATCACCGCCACACCGCCGCCCATGGCCAGCGCAGAGTAAACCGATTGCAGGCGGATCACCTGATCCCTCGGCCGCGAGGCGATAAAGCGCATACCTGCCAGATGGCAAACCGTAAAGCTGCCACAATGCAGGATCTGAATCAAAATCAGCCACGGTAATTCAATAAAGGCGCCCATCATGACCCAGCGCACCACACCACAGCAGGCAGAGAGCAGCAGCAGATCTCGCGCACTCCAGCGGCGGAAAAGCTGATTACTGAAGGTAAACACCAGCACTTCAGCCACCACACCAAGCGACCACAAGTAGCCGACTACCGATGCTGAATAACCTTTGTCCTGCCAGTAAATCGCACTGAAACCATAGTAAGCGGCATGCGCTCCCTGCAACAACGTTACACATAACAGAAAGCGCCAGACCGGCGTTTCACTGAGTAACGCTTTCCATGAAATGGCCGGCGCCGAACTCTCTCGCTTCTCCCCTACAGGTTTGACGCTCGGGCGCAGCAACATGCCGAGCAACATCGCCGCAACGCCAGCAGTGAGTGAATAGAGAATGGCATTGTGACCATATACCGACACCAGTTTGCCGGTCAACGCCGACCCTATCACGAAGGCAATGGAACCCCAGACGCGGACCTTGCCGTAATCCATAGGAATTTGCCGTTGCAGCGTACCGGCAAGGGCATCCGTCAGCGGCACCAGCGGGCCGAAGAACAGGCTAAAACCGGCGATGTTAATCATCAGCCACGCCCAGCCGTTACCAAACCAGTAACCGACAGCAAACGCCAGGGTCAGCAACGCCAGAATACGCAGGCCGGTGACCAAATGAGCGGGATCTTTAATGGCGGGGGAAATAATCAAGGTACCGAGGAAGCGTGAAATCAAACCGGCTCCCAGCAATAAACCGATGCTTTCAGAGGAAATGCCCTCACCTTTGAGCCACATGCCAAAGAAGGGCAGGAAAATACCGTAGCTAAAAAAATAGGTGAAATAGCTGAGTGCCAGCCAATACGTTGATCGCAATACCATAATTCCTCCGGTTTGAGGGCAATACTTTGACAGAGGTCACACAGGCTAGCAATCAGCAGTCGTATTCAGGAGGGAAGAATGCAAAGCGCTTCACAGTTATGATCTATATCCATAAAAAAACCCGCCGGAGCGGGTTTGATTTGGCTTTCGAAACAAGGCCACGTGGCTTTACGCGATTATGCGTAAACCGGGAAACGCGCGCAGATATCGAGAACTTTGTTTTTCACACGTTCAATGGTCGCTTCATCATTGATGTTATCGAGAACATCACAGATCCAACCAGCCAGTTCGCGGACTTCCGCTTCTTTGAAACCGCGACGGGTCACTGCCGGTGTACCGATACGCACGCCCGAGGTCACAAACGGGCTCTTCGGATCGTTGGGTACGCTGTTTTTGTTAACGGTGATGTTAGCGCGGCCAAGCGCGGCATCCGCTTCTTTACCGGTCAAGTTTTTGTCAACCAGATCCATCAGGAACAGGTGGTTATGAGTACCGCCGGAAACTACTTTGTAGCCACGATCCAGAACCACTTTCACCATTGCCTGGGCGTTTTTAGCCACCTGCTGCTGGTAGGTTTTGAACTCAGGCTCCATCGCTTCTTTCAGTGCTACCGCTTTACCGGCAATCACGTGCATGAGCGGTCCGCCCTGGCCACCAGGGAATACGGCAGAGTTGAGTTTTTTGTAGAACTCTTCACTGCCACCTTTTGCAAGAATCAAACCACCGCGCGGACCGGCCAGCGTTTTATGGGTGGTGGTGGTCACGATGTGTGCGTGCGGAACCGGGTTAGGGTAAACACCGGCAGCAATCAGACCGGCAACGTGTGCCATATCCACGAAGAAGTACGCGCCAACGCTGTCAGCCACTTCACGCATTTTAGCCCAGTCAACGATACCGGAGAAGGCAGAGAAGCCGCCGATGATCATTTTTGGTTTGTGCAGCTCAGCCTGTTTTTTCAGGTCGTCGTAATCGATATCGCCGCTTTCATCGATACCGTAAGGCACCACGTTATACAGTTTGCCGGACAGGTTAACCGGTGAGCCGTGGGTCAGGTGACCCCCGTGGCCGAGGTTCATCCCCAGAATAGTGTCGCCCGGCTGTAGCAGTGCGGTATATACCGCGAAGTTGGCCTGTGAGCCGGAGTGCGGCTGAACGTTAGCAAAATCTGCGCCGAACAGTTCTTTCGCGCGGTCAATGGCCAGTTGCTCAACGATATCCACATATTCGCAGCCGCCGTAGTAGCGTTTGCCCGGATAACCTTCGGCATATTTGTTAGTCAGTTGAGAACCCTGAGCCTGCATAACGCGCGGGCTGGTGTAGTTTTCTGACGCAATCAGCTCGATATGTTCTTCCTGACGAACAACTTCCTTCTCCATTGCTGCCCACAGCTCAGCATCATAATCGGCAATGTTCATTTCACGCTTTAACATCTGCATCTCCTGACTCAACAAACTAAAAATTAAATGCCCCTTCCGGGTTCTGCGCCACAGTGTAAATGTTTAAGACGCCTGCGGATAGGGTCAGTTAAAGGTTTTTAGGCAAACGATTGGCTCCAGTGGTGGCAAGGCTTTGATCTGTTAAACACTCTGCGTAATCAAGGGAGATTTCTTCAGCATGACATGCATATTTTTCAGCTTTGTGACTGCGCGCCCACGGTTAACAAATCCTTAACATGCATAGGGGTATTTACAGAAAACGTCGATAGCTATAAGATGCATTAAAAATACATGTTTAAACGCTATCCCTAAAGGCATTGGAGTGACAGATGATTAACTTCAAGCAAGAAGGGAAAAGGAGAACACCATGCTTGATGCTCAAACTATCGCGATTGTTAAATCCACAATCCCATTGCTGGCCGCCACGGGCCCGAAACTCACCGCTCACTTCTATGACCGGATGTTTGCTCACAATCCTGAGCTGAAAGACATTTTCAATATGAGTAATCAGCGCAATGGCGACCAGCGTCAGGCGCTGTTTGATGCTATCTGCGCCTATGCCGCCAACATTGAAAATCTGGCAGCGTTACTGCCAGCGGTGGAACGTATTGCACAGAAACACACCAGTTTTACCATCAAACCTGAACAGTACGACATCGTTGGCGGGCACCTGATTGCCACGCTGGATGAAATGTTCAGCCCGGGTCAGGAGGTGCTGGATGCCTGGGGCAAAGCCTATGGCGTGCTGGCGAATGTGTTTATTAACCGTGAAGCCGATATTTATCAGCAAAGCGCAGAGAAAACCGGTGGCTGGCGCAGCACCCGCGAATTCCGCATCAAAGAAAAACAGCCTCAAAACAGTCTGATCACTTCTTTCTTATTAGAACCTGTCGATGGCCTGCCGGTCGTCGATTTCCAGGCAGGACAATATCTCGCGGTCTATATTCGCGACGCTTCACTGGAAAATCAGGAAATCCGTCAGTATTCCCTGACGCAGGCACCGAACGGCAAAACTTACCGCATCGCGGTAAAACGTGAAGATCAGGGCGCGGTGTCGAACTTCCTTCACAACCGCGCGCAGCAGGGTGACATCGTTCATCTTGCCGCACCGCACGGGGATTTTTTCCTTGACGTTACGCCAGAAACGCCGGTTGCGCTGATTTCAGCCGGTGTCGGCCAGACCCCGATGCTCGGGATGCTAAACGTGTTGGCAGCAAGCGGCCACCAGGCGCCGGTACAGTGGATCCACGCAGCGGAAAATGGCTCGGTACATGCCTTTGCCAGTGAAGTGAAATCCCTTGGCGAACGCCTGCCACAGCTTGAAAACCATGTGTGGTATAACCAGCCGCAGGAACTCGATTTGCCGGGTGAAAATTATCAGTATCAGGGCTTGTTGGATCTCAGCAAACTGCAAAGCCAGCTGGCAGATCCCGCGATCCACTGCTATCTGTGTGGCCCGATCGGCTTTATGCAGTTCGCCGCCAAACAGATGCTGGCGATGGACGTCAGCGAAGACAGAATTCACTACGAATGCTTCGGCCCGCACAAAGTCATCTAAGACTGAACGGCTAAAAAGCAAAAAGGCTGACGCAATGTCAGCCTTTTTTATTTCCTACCCGCAACGGCGAATCAGATCGCTTCTTCGTCCTGCTCACCGGTACGGATACGCACTACGCGAGAAACGTCGAAGACAAAGATCTTACCGTCGCCAATTTTACCGGTCTGGGCGGTGGTCATGATGGTTTCGACACAGGTATCAACGATATCGTCAGCCACCACGATCTCAATCTTCACTTTTGGCAGGAAATCCACCATGTACTCGGCGCCGCGATAGAGTTCGGTATGGCCTTTCTGACGCCCGAAACCCTTCACTTCCGTTACGGTCATTCCGGTGATCCCGACTTCTGCCAGCGCTTCGCGCACGTCATCGAGTTTGAACGGCTTAATAATCGCATCAATTTTCTTCATGGCGGACCCTTATCATCATTCGTTTGCTCTGCGCCTTCCTGAGCGGCAGCATGGTTCATCTTCGCGCTGCCCTCTTCAACGTACAGGCAGGCGCTAAAGGTATCATAGTCGCAGAGCAGTGTGGCTACTCTTTAAAGTCGGTTGCTTCCAGCTCGTGGCGGGAGAGCAGTTTATAAAATTCGGTACGGTTACGCCCGGCGATACGCGCCGCATTGGTCACGTTGCCCTTGGTTATCTGCAATAACTTGCGCAGATAGTTCAGTTCGAACTGATTGCGGGCTTCGACGAAGGTCGGCAATGCCGTGTTCTCCCCTTCCAGCGCTTGTTGTACTAGCGCTTCACTGATGACCGGTGCCGATGTCAGTGCCACACATTGCTCGATAACGTTGACCAGTTGGCGAACGTTGCCCGGCCAGCTGGCGGCCATCAGGCGCTTCATAGCATCGGTGGAAAAACTGCGTACAAAGGGTTTATGACGCAGCGCTGAAACCCGCAGCAGATGTAGCGCTAACAACGGGATATCTTCTGCGCGCTCAGTAAGCGTAGGTAATTTCAGGCTAACCACGTTTAAGCGGTAAAAGAGATCTTCGCGAAACTCACCCTTTTCCATTGCCTTCGGCAAATTGCGGTGAGTGGCAGAAATAATGCGCACATCAACGTCAATATCATGGTTACTGCCGAGCGGGCGCACCTTCCGCTCCTGCAATACCCGCAACAGTTTGACCTGCAACGACATAGGCATATCACCAATCTCATCAAGAAACAGCGTGCCTCCCGTCGCGGCCTGGAACAACCCTTCACGGCTGCTCACCGCACCGGTGAAAGCCCCTTTGGCATGACCGAACAGTTCTGACTCCAGCAGTTGCTCCGGCAATGCGCCGCAGTTGATGGCCGTAAAGGCTTTTTTACCGCGCGGACTGGCGGCGTGAATAGCCTGTGCCAGCACCTCTTTACCCGTGCCGCTCTGGCCGTTAATCAGCACACTGACGTCAGACTGCGCCACCATATTGGCCTGTTCGAGTAAACGGATCATCGCTGGGTTACGGGTGACAATGGCTTCGCGCCAGCTTTCATCCCCGGCCGGAGATGACAGCGCCAGCGCGGCATCAATGGCTTTGTAGAGCGCATCGCGGTCAACCGGCTTGGTCAGGAAACTGAACACGCCCTGCTGGGTGGCAGCCACGGCGTCAGGGATTGAACCGTGTGCAGTGAGAATAATCACCGGCATACCAGGCTGACGTTGCTGGATCTCCGCAAACAGCGCCATGCCGTCCATTTCATCCATGCGTAAATCACTCAGGACGAGATCAATGCGTTCACGATTGAGCAGGCGTAGAGCTTCAGCCCCGCTTTCGGCGGTAGTCACTCGAAAACCTTCGCTGGTAAGGCGCATCCCCAGCAATTTCAGCAGGCTTGGGTCGTCATCGACCAATAACAAATTGGCAGCTTTGCGCAAGGTCATGGTGTGTTTTTCTCTCTGGCGGGCGGCTGGTAGGTCTCTTCCGGTTTGACAGGCGACGTCGTGGCGCCGTCACTGTCGGGAAGATCGCTTTGCATCTGTTTACGTGAAGAGAGCTGGCGTTCAATATCGGTCAGATTTTTCAGCTTACGCTGGGTGTCTGCCAGACTGGCCTCCAGGGCAGTTTGCTGCTGCGCCATCAGTTCAAGCTTGCTTTCCGCCACTTCCTGCTGACGGGCGTTACGTCCTTTTTCATCACCCAGCGTAACCTGCAATGTCTGGCGTTCGCGCCAGAGTTGTACCAGCGGGCGAATAGCCCCTGGCATCAGCGCCCGGTACTGATTGACGTGCGTAAGCAGGACACGCCGCTGCTGCAGATCAGGATCGGTGCCGGAGATCAAAATACTCTGCTTGAATACGGTATCCCAACTGGTGGGTTTAATTTGCTGAGCCTGATAGCGGGCCTGGGTATCGCTCATCCGATCGGCGCAATCCATCGCCCGCAGCCAGTAAAGCGAGTTGGTCATGGCATCGCTGTCATCCAGCGTCCACAAGGTTTCACAAGGGGCAAGGCGAAAATCCACTACTTTACTGGTTGGGATCATATCCTCAACCGGTCGGTAATAGGTATTACTGCCGGAGTGAAGGGTACAGCCGGCCAGCAAAGCGGGTGCGGCAACCAGTGCCAACATGGCACGGCGGAAACGGTCACTCAGCCAGCGGCCAAGTGGCAAGAAAAAGGGACTCACAGCACCCATCAGGCGCTCCTGCATGAAGATTGGATCATCAAGGTTATTTCTCTGCAGTTAGTGGCAATTCAATTCGGAAACAGACGTCAGCGTCTTCAGTGGCCACCAGTCTTAGTTCACCCCGCATCCTGCGAATGCAGTCCTGAGCAATACTCAACCCAAGACCACTGCCTTTGACAGCACCTTTTCGCTGCTGGCTTCCCTGATAAAAAGGTTCAAATATCATCGCCTGCTCAGTATCCGGGATGGGGGTGCCGCTGTTGGCGACATCAATAATCACCCGGTTTTCCATCTGCTGACTGCGAACCCAAATGGTACCGGATTCAGCGCCGTAGTGCACCGCATTGGAGTAGAGATTATCCAGCACGCGCATCAGTAATGCTGGCTCAGCCCAACAGGACGTAGCCCCGATGGTGACTTCGCTGCGAATATGCTTGGCCCGCGCCGGTAAACTGTTCGATGCCACGACGCTTTCGATCATCTCACCCAGATCAACCTGCTCTTTTTCAGCCGGACCGTCGGCCAGTTTCCGGTTGTAGTCGAGCAGTTGTTCGATGAGCGTTTGTAAGTGGCGACTGCTGTCATTGAGGATCGCCACCACCTCTTTTTGATCCGGCGTTAGCGGCCCGGCGACTTCGTCCTGCAACAGCTCAGTGCCTTCGCGCATACTGGCCAGCGGCGTTTTAAGCTCATGGGAGAGGTGACGTAAAAACTCATGACGCTGTGACTCCAGCCAGGCCAGACGCTCGCTCAACCAGACAATGCGCTGCGCCAGTGAACGGATCTCGCGTGGCCCTTTAAATTTGTCTGCATTATTAAGCGTTTCCCCCTCCCCCAGCCGATTAATCATCCTTTCCACCCCTTTCACCGGGCCGATGATCATGCGGGTAAACAGCAATACCAGCGCACCACTGAGCAAGAACAACACCAGCGCCTGCCAGCCAAAGAACTGACCGCGTTCGGCAATTGCACGTTGCAGTTGCTGGCCACGCGAGAATATGACGTCGCGGGTGGCTTGTACCATCTCAGCATTGGAACGGGCAAAGTTCTCCAGCTCGCCAGATGCAACGGGATCCGGGGCATTATTCGTACATTTAAGGTCGGTCAATTGAGTGAGCAAGCCACGCAGCGTCTGGTAATAGCGCACATCAGGCAGCACGGAGGCATGGGCGTCGAGCATTTGAGAATAGCGTTTGCGTTGTGTCTGATACAGGCGGGATAACGTCGCATCGTCGAGTACGCAATACTGGCGGTAACTGCGCTCCATCTCCAGCGCCACACCAGACATGGCCTCACTGCGACGAGCATCAGTCAAGGTAGTGCGGTTGATTTCCGCGGCCTGGGAACTCAGGTGATCCAAACTCTGGTAAGCCTGATAGGCCAGAACCAGAAGCGGCAACAGCACCAGCAGGAAGGCCATCAATACTAACTGACGCAGGGATCCGGGAAATATTCTTCCTTTTTTCAACGAATTTATCTCATTCACTGGCGATGTATAAATGCTAACTGAGTAACGCAGTTACAGCCAGAAAAGAGTCTGGTTCTGTCAGTGTTAGAGAGAATAAGGAGAGAAAACAGAGGGTGTGGTCAGGGTGGGTGTTGCTGAACGCCAATGAGACGTTCAGCAAACCGGAAGAGTTGGTGCCTCACTCAACGTGTCGTTCGATGCTTGATAACGTGCTTTCGCCGCGATTATCGATGGGGTGAACGATAGGCACCTTTTCTTTGGCGTCATTCGGGTATTATGAGCGTTATTTGCGGATTAGCGCAGGCTTTCATAATTGATTGAATGAGCAACTGACTCTATTATGCAGAATCTGTGCCAACTTTTACATATTAAATTTAACTAGCTGATATATAAATGATAAATTTTAATGATGCATTTTAACATCATTTTAGACTGCCATTGATCCGCTGCTTCATTGACCGAAATGTCTCTAAAAAACAACACATAAACAGATATTAATATAAAATCACTTAAATCAAACACTTAAATGTCTCTATTTTGAGACACTCCCATCTGCCTTTTGTCGTCATTATCCTACAAAATCAGTCAGGTCTCACGGCGAAAAAATATCAGTGTTCACTAAAGCCCAGCGCGTTTGGTGCAGGAACATCCTGTTCGCAGTTCGCCGGGTTATCCACTTTGGCAGGATCACATTTCGCCACCACTTCCGGCGGCAGGAAAATATGGTCGAGGATCGCGCGGGCCGTTGGCCCGGCTACCACGCCATCTCCCCCGCCGTTCTCCAGGATCAGCGCCATCACCACCGTCGGGTTCTTATAAGGCGCAAACGCCGTGTAAAAGATGTGGTCGCGCAGGTGTATCGGCGTCATTTTGGCATTGTAGATCTGATTCTCGCGTAAGCTAAAGACCTGCGATGTCCCCGACTTGGCAGCAATCTGATAGGGCGCAGTATGAAAAAGCTTATAACCGGTGCCGTTCGGGAAGTTCGCCATACCAAACATGCCGTTACGCACAATACCCCAGATAGGTGACTTCGGATCGGCAATTTGCGGCGCAGGCGGCTGAACATACGGCGTGATCACTTTCCCACTTTGACTGGAATAGAGCAGATGCGGGGTTTTCAGCTTGCCGTTGTTTACCAGCGCACTCAGCGCCCGTACCATCTGAATAGGTGTCGCCACCCAGTAACCCTGCCCGATGCCCACGGAAACCGTATCCCCCTGATACCAGCCCTTTTTATGCACACGCATTTTCCAGTCGCGGCTCGGCAATACGCCGTTGTACTGCTCGTCCAGATCAATGCCGGTGGATTGCCCATAGCCAAATTTGGTCAGCCATTCATGAATGCGATCAATGCCCATCTCATAGGCCACCTGATAGAAGAAGGTATCGGCAGACTCCTCGATGGCCTTGGTAACATTCAGCAAACCGTGACCGGTTTTAAGCCAGTCGCGGTAATGCCTGTCGGTACCGGGTAAGGTCCAGGTCGGGGCACCGAAGAAAGTGGTCTGTGGCGTGATCACTCCGGCAAACAACGCGGACGTCGCCATAAAAGGTTTCACGGTGGAGGCCGGCGGATAAAGCCCCTGCGTCACGCGGTTGATGAGCGGCAGATCGGGGTTTTTCAGCAAGGCGCTGTACTGCTTACTGGAAATACCATTAACAAACGGGTTGGGATCATAGCTCGGACTGGAGACCATAGCTTTAATGCCGCCGTCGCGCGGGTCCATCACCACCACTGCCGCACGTTGGCCTTTGAGGACTTTTTCGATGTACTGCTGTAAGCCCAGATCCAGCGTCAGATAGATATTCTGACCCGCCTGTGGGGGCACTTCACGCAGCAAACGCACCACATGGCCGTGGTTGTCCACCTCCACTTCCTGATAGCCTGTGCGGCCATGCAAAATATTTTCGTAATACTTCTCTACGCCCTGCTTGCCAATATCGTGGTCTGCGGCGTAGTTCTCTGCAATGCCTTCCTTATCCAGCCGCTTCGCATCCTTATCATTGATTTTCGACACATAACCCACCACGTGAGCCAGTTCCGCACCATAAGGATATTGGCGCTGCTGATAGGTACTGATTGATACACCAGGGAACTTGAACTGGTTTACAGAGAACCGTGCGACTTCCACATCGGTCAGTGCCAGTTTCAGGGGGATCTCGGCGAATTTCCGCCCGCGGTACATCGCGTCATGGAAGGCATCGATATCATCTTTGGTCAGATCCACAATTGGCGTCAGCGCCTGCAGGGTGGCTTTGAGATCGTCTACTTTGCCGGGGATCACTTCAATCTGATACAGGGTGATATTTTGCGCCAGGATCACCCCGTTGCGGTCCATGATCAGCCCTCGGCTTGGGGCGATCGGCAACATTTTGATGTCGTTCTGATTAGAGCGGGTCTGGTAAAAATCATGCATCCCCACCTGTAAATGGTACAGGTTGAACACCAGAATGGCCGAAAGCAGAACCACTACCACAAAGGCAATGACGGCACGGCGGACAAAAAGGACGGCCTCAGCGGTATGATCGCGAATTTCGTCATTAAGTAGAGCCATAAGCGGGCAGGTACCTTTCTGGTCAGTTTCTTGTGCGGTAGAGAAAAAGGAGAGATGAAAAGTGCGCAAGTCTAGCCCGTAAGCATCAGAGCGACTATCAGAAGTGTGCTAATGATGTGGCAGTAATGTTTCTATTTATGAATACCTTGATCGCCCTGTCACATACCCATAAAAAACCCGGCACAGTGGCCGGATTGTGGCTGCCAGTATTCAGCGGCTATTGGGTGTTTACCTGCACGCAATCGCCATAGACATACCCTTCCGTCTCTGTGGCCACCACAAAGCTGTTTTTCACGTGAATATACATCAGGTTGTCTTCGGCACCGGCCTTCATGGGCTGGTTATTCTGCCCGATAATATCGGTGAGCTCGGGGCTGGTGATCATTTTGGTTCCGTCCGGCGAAAAGGTGAAGGTATTACCGGCATCAAACACATGCGCCTCTTTATTGATCACATCTGCCGTTTCCGTACCGTCTGCGGCCTGTACGTTATGCGTCAGCACACATTTATACGCCGTAACAGCAGAGGCTGAAAAAGAAGTCAACGTCAGCAGAACCGCCAACACAGCACCCAACCTGAACATAAGAATATTCCTAACTTGAAAGTTGCGGCACATCCTATCACCTGTTTTTTTTATAGGAAGAGGCTGGCGAAAAAATATTCATGTCTTAATGGCCAGATTGACGTCGCAAAACTATTCTCGCAATTCATGACCCAGATCAAACAAAACCCGCGCCCCGACTGGGTTGCGGGGCGGTTTTAACTGCAACTTTAGCGCTATTTCATGCCCAAAAACGCTGTTCATACCTTTGCTGATGCATTTCATTCCTGCATCAATGCATCTCATGCCGCAAACGGATCGCTGAGCGTAGATCGATTTATCATACAAACAGATTAATTGACTTTACTTCGCTCGGGAGAACCCACTATGAGTGACCAATCAGGCATGCAGAATTACAACCGTACCCGTTGGCTGACGCTGTGCGGCACTATCATTACCCAATTTGCTCTGGGCTCCGTTTACACCTGGAGTCTGTTTAACGGCCAGTTGTCACAAAAGCTGGATGAGCCGATCAGTCGAGTAGCCTTCTCCTTCGGTTTGCTGAGTCTGGGTCTGGCGATTGCCTCTTCTGTGGCCGGTAAACTGCAAGACCGTTTCGGGGTGAAGAAAGTTACCATGGCCGCTGGTGTGATGATGGCCGTCGGTTTTGCCCTCACTGCCCATTCAAACAATCTCATCATGCTGTATCTCAGCGCCGGTGTGCTGGTCGGTCTGGCTGACGGTGCCGGGTATCTGATGACCCTCTCCAACTGTGTGAAATGGTTCCCTGAACGTAAAGGGGTCATTTCTGCCTGCGCTATCGGTGCTTACGGTCTCGGTAGCCTGGGCTTCAAGTTCATCTGCGGTCACTTGCTGGCAGTGAATACGCTGGAAAACACCTTCCTTATCTGGGGCGTGATGGCAATGGTAATGATCATTATCGGTGGCCTGATGATGACTGACGCACCGAAGCAGGCAGCGCAAACTATCACCTGTGATGAAGATAACCTGACCAGCAGCCGCGACTTCACCCTGTCAGAAGCGGTACGCATGCCACAATACTGGATGCTGGCGCTGATGTTCCTGACTGCCTGCATGAGTGGTTTGTATGTCATCGGTGTAGCCAAAGATATCGGCGAAGGCATGGTGCATCTGAATGCTATTACCGCAGCGAATGCTGTCACCGTTATCGCCATTGCTAACCTGAGCGGACGCCTGGTCCTCGGTGTACTGTCAGACAAAATGGCACGTATCCGCGTGATCTCGATGGCACAGGTTATTTCGCTGGTGGGTATGGGTATCCTGCTGTTCTCCAGCATGAATGAAACCCTGTTCTTTATCTCTGTCGCCTGTGTCGCTTTCAGCTTCGGCGGTACCATCACTGTCTATCCATCACTGGTCAGCGACTTCTTTGGCTTGAATAACCTCACCAAAAACTACGGCCTGCTGTACCTCGGCTTTGGTATCGGCAGCGTAATGGGATCACTGATTGCCTCCCTGTTTGGTGGCTTCGTGGTGACCTTCGCCTTTATTACGGTGCTTTTAGTGGTGTCATTAGTGCTCTCTGCCACAATTCGCCTACCGAAGAAGGCCGAGCAGGGGCATAATGCGCTCCAGCACGCATAGGCCAGTTCTTATGAGCAGTTAAAATGATGAACGGGAGCATAATTCGCTCCCGTTTCTTATTGCTTAAATAGTTTTCACTGAACGCTGTCCTCTGCAAAATCACCCCCTATTTTGATTGGACATGCACTAATGAACCGCACTGCCGCATTATTTTTTACTCTTTTTATCAGCACCCTGACCTTTAACAGCGTTGCAGCTCAACCCTCAACTGCCCGGGATGTTGCATCAGAGCTGAGCCGCAAGGCCCATGAAGGCGGCCAGCCGCGCACCACCACCATCGACTCCAGCGCACATAACAAACTGTCTGCCCCTGCTGATACCCTGAACTGAGTGTATCTACGGGTGTGTTAGCCCCAAAACTGACGTCAGGTCAAAAGATTGCCACTCATTTATTCATGATGAAGATACGTTTGTTATCATTACTTCGTGAAATCGATATGTTGCCGCCAGCACGTTCCCTTCTGGCGGAAAGTCCCCGGGCAACGGTGCCCCATTCCATGGAGGATAGAATGAAAGCCACAATATTCTGGTTAACGATGGCGGGCGGCTCGGTCGCAATAGGTTATGGGATGGCGTTCTTACTGGAAGTGCTATAACCCCGACTGACATCATGATGATGCAGGGTTTCTTACGCCGGATTTTACAACTTCTGCCCTAACCTTACTGAGCGATGACAAAACCATACAGAGCGTTTGGTAACGTAGAGCCATCAAGAAGTTGTGTGATGTCCCTGTGTAGAAAACCCCTGTAGAACCCTGTTATTTTGCCCGCCTTGTGCGGGCTTTTTTTTATGCATGATTTGTCAGGGCACAGGGAGTGAGAGACACAAAGAAGAGACGAAAAACAGACACAAAAAAGCCGCGCCTGAGCGCAGCTTTTTTTGATAAGTGCCGGTCACTTTCCCGGCCGTCATATTATGGCGCAAGCGTTCATCGAACACTCCAACATTGCGCAGTCTGAGCATGACCATTTCACAACAGAAAAATAGGCTCGTTATCGCCTTTTATTTATCCGAAAAAAAATAACCATCAGGATAAATATTAAACCCATTTTTCTGTTGGTAAACAGATGAAAAAAAATATAACTCCAGAGAATAATAAACCCCGGTTTTCACCGAGGTTCATTGATATCGCAGTAACTGCTGTCTTAATTATTTTCCTGTCTGCTCCGGGATATTCCCATCATCGCTATTGCAGGTTAAAACCATTATGACAGTCGAATGTTACAGTACGACTACGTTGCCGGCTGATGGGCCTTTCATACCATTTTCAATGGTAAATTCAACGTTTTGGCCTTCGTCCAGCGTTTTGAAATCATTGCTCTGGATTGCAGAGAAGTGTACGAACACATCTTTGCTGCCGTCTGCAGGGCTGATGAAACCAAAACCTTTACCAGCGTCAAACCATTTTACTAAACCAGTCATTTTATTAGACATAAGAAATACCTTCTTCGATTTTATTTTTAGATGCCATAGGGCAGTGAGGGTCTGTTTTTATTATGAGTTACTTATGGGGGCACTAGAGAAGAAAATTCGTCGGAGAAGAGATTTGTTACATCACTTGAACTAGGAACTGCTTTACTAAAATGTCTTTCATAAATAGGTCTTAACGACAAACCGTTGGCGCTATTTACACATAGATAACTTTTAGGTGCAAGCTTTATTTCATATTATCTTCAATAAGACGATCTTTATTCTTTGGCATTATAAACCGCTGGACGTCTATTGGCTGAAGAACTGGCCCAGTCAAATAAAACACCCTGCCCTGCGCAGGACACGCAGGCAGGGCTTCTCAGGTCAATAGTATTCGATTTTGGTGGTTTCCGGATCGTCGAGTTGTTTAGACATACTCTTCCCATCGTCCATTGTTTTACTTTTGATCGTGCAGTGCGTGGCGTTGAAGTGGTCGTCGTATTCGCAGGTCGTGGTGACTTCTCCAAGAACTTTATCTTTGAGACGTGTCTGGATAGTGCCATTACGTTTCTTCTCTTCCGACTCAGTACTGTTGATCACGGCAACAAAGGGACCGGAGGGGGTCGGCTGAGAGACTTTAGAAGGGAACCCGGCGCTGTCGTACTCAAAATAGATATTTTTACTGGTGTCCGCATCATGAATGGCCGCCGTGACAAAGCCTTTGTCATTACTCTCATAGCGCACGTTATCACTGATGTTACGGTCCGGCAGGCAGTTATCCTTCAGCGCATAGCGTTTTTGCTTATCTTCACGGTTAACCAGGTACAGCCCCTCTTTCACCAGGTCAATATCTAAATCCATCAGCGGCGCCACAACCTTTAACGCCTCAAAACAGCCATTTTCAGCCAGGCTGGCCTGAAACAGCGAGCTGACTTCTCCCTGTTCATTATGTTGTTCCTGTACGAAGCTTTTAACATGGCCGCGTATCGGTTCAAATCCGAAGATAGTCGAATAGCTGGCGAGTATCGGGTTAACCGGTTCAGGGCTGGCCTCTGAATCGCATCCGTAGAGAAGCAAGCTCAACAACGTCAGGGCTGCTGCATTTTTCATGGAAGTTTCCGCTATAAAGAAGAGTATCGGACTATGGCGATATTTATGCAGAGGAAGTGCGTGCTGTATAGCCCTGCGACATCACAAAAAAAGCATTTATTTTCAGCTTGTAACCCACACAGGTAAAAAAGCCCTGACATAATGTCAGGGCTTTTAATATTTCTCCCCTTCCCGGCGCTTATCTCCGGCACTCGCGGTAAGCGGCGTTAGCTCTGCAAGGGGATAATTCTGATAATACGCCTTTCATTAGGATGTTTTTGACGATTATTGCTCTGCTAACAATCACCACCGGCAACCGACGCTTTACCCGGCGTTGGCCATACACTTCTGGCGCCGTTCATCGACACGTTTGGCGAACCAGGCGGTAGTGAGTTTGCGGGTGATTTTCGGACTTTCCAGCTGGATACCCGGCAACATTTCCCGTGGCACACGCTTACCGCTGGTTTTATCGGCCAGTGCAAACACCTGCTTATATAACGACGTTTGCTCGAAATCAGGCTGATCGCCCTTCTCCAGCGCGCGTCGGATAGCCGAATGGCTCATGCCCAGGCGCTTACCCAGCACTCGCACGGCCAGTTCGGTCGAACCGGGTTTGTCGGTGCCGAAGTTAATCAGATCGCCGTCCAGCGCCAGCGGGATCCCTGACGTACGGCTGACTGCGCTCTGGAACGCCGCATTGCGGCTGGCATACCAACCGGCATTGAAATCGGCAAAGCGATACAGCGGCTGACTGTAGCTTGCCGGATAGCCGAGCAGATGCAGAATGCCGAAGTACATCCCGCCACGGCGGCTGAACACTTCATGGCGGATAGTGCCATCGACCGGATACGGATAGCCTTTGGCGTGCGCTTGTGCGAAGGCAATGCTCACCTGCATCGGGCCGCCGGTATGCACCGGATTGAGGTTGCCAAACAGCTTCTGCCCCATCGGCACCATACTGATGAAATCATCAAAAATGGCGCTCAGCTCTTTCTCACTGCGCACGTTATCCAACCGCTCACTGTAGGAATTACCGTTGGGGGATTTCAGCAGCAGCGCAGTATGCACGACAAAATTCGGCACATGGACCGCATCAGCGCGGCGGTCGATCTCCTTCCAGGCTATTTTTCCCAGACCGGGTACCGGTGCATCAACGCTGAAATTGGACTCCTGCTCCGTCACCGCCAGTACCGAGCAAATGTTCTCCGTGGTCGGGGCAATATTTTGTGCGGCAAAGGCCGCCGTAATATCCGTCGCCCAACCTTGCCGGTCAGGCACTTTGGCTGGCATCAGTCGAACAATTTGCGCTTTCACATCGGCCGGGCGCTTCACCACCGTCGTCTCGCTCTGCTTTTTACTGCTACACCCTGCCAGCACCAGCAGTGCAGCAAGGGAAAGGGCGTACTTACTTTTGCAACGAATCATGCGTCCCCTGTCTCCCATTCTGGTTTTCTGTTGTTATCATCCCACGCCCTGCGACACCTAAAGCTTGAACGATGCAGGGTATAGTCTATGTTTGTAGCCTGGAATGTTTCAAACAAGGAACAGGATTTAATGAATAACATCAACAACAATAGCCGTTTTACCCGTTATTTCATGCTGCCACTGATGCTGGCAACGCTGATTCTGGCCATCAGCGGCTGCGGAGATAAAGAGCCTGCCCAGCGCAAAGCCTTCATTGATTTCCTGCAAACCCGTATTCTCGCGAAGCAGACGGTGTCGGTGCCGCAGCTGACCAAAGAAGAGCGCGACCAGTTTGGCCCTTACAGCGATGACTACGCACTGATCACCGACTTCCATAAGCAGATGAACACCGAAATGAACGCTTCGCTCGGCCCGGTCTTTGCCGGACTGAATGAAACCGTGACCGTGCCTAAGCTGCTGGAAAAACGTGATGACCTGCAAAAAATGATCGAAAGCAGTGCGAACTGGCGTGAAAAGCTGGTGGTTCTGCGCAAGCAGGCAGACACCCGCCATTCGGCACTGAAACAACCGGATGAACTGAAAGCGGTCTATGACCAGGCGTATGAGAAGGTGGTGGTGCAGCCAAGTGAGGTGGCGGAGCAAGCCTTTACGCTGTTACCGAAAGTGTTAACGCTGGTAGTCGCGAAAGCGGACTTCATTAAATCGCAGGGAAAAAAGGTCACGATCTCAGGCAACACCCTACAGTTTGATAAGCAGGCAACGCTCGATAAGTACAACGCCATCCAGCAGCAGTTGGTGCCACTGAATGCCGAACTCATTAAGCTCAGCGAGCAGATGCAAAAAATGGTGCGATAACACACCGTTCTGACTAAGCCGCCGCAGGGCGGTTTTTTTTGTCTCGGATATTTTGTTAAGGTGTGCGCCATAACCTTTAAGGAGATAACCATGAGCGACGAAATTCAGGCTAAACGTATTGACCAACTTGAGCGCGTAAACCGCGAACTGCTGGTGCAAATCTCGGCCATGCGCATTCTGTTTGGCAGCGTGGGGAATGTGATTAACGCGCAGCACGACAATGCTTTCACGATTGCCGTCAACGAAACCATTGACGCAGGCAAAGCGGATGTTGCCAGCACGCCAGATCTTGATGACGCCTCGAAAAAATTCCGCGAAGACGTATTCAAATGCGCGCAGTCCCTGCTGCCTGGCACCAAAGCCTGATTGTTACCTGCATAAAAAACGTCAGGCTCAGTGAAACACTGATCTGACGTTTTTCTTACTGCCCTCTGTTAGTCCCGGCAATTGCCAGTCAGACTATCGCGGCCATGCGCGCACACATCGGTCGAGGTGGGAATCAATCCCCACAAATGACTGTCTGCCACACACCCCGTTAATATTGCGATTATCCCGAGCATCAGGATAATTTTTCCACGTTGAAATACCCGGCGTTTAGGCATAATTCCTGCTATTACGGTGATAGGTTAATAGGCCTGACAAGTATCCTAAGACTGGCTCATTGAGCCGCCCTTGCCTATGAATTTTTCACCATAACCGCGTGAAATTCCATATTTCCTGCCTGAACAGGGGATATCAGCGTCAGTCTGACCCGAGACTCGCTATCACCGTGGTGTTTATTTGCGCAATATTCTTTGTAACCTCGTCTGCTCCCAGCGGCTCAGCCAGTCACGCAGCACAAAGACACGAAGCCCCCGGAACAGGAGCAGAGCCCCCCACATCCCCAACGGCCAATAGAACCAGCTGTAGCCGGGGTCACTCACGCGGTTAATCACAAATAACGCCAGGTTAACGATGATGTAGATGATCACACCGCGATAAAAACGGCTTTCACGTCGTACCTGGCGTCTGGCCGCCTCAATATGTTGATCCAGCGCCAGGTCGGGGCTGCCGTTTTCATCTGTATCGGTTGGTGCGATAAGTTCAGCGACTTTGATGTCGAAGGCCGCAGCAATGGCCCCCAACGTTTCAAGACTGGCCTGTTCGCCATTTTCAATACGCTGTACGGTGCGCACACTGAGTGACGAAAGTTCAGCCAGCTGTTCCTGCGACCAGGCCCTGGAGATTCTTAATTGCTTAATACGATTTAGGTTCATTGATATCACCTTTAACGAATTGTTGAACACCCGCTCAGCATGCATTCAACAGCAATTCTTCAACACGACAGCAACCTGACAGTAAGACGACAATGCGCCGACAGAGATAAACCCTGTATCAACGGTAATGAAGACAACGGTGAGATAACGATCCTCTGACCGGACAATACGCTCACCTTATATCAACCTCTCAGTGCTTCAACCTGTTCAAAAGCTGCACGCAGTTTTTGTGCATCCACCGCAAAAGGCAGGTTATGAATCGACTCGCCACTTTGCAGCGTACGGGCGATCACCGCATCAATCTGTGATGGCTGCTGAATATTGATGTCCAGCGCCGCCAGCGTCGTGGGCAGACTGAGCCGTTGATACAGTGCCACCAGTTGTTGAACCACTTCGCCCTGTCCTAGCAGTGCCGACTGCACCAGAATGCCATAGGCCACTTTGGTACCGTGCAGGAAGCGATCGGTATGTGGTAATGCGGTCAGCCCGTTGTGGACTGAGTGCGCCGCGGCGATGCGTGTATAACGATCACCCAGGCCGCCGACCAGACCGCCACCGGCAATAACAGCGTCGAGTACATCGAGGAAATCCTGGCTCAACTGCTGCTGGTTCTGCGCCTGCAGTGCAGCTTCGCTCTGCGTAAGCAATACATCACGGATGGCCAGTGCGGTATTCAGCCCCAGACGTACAGTCAGCGGCAGCTGCTCCGGGCTTGGGCTGAGTACCACCGCTTCGTACCATTTCGCCAGCGTATCGCCGATACCGGCCAGTAAATACTCCTGAGGCGCACGCAAGATAATTTCCGGTTCCACCAGCACCAGATGGTTGGCGTCATTAAATATCTCATAACGCAGCGCCTGTCCGGCGTCGTTATACCAGACGGAAAGCGGTGTCCAGGCGGCGCAGGTGGCGGCAATGGTCGGGATCGCGACCAGCGGTAAGCCCAACTTTCTGGCGACGACTTTCGCCGTATCCAGCACTGCACCGCCGCCCACACCAATCACCACGCGGCGGTCAGCGCCGGCCTTTGCCACGATGCGCGCGACTTCACTTTCGCTACAATGGGCGCTGAACAGCACCCGCTTTGCATCCGGCGCATTAAACACTTCCGGCAGCCAGGGCTTTGCCGCTTCCAGTGCGCGCTGTCCATATACCCACAGCGCCCCCGCCAGCTGTTCGTCAGAGTAGAAATCAGACAGCCGCGCGATAGCGCCGCGGTATGAGAAGTAGTTGGCCGGGCCAGTGACCACGCGGATGTCGGTATCGCTCATGAATTTCCCCTGTTTGAATCAATGAAAATGGAGGTGAAAATGGGTAATGCCCCTACTGTCCAGTTCAGGCATCCAGATGGCTAATACTCTTTGGTGTTAACTTATGTTATTTCATTCATTGCCAACAAGCCGAAAGGTGTGAAGACTGAGAAAATAACGCTATTTTAAGGACTTCTATGGCTTCCCCGATACTTCCTACTCCCGATCACAGTCACAACATGCGTCTGATTGGCCACAGCGATCAGGGCGGCAGGCCCGATGGCGTACAGGTGATGGTTCACCGCGGCTATGCTTACATTGGACATATGGTGTCGCAGGGTTTTTCCATTGTGGACGTACGCGATGCCAAAAATCCCCGCGCCGCAGGCTACGTAGCGGCACCACCGGGGACCTGGAACGTACATTTGCAAGCGCATGATGATTTACTGCTGGTGATCAACGCCCGCGACCTGTTTGCCGACACGCGCTTTGCCGATGAAAAGGTCTATTACACCCGTTCGGTCAGCGAAACCGTTCAGGACGTGCGGGATCGTGGCTGGAGCGCGGGTCTGCGCATTTTTGATATCTCAATACCCGACAAACCGCGCGAAATCAGCTTTCTTCCGCTTAACGGCATCGGCATTCACCGTATCTGGTACGTCGGCGGGCGCTGGGCTTACGTCTCGGCGTTGCTCGACGGCTACAGTGACTATATCTTCCTGACCATCGATGTAGCCGATCCGCGCAAACCTGAAGTGGCGGGCCGCTGGTGGTTGCCGGGGATGAATACCGCTGAAGGAGAAAAGCCGGACTGGCCGGAGGGCAAACGCTATGCGCTGCACCACGCGATTATCAGCGGTGACACGGCTTACGCCAGCTGGCGCGACGGCGGCCTGACCTTGCTGGACGTTAGCGACCGCAGCCAGCCGAGCCTCATTGCTCACCGCAACTGGAGCCCGCCGTTTGGCGGCGGTACCCATACTGCGCTGCCGCTGCCGGATCGCGACCTGCTGGTTGTGCTCGACGAAGCGGTGCTGGACAATCAGGAGGACGGCGAGAAATTTATCTGGCTGTTTGATATCCGCGAACCGGCTAACCCGGTCAGCATCAGCACCTTCCCGCAGCCGGACGACGCCGATTACGTCAAAAAAGGGGCGCACTTCGGCCCGCATAACCTGCATGAAAACCGCCCAGGCAGCTTTGTCAGCTCCACGCTGATTTTCGCCACCTACCAGAATGCCGGTGTCCGCGCCTATGACATCAGCAATCCGTATCAGCCCAAAGAGACCGGTGCGCTGGTGCCCGCTGCGCCCGCCACCATGATGGATAAGCGTCCCGGACGCCCGCAGGTTATCCAGTCCTGCGACGTATTTGTTGATGCTCAGGGCATTATTTACAGCACCGATTACAACGGTGGATTATCTATTATCGAATATCTTGGCTAGCCCTGACTGACTGCGGCTTAATACGCATCGCCACGATCACCCCGACAATCAGACAGACAATGCCGCCCACGGTCATCAGCGGCGGCCAGGCCTGACGCAGAAGAAAGGCGTAAGCCAGCCCGGCGATAATCTCGAAAACGATCAAGGGGCCAAGCAGCACCGTCGGCAGGCGCTGGCTGGCTTCGTTCCAGCACAGCGCACCGACCCATGAACAGAACACACCGATTGCCAGCATTAGCCCCAGAAACACCCACGGACGCGGGCCGAACGGCAACGTGACGTCAGCATGGCTTAGCGACAGCTGCAGGCAGGCCAGCCCGTAGCCCATCAATGCCAGCGGCAACGTCACGACACCCTGCGCCGTTGACCACGTGAGCGGTGACTTATCGGGATTCTGCCGCAGCCAGCGCGCATTACGCAGCGGGAACCACGTCCAGCATGCCAGCGCCACTATCGCCAGCCCAATACCGGTTCCATAGCGCCACGCATCAAATGGCTCCGTACTCCCCTGCAACTCAGCTACGTTCACCAGCACCAGACCCAGCGCGATCACCAGCAACGCCGGGGTGAGTTTTTTCCACGACAGTCGCCCGTCGTCATGCCCATAAAACAGATTGGCCGCCACGGAGATCACCACCGGTAGCGTGCCGATGATCATGGTAGACACCGGTGCGCCGGTCCGCTGAATGGCGCTGGCAAGACAGAGGTAGTAGAGCAAATTGCCGATCACCGTCTGCCTGAGCGCCTCAACCCAATCCGCACGGCTCAACGCCCGCAGCGCATCCCGCTTAAACCAGGCGATCACCACGGCAATCGCACCAAAGGCGACATAGCGGGCAGTAGATTGCATCGAAGCAGGGTAATCCGGGACGATCACCGGGCCGACAAAAATCAGCCCCCACATCAGGCCGGACGCCAGAGCAAACAGCACACCTTTTAACATCATTAACCTCTGAGAAACGTCGGTAAAGATCGCAGGGTAAAGCGATGAGCCTGAACTGTATTGTAGGAAATTGCTGTTTAGCGAATGAGAGTCATTGCAGTGAAGGGCTATCTGTTCGGGTACACCTGCTTTTGATAGCGCACCGGTGTCACGCCATAGCGATGTGAAAATGCGCGGGTCAGATGCGCCTGATCGGTTAAGCCGGTGCTTTGTGCCACCTGTGCGGCGGGCATACCGAGGCCAAGCATCCGCTTGGCTTCACTGAGGCGAATCGCCATCAGCATCTGATGGGGAGTAACGTGCAGTTGAGATTTGAAGGTACGCAAGAAGTGATAGGGGCTGAGAGAAACCAGCGCCGCCAGTTCATCGAGAGTGAGGGTACGGGAGTAATTATCCCGCAGATAGCGTTTAACCACCTCGAACCGGTGCGCCGGTTCGTCGGCCGCTTTATGCGCAACCCGGGAGTGAGGACGCAGCGAATCGGTAAGAGAGAGCATCAGGCCGTCAATCGTCAGCGAATCCTGACTGTGCCAGAGCGCACCAAGCAGTTGGGAGAGCTGACGGGCAGCGCGCGGATCCTGTTTAACCACTTCGGTAAACCACCGCCCGCTTTCGCCGGTGAGCGTCTCAAATACCTGCGGCTCAATGTAGATCATGCGGTAGAACCAACCGCCTTCACTTACGGACTGACCGGTATGGATCTCATCCGGATTCATCATCACCAGCGAACCGGTGGATGCCAGATGCTGGCTGCCGCGATAACGAAAACGTTCGGCACCGTGATCGATGGTGCCGATACCGAACGCGTCGTGCGAATGCGGTTCAAAGGCATAACGGTCAATGTGGGCATGATACAGCTCGACGCCAGGTAACTGCGGCAAAGTTTTAAACTGTGCACAATCTTTGTCGAACGGGAAACGCTCTGGTACGCCTTGCATGGTATCGCCGCTTGCTCCTGTCTGCCGTTAAAATGTATGGCATAAAGATAGCAGCTTCCCGGGCGGCTTACTCCCTCAGACTCTCACACGCCGTTAACGAGATCAGTTCAGCAAAGCTCGACACATTCAGTTTTTTCAGCAGGCTTTTCTTCTGTGCACTGGTGGTTTTTGGACTGCGGTTGAGCAACTGACTGATATCATTATTGGATTTCCCCTGCAATAACAGGCTCATCACCTTGCGCTCACACGGAGAAATTTTAGCCGACATGGTGCCTGGATGTAGGCTGACTCCGTCGGCGCCGCTGAGTGCCGAATGGGGGAACAAGGCATGCCCGACGGATGCTGACTCAATGGCGTGCAGCAACGTGTGCAACTGGGCATTTTTGCGCACAAACCCCGCCGCCCCCGCCTGCATGCAGGCGTGCACGTAATGATTCAATTCCTGCGAGCTGAATACAATAATATCCACCGGATATTCTGCCGCCATTAAATGGTATATCACCTGAATACCGTTTAATTTTGGAATACCAATATCCAGAATAACCACGTCAGGATGCACCTTATCGGCCATTAATAACGCTTCAACGCCATCGCAGGCTTCGCCAATAACCTGATATCCCTGCTCAGTGAGAAAGGCTTTAATTCCGAAGCGAATTAATGGATGATCATCCACCAGCAATATTTTTCTACTCATCGTTGCCTCTTTTCATTCCATTGTTTAAGGACGCTATTCAGGGATGACTGAACATTTCAAGCGGGAACATGGCATAATCATATTCAATAGCTTCCAGGGCCAGCGACAATTTTCTGACATCCATGGGCAATTTAATAAACGCATCCAGTATAAAAGGCGAACCTTTACGCTTAAAGGTTGCAGCCGTACGCCATGAGCAGCCGATAATGCGGATATGGCTGGAAATTCTCTTCACGCTGGCAATAAAACCGGCAATATCCCCTTTATAGAGATCGCAGTTGATCACCAGAATATCCGGCATCTCTTCTTTCAGTACCGAACTGGCCTGACTATAATCGCTCAAAGTAATTACCTGATACTTTCTGACATCAGCAATAAAATAGATCTTAGATAAAGAGTGAGCCTCTTTATCAATCACAACTATTTTTTTCATTTTATTCATAACCACACCTCATGCGGGAGATAATATAACCCTACGTCATCTCAGGGAATTTCACCTGCTAAACTGTGCTTAAACAGAAAGAATAAGTAGTTTCCTACAACCCCATCAGAAAATGGCCACACGGGCGCCTTGCGGCGCCATAAATAAGAGGTTTTTTCGTCTTAATTAACGGGATAACGTATGTGGGTTTATTGCAGTTTTTTCAAGATCGTGCTCAACAATTGGCCAAAAGACGCGAGTTGCTGCATCAGAGTTTGACCCGCTTGTGCTACCTGCTGACGGTCGGGCGCAGGTGCACGGCAGAGCGACTCCAACGCTTCACAGGCAGCCACCACCTCAGCGGCACCCACGATGCGTGCGCCTCCAGTGATTTTATGCGCCAGCTCTGCCAGTACATCAGCATCCAGCTCCTGCAGCGCCTGGCGTAACAACTGGCTGTCTTCCTCATTGCTGCGCAGCAGTTCCTGCGCCAGCTGTTGCGCCAGACGTGGGTCGCCGCCGGTCAGTGCTGCCATGGATGCCAAAAACGCCTCTGGGGTTTTCTCCGCTGCCGGTTCGAGTGGCGGAGCCTGCCGGGCAATCGTCTGTAACCAGTCGGCCAGATCCCGCAGGGTACTCGGTTTAAACAGGCAGCCATCCATCCCGGCGTCCAGGCAACGCGCCGTCTCATCCGCCTGGGCATTGGCGGTGAAGCCGAGGATCATACAAGGCGCTGCGCCCGACTGCCGTTCAGCCTCTCGCACTGCACGGGCCAGCTGATAGCCATTCATACGCGGCATGTTGCAGTCGGTGATCACCACGTCAAAATGGGGTCCCTGCTGCCAGATATCCAACCCGCTCACGCCGTCTTCTGCCTCGCTGACCTGATGACCGAGATACTCAAGCTGCTTGATCAGCAACAGGCGATTAGCCCGGTAATCGTCAATCACCAGAATGCGCAGCGTCGTCGTGCTGGCAGGTCGAGGCTCAACCGGCACGGGGGCCACTTCAGCGGCGGACTCGCTGTTTGGCGTGCTCAGCCATTCAGCCAACACCCGGGCTTCTACCCGCGTGCCCAGCCCCGGCTGGCTGTCGATATGAATAGAACCGCCCATTTTCTCGCACAGGGTTTTGCAGATAACCAGCCCAAGCCCTGTGCCTTGTCGCACGTTCTGACTGTAATCGCCCACCTGACTGAAAGGCGCAAACAACTTTTCCAGATCATCAGCAGTAATGCCAACGCCGGAGTCGCGTACTTCGGCGATAATTTCACGCTGAGCGCCTTCGCCTGTCGTCCGTAATGAGACACTGACCGCGACGATCCCCGCAGGGGTAAATTTGATCGCATTGCCAATCAGATTCGACAGGATCTGCTTATAGCGCAGTGGATCGATATTTACCTCTGCATCACAGTCGTCGCTCAGGGTGAGCGTCAGCGTCAGCCCTTTCTGCACCGCCAGTCCGTTAAATACCCGGATCACCGACTCGGTGATCGCCCGCACGTTGGCCGGTTCCCGGTGTAATTCCAGCTTCCCGGACTCAATGCGCGCGATGTCGAGAATATCCCCGACCAGCTCCACCAAGCCATTGGCAGAACCGAAAGCCACTTCCAACGCCTGCAAGTCGGTTTCACCCTGCTCTGCGGCTTTGATGGACATCTCCAGCATGCCGATCACGGCATTGAGCGGCGTGCGGATCTCGTGGCTCATGGTGGAGAGGAAACTGGTTTTCGCCCGGTTGGCATCTTCCGCCTGCTCTTTAGCCTGGTTTAACTCTTCCAGTAATTTTCTGCGCAGTTCCAGTTGCTCGTTCAGCGCCCTTTGGGCCCGCTCTTTGAGCGTCACCTGCCGCCGCAGCCAGGTAGCCCAGAAGGTCGATACCAGCAGTAGCGCCAGCGCAAAGGCGACGACGGTATAAATGGTGGTGCGGTTTTCACGCCAGAAGTTGTCGCCAGCCACCATATTATTCGGCCGCCATAAATTACCGATGACGTCCAGTTCATCCGGTGGAATGCTCAGCATCACTTTGTCGAGGATTGACAGCAGCTCGGGGTCGGTATCCGGCACCGCAAACGAGAGATACGCCGGCGCATTGCCCACGGTGGAGGTGATACGCAGGCTGTTGCGGTAAAAGCGCGCAATCTGGTATTCCGAGTTCACCAGCGTATTGAGTGCCGCGTCAGCCTGCCCCTTTTGCAGCATGGCCAGCACCTCGGTGGCATTGTCAGCCATCACCAGCTGAATTTGCGGGTACTGTTCGCGGATCTTATCAATCAACCCCGTGCCTTCGATCACCGCCAGCCGTTTGCCCTGCATTTCACTCAGGTTGGCCGGGCTATCGGCCAGTTGGCGCACCACCATCACGAAGGCGTTGGTCATATAGGGGCGAGTGAACAACAGTTTCTGCTTGCGGTCCGCACTCGGCGTCAGTGCGCCAATCATGTCGGCCTCACCATGGTTGACCATCTGTTTGAGCTGATTGACGTTGCTGGCCTCACGGACCTCAAAGTTTAAGCCAGTACGCAGACGGATTTGCGACAGTACATCGATGGTAATGCCGCGATAGTTGCCGTCATCGTCCACAAAGGTCATCGGCGCGTAACCGTCAATCACCGCCACGCGTACCATCGGGTGGCGGTGATCCAGGCTTTTTCAGCATCACTGAGCTGGAAAACTTCCTGGCTGAGCAGCATCGAACTGCGCCCGATATGCCAGCGCTGCAAAATACTCAACTGCTCTTCGGTCGTGACGGCGGCCAGCGTCGTATTAAGGATATCCAGCAGGAACTGGTCGCCCCTGGCGACAGCAAATGAGAAAGTTTTTGGCGGGAAATCGGCAAATTTCAATACCCGCATATTATTGAGGAAGTTTTTGCTGATGGGATAGAGGTCGCCGAGATAGACGTCGGCTTTGCCAAAGGCCACCGCCCCCACCGCTTCCTGGTAGGTCGGATAAATTCTCAGTTTCGCCTGCGGATACTGCGCCCTCACCCAGTCGGCAGGCAAAAAACCTTCGGCCATAGTCAGCGTTCGGCCCGCCAGATAGTGGCCCATGGCGCGTTTTTCATTGGCCTGCGTCACCAGAACCGATTGCTCACTGGCATAGGGTTCGGACAATAAAATGTCAGCGCCGTGCTGATCAAACTGCGTGGCGCTGCCGACCATATCAATCTCATTATTTTGCAGGGCTTTGAGTGCAGAACGGCGGCTGGAAAATATCTTCACCTCCACCTTAACGTGCAACATCTCTTCAATAAGCCCGACGTAATCGGCGGTGATCCCTTCGAATTCAGCGCGGTTATTGATGATGTCAAACGGCGGATATTGCGGATTCGAAATACCCAGCGTCAGCACTTTCTTTTGCCCCAGCCACGCATCCTGCTCCGGAGTCAGTAACGAGGTTGGCAGATTAGGGTGCTGCGGCGAGCGGCTGAGCAGCTGTAACGGCTGGGCACTTTCGGCAGCGGGTGCGGGCGTCTCATCAAACACCAGCAGCAGGGCCAGCGCGCACAGTAACATCAGGCCCTGATTGAGAATTTTGCTCAGAAAAGAGAGGAACCGGGACATAGGTTATTCAACCAGACTGTGGCGTTTGGCAAGTTCGATTAAATCAATCAGCGTCGTGGCTTGCAGTTTCGTTAACAGGCGGGTTTTGTAGGTGCTGATGGTTTTATTACTTAGCATCAGTTCATCGGCAATTTGCATATTGGTCCAGCCGCGTGCCAGATAAATCAGCACCATCATCTCGCGATCCGACAATGAAGCCAGCTGTGACACTTCATCCTGCGGCTGGCGGTGAACAGAATGGCCGCCCGACGGCGCGTCATGCGGGAAATAACTGTAACCGGCACGAATGGCTTTAATGGCGTCGAGCAGATCGCCCAACTCTTCCGTTTTTGCAATAAACCCCGCGGCTCCGGCCTGACGGCTGCGTGCTGAAAACGTGGCGGCAGATTGCGAGGTCAGCACCAGCACTTTCACCGGAACATCGAGCAGGTGTAAACGGCCGATCACTTCCAGACCGTCTAATTTCGGGATCGAAATATCAAGGATCACAATATCGGGTTGCAGGGTCTTGGCCAGCTGTACGGCCTCAAGGCCGTTGCCGGTTTCGCCCACCACCTCAATTTCACCACGCTGTAACAGCATTCCTACTGCCAGTCTGACCACAGGGTGATCATCTACAACCAATGCTTTGTACATGTGATCCTCAATATTATTATCGGCCTAAGACGCTGATTAACTGCTTAAAGCATAGTACGGAAAAGGATGATGTTGGGTAATCCCCCCGCCCTACAAAAACAGAGGTTCCCGACATTAAGGCTGAGGAGTTTGCCGGGATTCATTCCCGATGAACAGGCAGCCCGTTCCTAACTGGCTGTAGGATGCGTCCGAAGTCAGACAAAACAGCACCATCCGCATGACTCACAGCAACAATTACCGGGTTATATCACTGGCAATGCGCATGCGGCTTGAATCCTGCGACCATGCAGGTCAAAATATGCCCTGCCCCTCAGCGGAATTCACATCATCATTAAATCTATGAGCACTGCCAAACCACGCCGTCCACACGGACGATGGACCTATTTTATTATGTTCGAAGACATTCTGTGGCCCTGCCCGGTCCACTGGGAATGGGAAAACAGTTATGGCGGCTGGCTGCCCTACTACTACTCCCCAACGCTGGAATTCGTTGCGGGTGACCCGCGTCGTGCGTTCAAAGTGGCGAAAAGCAAACCGGCCCCGGTCCGCAACTCTGCAATTTAGCCCCGCGCAATCGGGCATTCACTGCTACGCTTAATCCAACCGGTTATCGTTTTACCGTCTATCCGTGAAGCTTCCCCGATAATTCTTCACTCACTCAGCGTACGTACACATTCAGCCATACCGATACCTGTCCTTTTGCGTACGCATAAGGAATGTTCGCGTGAAAAACCCTTTCAGTGTCTGGTTAAAGAATCGAAGAGATCCCCCCGTGTCGCCGGGTACTGCACCGCGCACCACCAGGGAGAGTCAGGAAAACACCCCTATTGCAGCAGAACTTTTCTCTGCCGACCAGATGGAACGTTATGGTGAAAAGCTGGCGCAATCCCATAAGCTCTCCAGTAAAAAAGCGCCCTATTACCTTCTAAAACGGCTGGCTGCCAATGAAGCGCTGCTGACCCGTAACTGCCATATTCTCAGCACCGGCGAGAAGAACAGCATCGCCCCCGCCGGTGAGTGGCTGCTCGACAACTTTTATCTGATTGAAGAGCAGATCCGTCTGGTGCGCCAATTGCTGCCGAAAAACTTCGGTAAGGGCCTGCCTGCGCTGGCCGCGCCGCACAACTGCCCGCGCATTTATGACATCGCCACCGAAGCCATCGCCCACAGCGACGGCCACTGGGACCCGGCCACCCTGACGCGTTTTATCGCTGCTTATCAGAAAGTCACACCGCTGAAACTCGGCGAGCTGTGGGCGCTGCCCGGCATGCTGCGTCTGGCGCTGATTGAAAACCTGCGCCGCGTGAGTAT
>CAMLBO010000058.1 GCA_946478305.1 uncultured Enterobacterales bacterium
GTTCTGACGCAGGAGATGGTGAAGCTCATGGCGAAAAGCCCGCTGATTCTGGCGCTGGCTAACCCGGAGCCGGAGATTTTGCCGCCGCTGGCCAAAGCTGTCCGCCCTGATGCCATTATTTGTACCGGTCGGTCGGATTACCCGAATCAGGTAAACAACGTGCTGTGCTTCCCGTTCCTGTTCCGTGGGGCGCTGGATGTGGGGGCGACAGTGATAAATGAAGAGATGAAGCTGGCCTGTGTGCATGCGATTGCCGATCTGGCGATGGCCGAGCAGAGCGACGTAGTCGCTTCAGCTTATGGTGAGGAGGAGCTCTCCTTCGGCCCGGAATATCTGATACCCAAGCCTTTTGACCCGCGTTTGATCGTGAAAATCGCGCCTGCGGTTGCCAAAGCCGCGATGGATTCAGGCGTGGCGACCCGGCCAATTAAAGACTTTGATGCCTATGTCGAAAAACTGTCGGAGTTTATCTACAAAACCAATTTGTTTATGAAGCCGATTTTCTCTCAGGCCAAACAGGATGCCAGACGCGTGGTTATGGCCGAAGGCGAAGAGGAGCGGGTGCTACAGGCCACGCAGGAACTGGTCACGCTGGGGCTGGCTAAGCCTATCCTGGTCGGGCGCCCAAGTGTTATCGATATGCGGCTTAAGAAGTTAGGTTTGCAGATTCAGGCCGGTAAAGATTTTGAAGTCGTGAACAATGAATCGGATCCACGGTTTAACGAGTACTGGCGCGAATATTATGAACTGATGAAGCGCCGTGGCGTATCGCAGGAGCAGGCGCGACGAGCTGTGATTGGTAACCCGACACTCATTGCTGCCATTATGTTGCTACGCGGTGAGGCGGATGCAATGATTTGCGGCACTATTGGTACCTACCATGAACACTATGACGTGGTGGAGAAGGTCTTTGGTTTCCGGGGAGGCGTCAGCGTGGCCGGTGCGATGAACGCTTTACTGCTACCGAGTGGGAATACGTTTATTGCTGATACCTACGTCAATGATGATCCGACGCCGGAACAGTTGGCTGAAATCACCCTGATGGCAGCTGAAACAGTACGGCGCTTTGGTATTGAGCCGAAAGTGGCACTGCTGTCGCACTCCAGCTTTGGTACCTCAGATTGCCCGGCAGCGCGTAAAATGCGCAGAACGCTGGAACTGGTCAATCAGATGGCACCCGATCTTGAAATCGATGGTGAGATGCACGGTGATGCCGCATTGGTGGAAAGTATTCGCCAGGACATCATGCCTGACAGTCCGCTGAAAGGGGCGGCCAATATCCTAATTATGCCGAACATGGAGGCGGCGCGTATCAGCTATAACCTGCTGAGGGTTTCCAGTTCAGAAGGGGTGACGGTCGGACCGGTGCTAATGGGCGTGTCCAAACCGGTACATATTCTGACACCGATCGCCTCAGTGCGGCGTATCGTCAATATGGTCGCATTGGCCGTGGTGGAAGCGCAGACCGAGCCGTTATGAATCTGAGTATTACGTTGTGACAACATGATCATGGGCGTCGGTTACGGCGCCCATTTTTAATGCATCGTGTTTTAGTATTTCACTTCACCAATGCGCTCAAGCGCATCGACAATTAAGTCCCAGAAACGCTGATGATCGAGTGTTACAGCGACCTGCGTATGGCAGTCCGGTGGTGGCGGGGCACGGAAATCGGCCACGGTCATACCGAGTGTCAGAGTGCCGGTCAGTTCAATGTCTACCGGCACTTTACGCACGGTCATGACATTTGGGTCGATGACATAGGCCACCGCGCAGGGGTCATGCACGGGTGGGGAGTCAAAACCCTGACGATCTTTGTAGCTCAGGCTGAAGAAATCCAGCAGTTCGGTGACAAATTTTGCCGGGCGGGTGCCAATGGCGGCAATTCTGGCTGCAACTTCCGGTGTGGCCAACGCCTGATGGGTAAGATCCAGGCCCACCATGGTCAAGGGCCATTTTTCGTTGAACACGATATGCGCGGCTTCCGGATCAATCTTGATATTAAATTCAGCCACCGCGCTCCAGTTACCGACGTGATAACCGCCACCCATTAGCACGACTTCTTTCACCCGTTCAACGATACGCGGCTCTTTACGTACCGCCAGAGCGATGTTGGTCAGGCCGCCGGTAGGGACCAGCGTGATGGTTTTCGGTGGGTGGGACATGATTAAGTCAATAATCAAATCAATAGCATGAACAGGCTTAAGAGTCAGGGTTGGTTGCGGAAGTACCGGGCCGTCCAGGCCTGAATCACCATGAATTTCATCGGCAATTTCAACCGGGCGTATCAGTGGGCGGGTAGCTCCTGCGGCGAAAGGCACGCCGGTGATATTTGCCACGCGGGCGACCGCCAGGGCGTTACGGGTGACTTTTTCCAGCGTCTGGTTGCCCACTACGGTGGTGACCGCCAGTAACTCGATATCCGGGTTTCCGTGTGCCAGCAGCAAAGCGATGGCATCGTCATGCCCAGGATCGCAATCCAGAATGATTTTTTTGACCATAATATTTTTCTCTTTGTAGGGGATATCATTTTATAAAGTCAGAGGCGGAGCTCTTTGCCCGGCTGGATTTATCGTTTGGCTTGTTGCAACCATTTATCCAGCTCATTGGCAAACTGTTGGCGGTCGCGCTGGTTTAGCGTCGGTGGCCCTCCGGTCTGCACGCCACTGGCACGCATGGTGTCCATAAAGTCGCGCATGTTGAGCCGCTCTTTGATGGTCTCTGTGGTGTAGCGTTCGCCGCGTGGATTGAGCGCCACGCCCCCTTTTTCAATCACTTCGGCAGCCAGCGGAATATCCGCGGTGATAACCAAATCGCCCGGCTCTGTTCGTCTGACGATTTCGTTATCTGCCACGTCAAAACCGGCTTCGACGCGCAGGGTGCGCAGGTATTTTGACGGAGGGATGCGGACGGTCTGATTTGCTACCAGCGTTACCATCATGCCGGTACGTTCAGCTGCGCGGAACAGCACCTCTTTAATGACGTTCGGGCAGGCATCGGCATCAACCCAGATTTGCATCAACGTTTCTCCCCATTGGTGAGCCAGTCGCGGACCGGCAGAAAATCACGGTAAAGCGCGGCTTCCGGGCTGTCAGCGGCGGGTTGGAAGTTGTATTCCCAGCGTACCAGAGGAGGCATGGACATCAGGATAGATTCGGTGCGGCCACCGGTTTGCAATCCGAACAACGTGCCGCGATCCCACACCAGATTGAATTCGACATAGCGTCCGCGACGGTAAAGCTGGAACTGACGCTCGCGTTCGCCCCACGTCAGGATTTTACGTCTCTCGACAATTGGCAGGTAGGCATCGGTAAAGCCGTTGCCAACGGCCTGCATGAAAGCAAAGCACGTGGTGAAATCGGGCGTATTCAAGTCATCAAAGAACAAGCCACCGATACCGCGTGCCTCATTGCGGTGTTTGATAAAGAAGTAGTCGTCGCACCATTTTTTGTATTTTGGATACACATCATCACCAAAAGGCTGGCAAAGCTGTTGTGCGGTCAGATGCCAGTGATGGACATCCTCTTCGAAACCATAAAACGGGGTAAGATCGAACCCGCCACCAAACCACCACACCGGTTCTTCGCCTGGTTTCTCAGCAATAAAGAAACGCACGTTGGCGTGGCTAGTGGGAATGAAGGGGCTCAGCGGATGAATAACCAGTGAAACGCCCATGGCCTGAAAACTGCGACCGGCGAGTTCCGGGCGGTGTGCAGTGGCGGACGCCGGAAGTGTTGCGCCGGAAACATGGGAGAAGTTAACCCCTGCCTGTTCGAAAACCGCGCCGTGGGTCAAAACCCGGCTGCGGCCGCCACCGCCTTCTTCGCGCACCCACTGATCTTCGGCGAACTGGCCTCTACCGTCAGCGGCGGTCAGTTTTTGACAAATTTGCTCCTGTAATAACAACAGGAAGGCTTTGACTTGAGTGATATCGGGTATCGGTAGGCTCACGGGTAAACTCACTGGCGTTAACTGAAAGGGCATTCAGCGCCTTGAAAGCGCTGAATAAAAATAAGGTCATCAGTATAGCGTGAATTAAGCCAGGGTTGGCAGCTTAGCGTGGTCTGCGTTCAGTGGCGTCGAAGTAACCAAAGAAATTGATAATACCCTGCGAGATCGCCTGGGCGATCTCTTTGCGAAACGCCGTGGTGCTGAGCAATTGCTCTTCCTGATGATTGGTAATGAAGGAGGTTTCTACCAGAATCGACGGAATAGAGGGGGATTTCAGCACCGCAAAGGCGGCCTGCTCGGTCTGTTCGCTGTGCAGATGGTGAATAGGGCGAATGCGGTCCAGTACATGGTGGCCGAGCGTCAGACTATTTTTAATGGTGTCAGTCTGGACCAGATCGAACAGTACCTGTTGCAGATAGTTATTGTCTTCCTGAGCCACTTTCTTGCCTGCGACCAGGTCGGCGTCATTCTCTTTTTTGGACATATAACGGGCCATCGCACTGCTGGCGCCGCGATTGGAGAGCGCGAAAACCGAGGCGCCGGAGGCAGACGGACTGGTGTAGCCGTCGGCATGAATCGAGACAAACAGGTCGGCCTGATGCTGGTGGGCAATCTCTACACGCTGATACAGTGGAATAAAATGATCCGCATCTCGGGTGAGTTTGACTTCGATATTGCTATGAGCGCCCAGGATATCGCGTACATAGTTGGCGATTTCCAGCACCACGTGTTTTTCTTCGGACCCTTCATGACCTACTGCGCCGGAGTCGATTCCGCCGTGGCCGGGGTCAATCATTACCAGTTTTTTCGAGCCCGCAGGTTTCGGTGCTGGCGCGGTTTTGGTGATGTGTTCATGCTGTGCCGCGCTGGCAGATCGGGAGCCAAAGGCAGCAATCGCTAAACCCAGGCCAGAGAGCAAGAGCTGACGGCGGGTGGCAGAAGTGGGCAGTGGCTGGAAATGAAGGAATTTGTTCAGGGGGTTTAACATCAGTCCATTACCGTCAGAAAAGTACAGAATGCTCTATGTTATAGAGTATCTTTTTTACAGTTTCGATCTGAGAACTATTACTGTTTATGAATTTTGTGTCGTAAATGAATAATTAACCCCATAACTATTTGTAAGTTTTATTGTTTATCTCTCATTTTGGCTGACTTACCTGACTGGATGTAACGGTTAAAAATGCGACATTCTTCTATTTTGATGTTGCGTATCAAGCAGATCACGCGATAATTAAACAAACCCTTTATTACCCTATAAACAGGATAGCGGTGATCAGTGATGGAAATTCGCGTATACCGTCAAGAAGATTTTGAAGAAGTACTGACCTTATGGGAGCGCTGCGATCTGCTGCGCCCGTGGAATGATCCTGAACTGGATATTGAACGCAAAATTAACCACAGTCCGGAGTTTTTCCTGGTGGCCGAAGTCGGCGGTGAAGTGGTGGGTACACTAATGGGCGGCTACGACGGTCATCGTGGCTCGGCGGGGTATCTTGGTGTGCATCCTGATTATCGCGGACGCGGTATCGCCAATGCGCTGATTAACCGCCTCGAGAAGAAGCTGATTGCCCGCGGTTGCCCGAAAATCAATTTAATGGTGCGGGCCGAAAACGATGCGGTGGTCAGTATGTATGAAAAACTGGGTTACGAAGTTTCGGATACGCTGTCGCTGGGTAAGCGCCTGATTGAAGATCAGGAGTACTAGTTTTCATCACAGAGAACAGTTTTATAAGACATAAAAGCCCCGATGTGTTTGCCTCGGGGCTTTTTCTTAGATGGCAGCAGGAGATTATTTAATGAGGGTGACGGACTTCACGTCAACTTCGACAGAGTTCCAGTCTTTGTCCACTTTCCCTTCGATACGCACCTTATCTTTTGGCGAAACGTTCTGGCCCTGCCAGCGTTTTCCGTCAATTTCTACATTCAGGGTCCCGGTGTTATCACGGAAAATGTATTTATCGTGGTCGATACGTTGATCGATAAAACCTTCAAGCATCACCCACTGGTCATCTTTCATGCTCTGCGCATCTTTTACCGTGCTCAGCGCAGTGGTTCCGGTAAAACCGCCCTGCGGGCTGGCCGCCTGAGTTTGCGGTTCCTGAGCCGAAGGACCATTGAAGCCGCCGCTTTGTTGAGCCAAGGCCGGAAGCGTGCAAAGTGCAATGAGGGTTGCCAGCGTGATCTTCTTCATCATAATAGGTCGTCCTTAAACTTGAATGGTTGGTCTGGTGAATTTAGCAACTATGACACCGTTAGCGGTGTGTTGCCCCGTTGAGGACCATTAAAACAGACTGTTCTTAACGGTTTCTTAAGGCCGGTTGGTTAATTTGTTGTTCACATCAAATCGAAGGATAGTTCTTAGGCTATGAACCCGGATGATTATAACAGCCACGGCATGTTGCGGTTACCGCTGTGGTTCTGGACTATTTTGATTTTGCAGGCGCGAACCTGGTTACTGTTCGTTATGGCAGGGGCGTCGCGCGAGCAGGGAACGGATTTACTGAAACTTTTTTATCCCGACCCGCAAAGTTTCTGGCATGGCATTATTCTGGGTCTGCCGCCCGCGCTGCTCTTTTTGCTCAGTGGCCGTCGTCATCTCTGGCCACGGGTCTGGCAGGGCGGCTACTGGCTGCTGTTGGCCGGAATGTTTGTCACGTTTTCCTTGCAGGGGTTAGGCTTGTGGCAAAGCAGTGATATGCCTTCGCTCATTGATCTGGCGTTGGCGTTGCTTGATGCAGCCGCGCTGGCTTATTGGCTGATTAGCCGACGTTTACGCGCCTGTTTTGATAGCGGGCAGCGGCTGGCAGAAAGCTAATTGATATTGGACGCTGAACTTATCAGGCATCTCAGGACTCGAACTGCCGCTGACATAATGAGTCAATTCTGTTCTGAGCTCTTCTCAATACCTGAACAGCAGACCGACATGGACATTAAAGGAGTGAAACGAATGAGGATCCGCCCACTATTGCTGGTTTTGCCGTTGCTGCTAACCGGCTGTTCGACGATGTCAAATATGTCCTGGCCCAGCGTACATTGGTCAAGCATGAACCCGATGAACTGGTTTGGCAGTAATGCAAAAGTGACCGACCAGGGTGTCGGCGGCATTACGGCCAGTACACCTCTGACAGAAGACGCCGTGAAGGACGCGCTCGATGGTGATTACCGCCTGCGCAGTGGCATGTCGATGAATGACGGCAAGATGCTGACGTTCTATCAGGCGATGGATGACAAAGAGGTCAAAATGACGATCAGCGGCGAGCCAAAAGGCAATGTGCAGCGCGTTGATGTGACCGACCCTAAAGTTGAAAGTGAATGGGGTGTGAAAATAGGGACGCCGTTCAGCGACCTCTATCCTAAGGCTTTCGACGTATGCCAGAAAGGCAAGGGTGATGACGCGCAGAATATCGAATGTAAGGCACCACAGAGCCAGCATGTCACCTACGTGTTCAGCGGTATCTGGCACGGTCCTGAAGAGCTAATGCCATCTGACGATGCCCTGAAAGAGTGGAAAGTCAGCAAAATTATCTGGCGTGCAAATCCGGCGCACTGAGTCTGATGCAATAACGTCCTCATCTGGGTGTAGATAACTCCTCCATGCCTTGCGTCCGCGCAAGGCATTTTTATTGACTTCAGTTATGATAGCGGCGTCAAAATTATGAGGAATAAAACATGAATCAGGTTCAGAGCGGCATTCTGCTCGAGCATTGCCGTTTTGGCATTTTCATCGAGGCCAAAGTTCAGGGTGAACTGGATGACCTGCGGCAGGGTTGCCGTCAGTTTGCAGCGGCATTAAGTGAAATGCAGCAGAAATTCCCGCATGAAAATCTTGGTGCAGTGGTGGCTTTTGGTCACGACATATGGCGCGACTTATCGGGTGGGCAGGGTGCCTCTGAGCTAAAACCTTTTGCCCCGCTGGGGAAAGGGCTGGCACCCGCTACTCAACGTGACGTACTGCTGCATATTCAATCTTTACGTCATGATGTTAACTTCGCTCTTGCTCAGGCCGCTTTGGCAGCGTTCGGCCGCTCAATAATCGTCGAAGAGGAGACCCATGGTTTCCGTGGTATTGAAGAGCGTGACCTGAACGGGTTTGTAGACGGTACTGAAAACCCGAAAGCCGAAGCGCGCGCCCAGGTGGCAATCATCCCTGAGGGGGAAACGGATGCTGGCGGCAGCTATGTTATGGTACAGCGTTGGAAGCATAACCTGACGCAGTGGAACCGTTTTTCTGTGCAACAGCAGGAAGAAGTGATCGGCCGTACTAAGCAGACCGATGAGGAGCTGGACCCCGACACCCGTCCTGATACCTCACACGTCAGCCGCGTTGACCTGAAAGAAGAGGGCAAAGGCCTGAAAATACTGCGCCAGAGCTTGCCATACGGCACCGCCAGCGGTGAGCACGGACTGTATTTCATCTCGTATTGTGCTCGCTTGTGGAACATCGAGAAGCAACTACTGAGCATGTTCGGCGATCTGGATGGTAAGCGTGACGCGATGTTGCGTTTTACTCGTCCGGTTACGGGCAGCTACTATTTTGCCCCCTCGCTAACCCAATTGCTGGCACTCTAGTACTCTGCTCTTCTCATCAGCGCACCCGTTGCCGGGCGCGCTGACCACGCCAATCCCCCTTCAGCACACCGCCTTAAATGCCTTATAGCTTTTCATGCTTGAAAATCACCAAACGGTATATAAAACCGTTACAGCCTGACCGGCAGTTATAAATACACTGTGTGATATTGCGTGGCTGAACCTGGCCATATCGGGTCTCTTTCACATAAGGTTGAGCATGAAAACAGTCTGGATAAAAAGCGGATTACTTCAAGGTTCTCTTGCCGCCCTGTTGCTGGCGAGCGGCGCGGCGTCTGCCACTGAATTACTCAACAGCTCTTATGACGTGTCGCGTGAGCTTTTTGCTGCGCTCAATCCCCCATTCCAGAAACAGTGGGCCGAACAAAACGGTGGCGATAAGCTCGAGATCAAACAGTCTCATGCCGGCTCTTCCAAACAGGCTTTAGTTATTTTACAGGGGCTGAAGGCTGACGTTGTCACTTACAACCAGGTGACAGATGTGCAGATCCTGCACGATCGTGGCAACCTTATTCCGGCCAACTGGCAGTCCCGCTTACCAAATAACAGTTCGCCTTTCTACTCCACCATGGCGTTTCTGGTGCGCAAAGGTAACCCGAAGAATATCCATACCTGGGATGACCTGACGCGTTCCGACGTCAAATTGGTGTTCCCGAACCCGAAAACCTCTGGCAATGGCCGTTATACCTACCTCGGTGCCTGGGGGGCGTTTAACCAAGAAGATGGCAACAATCAGGACAAGACCCGCGCGAAGATGGCCAGTCTGCTGAAAAATGTAGAGGTCTTCGATACCGGAGGTCGTGGTGCTACCACCACGTTTGTCGAGCGTGGACTGGGTGATGTACTGATCAGTTTTGAATCTGAAGTGAATAACATCCGTAAACAGTATGGTGATGATAAGTATGAAGTGATCGTCCCACCTGTGGATATTCTGGCGGAGTTTCCGGTTGCCTGGGTCGATAAAAACGTCGAGAAAAATGGTACCGAGAAAGCGGCGAAAGATTACCTGAATTATCTGTGGAGCCCACAGGCGCAGCAAATTATCACCAGTTTTAACTATCGTGTGTACGATAAAAACGCCATGGCGGCCGCCAAAGGCCAGTTCCCTGAGACCAAATTGTTCAAAGTGGAAGATCAGTTTGGCGGCTGGCCGCAAGTGATGAAAACCCATTTCGATACCGGTGGTGAGCTGGATAAATTGTTAGAGCAGGGTCACAAGTAATGTTGTTGTCGAGCAAACGCGTACTTCCAGGGTTCACCCTAAGCCTTGGCAGCAGCCTGCTGTTCGTCTGCCTGGTCCTGTTACTGCCGCTGAGTGCGTTGGTGATGCAGCTGTCGCAGATGACGCTGGCCGAGTATTGGGCAGTCATCACCAACGATCAGGTGATTGCAGCCTATAAAGTGACGCTGCTGTCAGCCGGCGTCGCCAGTATTTTCAACTGTTTCTTCGGCATGCTGATGGCGTGGATCCTGACCCGCTATGAGTTTCCGGGGAAAAGCCTGCTTGATGGCCTGATGGATTTACCCTTTGCGTTGCCGACGGCGGTGGCGGGCCTGACGCTGGCTGGTTTGTTCTCAGCTAACGGTTTCTACGGCCAATGGCTGGCGCATTTTGATATCAAGGTTTCCTATACCTGGCTCGGCATTGCGGTAGCGATGGCTTTTACCAGTATTCCTTTTGTGGTGCGTACGGTACAGCCGGTACTGGAAGAGTTGGGGCCGGAGTACGAAGAAGCGGCTGAAACCCTTGGTGCTTCGCGCTGGCAGAGTTTTCGCCGCGTGGTATTGCCGGAAGTGATGCCTTCCCTGATGGCGGGGACTGCGCTCTCTTTCACCCGCAGCCTGGGGGAATTCGGTGCGGTGATTTTTATCGCCGGGAATATCGCCTGGAAAACCGAAGTCACTTCGCTGATGATTTTCATCCGCCTGCAAGAGTTTGATTACCCGGCCGCCAGCGCTATTGCCTCGGTGATCCTGGCCGCGTCGCTGCTGCTACTGTTTGCGATTAACACCTTACAAAGCCGTTATGGCCGTCGCCTTGGAGGTCACTGATGTCTGATGTTCCGGCTTTTGCAGGTGCAACCCGTCAGCGCATCGACTGGGTGAAATGGTTATTAATCGGCACCGGCATGTTGATATGCCTGCTGTTATTGGTGGTGCCAATGATCAGTATTTTTGTGCTGGCACTTTCTGATGGTATGGCCGCAGTGTGGAAGAACCTGTCTGATTCCGACATGTTGCATTCGATCTGGTTGACCGTATTGATGGCGCTGATCACTGTGCCCGTGAACCTGATTTTCGGCACGCTGCTGGCCTGGCTGGTGGCAAGGTTTGATTTTCCTGGTCGCCAGTTATTACTGACGCTGATCGACATCCCTTTTGCCGTATCGCCGGTAGTGGCCGGTCTGCTCTATTTATTGTTTTACGGTACCAATGGCCCATTGGGCCCATGGCTTGATGCGCACAACATTCAGTTTATGTTTGCATGGCCAGGCATGGTGATGGTGACCGTCTTCGTGACCTGCCCGTTTGTTATCCGTGAACTGGTGCCTGTGATGCTGAGTCAGGGCAGTCATGAGGATGAAGCCGCCGTGTTATTGGGCGCCTCCGGTTGGCAGATGTTCCGCCGCGTTACCTTGCCGAATATTCGCTGGGCCTTACTCTATGGTGTGGTATTGACTAATGCCCGCGCCATCGGTGAATTCGGCGCGGTGTCCGTGGTATCCGGTGCAATTCGTGGCGAGACCTACACCCTGCCGCTTCAGGTTGAATTACTGCATCAGGATTACAACACCGCCGGTGCGTTTACTGCCGCCGCGCTGTTAACCCTGATGGCGATAGTGACACTGTTTTTGAAAAGCGGCCTGCAATGGCGTCTTAAGCGCCACAATGACCGTCTTGAGCGGGAGGAAAGCAATGAGCATTGAAATTAATGGTATCAACAAATATTTCGGCCGCACCAAGGTGCTGAACGATATCTCGCTCGATATTGCTTCCGGGGAGATGGTGGCGCTACTTGGGCCATCGGGTTCCGGTAAAACCACGCTACTGCGCATTATCGCTGGTCTGGAGCATCAGAACGCCGGTCGACTGAGCTTTCACGGTAAAGACGTGACCCGCTTGCATGCCCGCGATCGTCAGGTCGGTTTTGTGTTCCAGCACTATGCCCTGTTCCGCCACATGACGGTGTTCGACAATATCGCTTTCGGCCTGACCGTATTGCCACGCCGTGAGCGTCCGAATGCCGAAACCATAAAACAAAGAGTCACCAAACTGCTTGAGATGGTCCAACTGGCTCATCTTGCCAATCGCTTCCCAGCGCAGCTGTCCGGTGGGCAAAAGCAGCGTGTGGCGCTGGCCAGGGCACTGGCCGTAGAGCCGCAAATTCTGCTGCTGGACGAACCTTTTGGGGCGCTTGATGCGCAGGTGCGTAAAGAGCTGCGCCGCTGGCTTCGACAATTGCATGAAGAACTGAAGTTCACCAGCGTGTTCGTGACTCACGACCAGGAGGAGGCGATGGAAGTGGCCGACCGGGTTGTGGTGATGAGTCAGGGCAATATTGAACAAGTGGGTACACCACCTGAGATCTGGCGCGATCCGGCCACCCGTTTCGTGCTGGAATTTATGGGAGAAGTGAATAAAATCGGCGGCGAGATTCGGGGGGCACAGTTGTACGTGGGAGATTATCATTGGCCGCTGGAGAACCCGCCGCTGCATCAGGGAGCGGTAGACCTGTTCCTGCGTCCATGGGAAATGGAGATCACAGCACAAAGTAATGCCCGCTGTCCGCTGCCGGTCAAAGTGCTGGAAGTCAGCCCGCGTGGTCACTTCTGGCAGTTGATCGTCCAGGCCGAAGGCTGGCATGACGAACCGCTCTCCGTGGTATTGTCGGATTTCAACGGCCAGTCAACTCCCGTTCGCGGTGACCGTTTTTACGTCGGTGGCCTCAATGGGCGCATCTATTCCGGCGACGATCAGCTTCAACCCGTTGCATTGGCGAAAAGTGCCTGATAATTTTTAATCACGACGGGTTTTAACGTATAAGCAGTTATTCATTTATCAACAAAAGGGCGGTAACTGTTCCGCCCTTTTTATCGTCTGATACTCATTTATTCAATTTTGATTGGTATTTATAACCGACAGAAATAAGGCAATCACAGTGAGCACGCTCGAACATTACATCGGTAATACGCCTCTGGTGAAATTACAGCGTCTGTCAAAGGATCTGGACAGCGAAATTTGGGTCAAACTGGAAGGCAATAATCCGGCGGGTTCGGTCAAAGACCGTGCCGCACTGTTTATGATTGAGCAGGCTGAAAAGCGCGGTGAGATCCAACCCGGCGACCAGTTGATCGAAGCCACCAGCGGTAACACCGGCATTGCGCTGGCAATGATTGCAGCGCTCAAAGGCTACAGGCTCAAGTTACTGATGCCAGAAAATATGAGCCTGGAGCGCCAGGCCTCGATGCGTGCCTACGGCGCCGAGTTGGTGTTGGTCAGCCGTGCACAAGGTATGGAAGGGGCCCGTGACCTGGCTTTAGATATGGAGAAGCAGGGACTGGGTAAAGTGCTCGACCAGTTTAATAATCCGGATAACCCGCTGGCCCATTTCACTACCACCGGCCCTGAAATCTGGCAGCAGACGCAAGGACGTATCAGCCACTTTGTTTCCAGCATGGGGACCACGGGAACTATCACCGGTGTCAGTCGTTATCTGCGCGAGCAAAATACCGCAGTAAAAATTATTGGCCTGCAGCCATCTGAAGGCAGCAGTATCCCTGGTATTCGCCGCTGGCCGCAGGCGTATTTACCCGGTATTTTCCAGCCCGAACTGGTGGATGAGGTGATCGATATGGGGCAAACCGAAGCTGAAGAAACCATGCGCGCTCTGGCGCGGGAAGAGGGGATCTTCTGCGGTGTCAGCTCCGGCGGTGCCGTTGCCGGTGCCCTACGCGTCGCCCGCAATAACCCTGGAAGCCTGGTAGTTGCCATCATTTGTGACCGGGGTGACCGCTATTTATCCACCGGTGTTTTTGACGTCTGAAGCGTAGCGTCAGCTATTATCTAAAGGCAGAGTGTAAAGTTAGAGTAAAAGCGGCTGCACGTAACCGGGTTAGGGGTAAAAATGACCAGAATTCAGTTAGGCGGAAATAAATGATGAAAATTTTGTTAGTCGATGACGATCTCGAACTGGGTACCATGCTCAGTGAATATCTGATAGCCGAAGGCTTCAACGCTTCGCTGGTATTGACCGGTAAAGCCGGTGTGGACGGCGCGCTATCCGGCGAATATTCCGCGATGATCCTCGACATTATGCTACCTGATATGAGCGGTATTGATGTGCTGCGGCAGGTGCGTAAAAACAGCCGTCTGCCGATCATCATGCTGACCGCCAAGGGTGACAATATTGACCGGGTTATTGGGCTGGAGATGGGCGCGGATGATTATATGCCGAAGCCCTGCTACCCGCGTGAACTGGTAGCGCGCCTGCGCGCCGTATTGCGTCGCGTAGAAGAGCAACAGGAAGCACCGTCGGACTCTTCAATCGTTAATTATGGTGATCTGACGCTTAACCCGGCCACGCGCAGCAGCGAATGGCGCGGCACGTTGTTTGATCTGACTGCCTCTGAATTTAATTTGTTGGAGCTTCTGCTGCGCGCCCCTGAGCGTGTGGTTTCCAAAGATGAGCTGTCAGAAAAGGGGCTGGGTCGTCCGCGCGAAGCCTATGATCGCAGCATTGATGTGCACATCAGTAATATCCGCCAGAAACTGGCGTCGCTGGAAGGCGGCGATATCCTGACTATTGAAACGGTAAGAAGTATTGGCTATCGCATCAGGTAAACGCCTTCGCGGAAGGCTATTCTGGAAAATCCTGTTCGGATTCTGGTTCACGTTCATCGCTATCACTCAGGTTCTCTGGGTGATTTTTACTTTTTATAACCACCATGAACCTCCGGAAAGCGGTATCGCACGACGTTTTGTTAAACTGCAAATCACCTCGGCCGTCTCGACGCTGCATTCGGGGGGGATGCCTGCGCTAAACGCGATGATGGCTGACTGGCCGGACTCTGACCGTCAGTATTTCTCTGTGACAACCTCCATGGTGCCGGCAGAGGGTGAAACTTTAAAAGCCCTCGAGCCCGGTAAAATTCCGAAAGAAATCGTGGAGTTTGTCCAGGGACCGAACGGGCAGGGGTATCGCCTGCGTTATAACGTTGAAGGTCTGATGAGTGAGTACCGGCCAAAGCGCAGGGAACATATGCTTAATATTCCTACGCCGCTGCTGTGGATTGGTGGTCTGGGCGGGCTACTTTTCAGTTCCTTGCTGGCCTGGAACCTCACGCGTCCAATGTTGCAGATGCGCCGGGCATTTGGCCGGGTGGCGCAGGGTGATTTGTCCGTGCGGCTCTATTCCAGCATGGGTAAACGGCATGACGAACTGTCGGACGTGGCCCGTGACTTCGATTCGATGGCAGAACGTCTGCAAGTGCTGGTGAAGGCCCGTGAAGAACTGCTACATGACGTTTCACACGAGTTACGTTCGCCCCTGGCTCGTTTACAGCTGGCGATTGGCCTGGCGCGTCAGAACCCGCTTAATGTCGAAACGTCACTACAACGTATTGAACACGAGGCTGGTCGTCTGGATAAAATGATCGGTGAATTGCTGGCGTTATCGCGGGCTGAAAACAGCGATATGCCGGACGAAGAGTATTTTGACCTCTACGGATTGGTGGAAGCTGTGGTCAACGATGCCAGATATGAAGCGCAGCTGCCGGGTGTGGAAATTACGCTGAAGGCCGATACGGGAGAGCAAACTGATTACACCGTGAAGGGCAATGCCGAGCTGATGCGGCGAGCTATTGATAATGTGGTGCGTAATGCACTGCGTTTCTCGGGGCGTGGACAGACGGTGACGGTATCATTAACTCACGCCGATCAGTGGTTGAAGATTGACGTCGAAGATCAGGGGCCGGGCGTTGAAGAGGATAAACTGTCGAGTATTTTCGATCCGTTCGTCCGGGTTAAATCGCCGCTTTCAGGTAAGGGGTATGGTTTAGGTCTCGCTATCACCCGTAAGGTTATGCTGGCTCATGAGGGTAAAGTCGATGCGCGGAACGCTGATCCCCACGGTCTGGTGATCAGTCTGCAAGTCCCCCATTGGAAAATTTGATTGAACCCATGATTGCGTGAGCTGAGGGCTGTAATCTGTACGTTGCGGATAAAAAAACGGCGCATTAAGCGCCGTTTTTTTATGTCACCAGGTGACTTACTTTCTGATACGGATAATCGGCGTTTCGCCAACGGTCACGCTACCAGTCAGTTTAATCAGCTCTTTGATCTCATCCATGTTAGAGATGACAACCGGCGTCAGGGTAGACTTGGCTTTCTCTTCCAGCAGGGCCAGATCAAATTCGATAACCAAATCGCCTTTCTTCACACGTTGACCTTCTTCAGCGATGCGTTTGAAGCCTTCGCCTTTCAGTTCAACGGTATCAATACCGAAGTGGACAAACAGCTCAATACCACTGTCAGATTCGATTGAGAAAGCATGGTTAGTTTCAAAGATCTTACCGATAGTACCATCAACCGGAGCAACCATTTTGCTGCCAGATGGTTTGATAGCAATACCATCACCAACGATTTTTTCAGCGAAAACAACGTCAGGAACATCTTCAATGTTGACAATTTCACCAGAAATTGGCGCTACGATCTCAATAGTGCCAACGTCTTTTTTATCATCAGAAACTAATGATTTCAGTTTATCGAACAAACCCATGATCTTCTCCTAAGCAATAATTTGGGCAGCTTTATAGCGTCGCGCAATTAGCAGAGTGTTTTTTCTTCAATGAACTTGTTAACCAGGTTCATCAACTCTTGCGCCGTAGGTTGGGCCAAGGCCTGGTCTGCCAGCGCTTTCACATCTTCGAAGTTTGTATTGCGTATAATTTTCTTGATGCGTGGGATAGAGATAGCACTCATGCTGAACTCATCTAAGCCCATGCCCAATAGAAGAAGTGTAGCACGTTCGTCACCGGCTAGCTCGCCACACATACCAGTCCATTTGCCAGCAGCATGAGATGCGTCAATGACTTGCTTAATTAAACCCAGTACAGAAGGTGACATTGGGTTGTAAAGATGAGAGATCAACTCGTTACCGCGATCGACTGCCAAAGTATATTGGGTCAGATCGTTAGTGCCGATGCTGAAGAAATCGACCTCTTTGGCCAGATGATGAGCAATCACAGCCGCTGCCGGAGTTTCAACCATTACGCCTACTTCGATGGTTTCGTCGAAGGCCTGGCCTTTCTCACGCAGCTCAACTTTCAGCATTTCGAGTTCTGCTTTCAGTTCACGCACTTCTTCAACAGAAATGATCATCGGGAACATGATGCGCAGTTTGCCGAAAGCAGATGCACGCAGAATACCCTTCAGCTGATCATGAAGAATTTCTTTACGGTCCAGGCAGATGCGGATTGCGCGCCAGCCCAGGAACGGGTTCTCTTCTTTTGGCAGGTTCATGTACGGCAGGTCTTTGTCACCGCCGATGTCCATGGTACGTACGATAACCGCCTGGGAGCCCATCGCTTCAGCCACTGCTTTATAAGCCTGGAATTGCTCTTCTTCAGTAGGCAGACTGTCACGGTCCATGAACAGGAATTCTGTACGATACAGGCCTACACCTTCGGCGCCATTGCGCTCTGCACCGGCGACGTCGCGCACGGTACCGATGTTGGCACAGACTTCAACCTGATGACCATCCAGGGTGATAGCCGGTAAGTCTTTCAGTTTGGCCAGATCGTCTTTTTCAGTGATGTACTGATTCTGCACCGCTTTTAGCTCGTCAATAATATCGGCCGTCGGGTTGACGTAGATTTTATTGTTTACTGCATCGAGAATCAGATAGTCGCCATTTTTCACCTGTTTAGTCACATCACTGGTACCGACAATGGCCGGTAATTCCAGGGAACGTGCCATGATGGAGGTGTGAGACGTACGACCACCTAAATCGGTAATAAAGCCCAGGACCTTGTTCAGGTTCAACTGTGCGGTCTCTGACGGGGTCAGATCGGTGGCAACCAGAATAACTTCATCCTGAATGGCGCTCAGATCGACAATCGCCAAATCCAAAATATTGCGCAGAAGACGTTTACCGATATCACGTACGTCAGCCGCACGTTCTTTCAGATATTCATCATCCAGCTCTTCCAATGCTTTCGCTTGCCCTTCAATGACGGAATAAGCAGCCGCATCGGCGGAGGCGTGTTCGTCTTTGATAAGGGCTATGATTTCCTGCTCAAGCTCTTCGTCTTCCAACAACATGATGTGGCCTTCGAAGATGGCTTCTTTCTCTTCACCGAAGGTTTCGCCTGCTTTGGTTTTGATCGTCTCTAACTGTGCTGAAGCTTTCGCACGGCCTGACAGGAAACGTTTTACTTCCTGATCAACTTCTTCAGGAGCGATTTTTTTCCGGTTGATGACAATCTCATCTTCTTTCAACAGAAGCGCTTTGCCGAAAGCGATACCGGGAGATACTAAAATGCCTGAAATCATAACCCTACCTTTCTCTTGACTGGTTTAAACTAATAAGGACCGGGCTAGTTACTCGAGCTCTGCCATCAGTTTTACCAAGTGTTCAACGGCTTTCTGCTCGTCTTCACCTTCTGCAGAGAGGGTTACCACTGTGCCCTGAGTCAGACCCAGAGTTTGCAGTTTGAAAAGACTTTTTGCGCTGGCGCTTTTACCGTTAGAAGTCACGGTGATGTCAGAAGCAAAACCTTTCGCTTCTTTCACGAATTGTGCAGCAGGGCGGGTGTGCAGACCATTAGGTGCAGTGATAGTAACTTCTTGCTGGAACATTGTTGTTTCCCCAACTTATTAAAGTAATGTTGTGGAGCTAAAGTTTAGCTTATTGGCTTCACTTTAGCCTGTAGAGATTAGCGCCTGACTATGGTTCAGGGGCAGGTTCAGATGCAACAGAAAAGAGAAAATAGCGCACTCAGCGATAAAACTCTTTGCCCTAGATCTATGCTTTTCTGTTATCTCCCCATTATGCCGTCTTTTTCCCTCATGTAACAAATCGGTAAATCGATTCAGCGGGAGGCGGCATAAAGGCGATTAATTTCGCGCACCGAAATAATTGAACGGTTAAATACTAAACCTGGCGGGTAAAATCAATGACAGAGTGGTGCAAAGTTTGACGTAGCCCACAAAAAAGCACCCGAATGGGTGCTTTTTTAAGCGAATGATCACCATTTACAAGAATGTGGCATTATTGTTGCAATTCTTTTTCAGTGAACAAATCTGCAAACAATGCAGTGCTCAGGTAGCGTTCTCCTGAGGACGGAAGGATAACGACGATATTTTTGTCGGCAAATTCCGGTTCTTCAGAAAGTTTCACTGCCGCTGCCACGGCGGCACCTGAAGAAATCCCTGCCAGAATACCTTCTTCTTCCATCAGGCGACGTGCCATGCTGATGGATTCCTCATTGGTGATAAGGGATACGCGATCAATCAGTGTTAGATCCAAGTTGCCTGGGATAAAGCCCGCGCCAATACCTTGAATTTTATGCGGGCCAGGTTTAATTTCTTCGCCATTGCGTGCCTGAGTGATGACTGGGGAATCTGTAGGCTCTACGGCAACCAGCGTAATGTCACTTTTTTTGCCTTTCAGATAGCGCCCAACGCCTGTGATAGTACCGCCTGTGCCGACGCCAGCAATAAACACATCCACCTCACCATCAGTATCTTCCCAGATCTCCGGACCGGTGGTTTTTTCGTGGATAGCTGGGTTAGCTGGGTTACTGAACTGCTGAAGAATCAAATAACGCTGCGGATCGCTGGCCTGAATCTCTTCAGCCTTGGCGATGGCACCTTTCATACCTTTGGCACCTTCAGTCAGAACTAGGTTGGCACCCAGCGCTTTAAGCAGCTTACGGCGTTCAACGCTCATGGTTTCAGGCATGGTCAGGGTTAATTTATAACCCCGCGCAGCTGCCACGTAGGCCAGAGCAATTCCGGTGTTACCACTGGTCGGTTCCACCAGTTCTTTCTCTTTGGTCAGGATGCCGCTTTTCTCAGCTTCCCAAATCATGTTCGCGCCGATACGACACTTAACGCTGAAGCTCGGGTTACGGGATTCGACCTTCGCCAGAATACGACCATTGCCAATACGGTTCAGACGAACCAGCGGCGTGTGGCCGATTGTTAATGAATTGTCTTCGTAGATCTTGCTCATAACCCGTCCTTTGACTGTAGGCCTTTGACTGTAGGATAGTTCGCGGCGTGAAACGTTTCGCTGTGGGGAAACTTTCAACACTATGAAAATAGTGAGGATCACAAAAGCATACGCGATCGGTTTTTCCAGTGAAGTAAGGAATTGATATATTATATGTTATTAAGAAATATGTTTCAGGTGCAAGGCCGGAAGCATGACGCCAGCCATCCGGATAGAGGGCTGGCAGGAGGTAAGGATTTATGAGCGACGGGTGTTGGATATGTCTCTATCACCTACGACGTGCAACGCGCGGTAGCGATCAACCCACATGGCCGTTGCACCGCAGACGGCCACCGGAAGAATCACTAAATTAAGTACCGGCACCATAGTAAACAGGCTCACCAGTGCGCCAAACTGCAAGTTATCCACTTTGTCACGCCCCAGTGAACGGCGCATGTCGAGGAAGCTTACTTTATGATTATCGAAAGGGTAGTCACAGTATTGAATTGACAGCATCCAGGCGCTGAACAGGAACCACAACACAGGCGCGACAGTCTGGCCAATTCCGGGAATAAAATAGAGCACCAGCAGTACGATGGCGCGGGGCAGGTAATAGGCCAGTTTTTGCCACTCGCGCTTCATGATACGCGGTAGATCTTTCATGATATCCCAGATGCCGGTGTCGGGCAGAGGCTTGCCCGTCAGTTTTGCTTCGAGTTGCTCGGCCAGTAAACCACTGAACGGCGCGGCAATAATGTTGGCAATAGTGCTGAACAGATAGCTGAATACCAGCAATACAGAAAGCACTGCAATCGGCCACAACAGGTAATCCAGCCAGCTTAGCCAGGCCGGGATTTTGCTCATCATCGCGGGGATCCACTCACCCAACTTCGCGAACAACCACCAGAACGCACCACCCATTAAAATAATATTGACCAGCAGCGGCAAAACGACAAAGCGACGGATACCGGGCTGGGATATCAGCGACCAGCCGCGGCTGAAATAGTGCACGCCATTGACCTGATGAGCGCGTTGCGAAGATGCCATAAACGAAATTTTCTCTCTGAGTTGAAGGACGTGGGCTATCATATCGGTATGATTTTACGCTGGCTAGCGGACTGTTGGCTGAAAAAACAGCAAAAAGAGGTGCCGCAATCATGTTTATTAGCAGAAAGTAGAGTCGAGACTTGCACTTATCAACTCAGGCAAATAGAGTTAGAAATGTGAATGTTTGCCGCATTGGCAATGGATTAGAACAACCTAGAGATAGCAATGATGCAGGATTTGCGTCTGATATTAATCGTTGTTGGCGCGATCGCCATAATAGCGTTGTTGTTGCACGGTTTGTGGACCAGCCGTAAAGAACGCTCTTCGCTTTTTCGCGATCGTCCAGCTAAACGTGTGAAAAAAGAACGAGAGCAATCTCCTGCCGACGATTTCGTCGACGGGGTTGGTGAAGTGCGTGTGCGTCCTGCGTATCCGCAAGATGAACCTTCACTAGGCCAATATGACGAACCTGAGCAATCTGCTCCGGCTCGCACTCAGCCGCAGCGCCCGCCACAGGCTCTGCCTGTGCAATCAGCGCCTGCGCCACGTCAGCCTGTACAGCAACCCGCTTCACCTCAGGGTGATCCTTTGCTGAGCGGATATTCGGCTGCTGATCCGACCGATGCTCCGCGCCGGGAACCCGTTGCTGATTTCTCTCACGGGCACGATGAACAGCGTAAAGCACCGGTCCCTCCTGCTGAAATTCATGCTGATGCAGCCCCAGCTGCCAAAGCCGAACCTCTTAATGATGCGCCTTTTGTTCCGGCCGAAGAACAGCCTGTAGTGAAAGAGAAACTGAAAGAAACCGTTCTGGTGCTGCACGTTTCAGCCCATCAGGGTGGGGTGATCGGTGGGGAAGTCTTGCTTAACAGCGTACTTCAGGCTGGTTTCCAGTTTGGTGCAATGAACATTTTCCACCGTCATGTCAGTCCGGCGGGAAGTGGTCCGGTTCTGTTCAGTCTGGCAAACATGGTTAAGCCGGGTTCTTTCGACCCTGACACCATGTCTGACTTCTCAACGCCAGGTATCACGCTATTTATGATGGTGCCTTGTTATGGCGACGCGCATCAGAACTTCAAACTGTTGTTACAGTCAGCACAGCGCATTGCTGATGATGTGGGTGGGATGGTGCTTGATGATGAGCGCCGGATGATCACACCACAAAAACTGGAAACCTATAAAGCGCGGATCCGCGAGGTTCTCGACGCCACTGCCTGACACGGCTCTGCGCGTATCCAGTTGTTATCTCCTTTCCAATGACCCCCGCTTGCCGGGGGTTTTTATCTTCATGGTGAGTCATGGCCACAATCGAAAATCAAATCAATCAATTACGCACCCAACTGCGCCATCATGAATACCTGTACCACGTGCTGGATGCCCCTGAAGTGCCTGATGCGGAATATGACCGGCTGATGCGTGAACTGCGCGAGTTGGAGACCGCCCATCCCGAACTCGTGACCGCTGATTCGCCGACCCAGCGTGTTGGCGCTACGCCAATTTCCGCTTTTGAGCAGGTAAAACATCAGGTTCCTATGCTGTCGCTGGATAACGTTTTCGATGAAGAGAGCTATCTGGCGTTTTATAAGCGCGTGCAGGATCGCCTTAAAACTACCGATCCTCTGACCTTTTGCTGCGAGCTGAAACTCGATGGCCTGGCCGTCAGCCTGCTGTATGAGAACGGTGAATTGGTTCAGGCCGCCACGCGCGGCGATGGCACTACCGGCGAGAATATTACCGCCAACGTACGTACCATCCGCGCTATTCCTTTGCGGCTGCGCGGTGAGAACATTCCGGCGCGTCTTGAGGTCCGCGGTGAGGTATTTATGCCGCAACCTGGTTTTGAAGCGTTGAATGAAGAAGCGCGCCGCACCGGTGGCAAGGTTTTTGCTAACCCGCGTAATGCAGCAGCGGGGTCATTACGCCAGCTCGATCCCCGTATTACGGCCAAACGTCCGCTGACTTTCTTCTGCTATGGCGTCGGTGTGCTGGAAGGTGGGGAGTTGCCACGCAGCCATATTGCCCGTCTTCACCAGTTTAAGCAGTGGGGATTACCGGTCAGCGACCGCGTCCGCTTATGTACCGGCAGCGAAGACGTATTGGCGTTTTACCGTCAGGTTGAGGCCGACCGCGCGACACTGGGTTTCGATATTGACGGCGTTGTGGTGAAAATTGATTCGCTGGATATTCAGGAAACCCTGGGATTTGTCGCCCGCGCGCCGCGCTGGGCAACGGCGTTTAAATTCCCGGCTCAGGAACAAATCACGCTGGTGAAAGACGTAGAGTTTCAGGTTGGCCGTACCGGTGCAATCACCCCCGTAGCACGTCTGGAACCCGTATTAGTCGCAGGCGTGATGGTCAGCAATGCAACGTTGCACAACGCGGATGAAATTGAGCGCCTGGGGCTGCGCATTGGCGATACGGTGATCATTCGCCGGGCAGGTGATGTGATTCCCCAGGTCGTGGGAGTCGTGCTGGCCGAGCGTCCTGACAATGCCAGGGAAGTGGTATTTCCACTCCATTGCCCGGTTTGTCATTCTGACGTGGAGCGTGTTGAAGGCGAAGCCGTGGCCCGCTGCACTGGTGGTCTGATTTGCGGAGCACAGCGTAAAGAAGCGCTGAAACATTTCGTCTCCCGCCGCGCGCTGGATGTTGACGGCATGGGCGATAAAATCATCGACCAACTGGTGGAGAAAGAGTACGTCAAAAATCCGGCCGATCTGTTCCGACTGACGGCGGGTAAGCTGACTGGGTTGGACCGCATGGGGCCGAAATCAGCGCAAAATGTGGTGAACGCGCTGGAAAAGGCCAAAGAAACGACCCTGGCTCGATTCCTCTATGCGCTCGGTATCCGTGAAGTTGGTGAGTCTACGGCCGCCAATCTGGCAGCCCATTATGGTTCGATCGAAGCCCTGTGTGCAGCTGACATTGAGTCGCTCAAATCCGTACCTGATGTTGGGGACGTGGTTGCCAAACACGTGGTGAACTTCCTGGCTGAAGAGCATAACCAGCAGGTAATTGACGAGCTGCTAAGCCCCGAAATCAATATTCACTGGCCTGAAGTGCAGATTATTATCCCGGAAGAGATCGATAGCCCATTTGCCGGTAAAACAGTGGTACTGACAGGGTCGCTGACCGTGCTGTCGCGTGACGAGGCCAAGGATCGCCTGACGGCACTGGGTGCGAAAGTCTCTGGCAGCGTATCGAAGAAAACCGATCTGGTGATTGCCGGTGAAGCCGCCGGTTCCAAGCTGGTGAAGGCGCAGGAACTGGGGATAGAAGTGATCGACGAAGCGGAAATGATCCGTCTGCTGGGTGAGTAAACGCCATGGAAAAAAAAGATCTGATTGACATAGCCAACATGAAGATGCCGTTCGGTAAATATGCCGGGCGCGTATTGATCGATTTACCTGAGGAATATCTGCTGTGGTTTGCCCGCAAAGACGAATTCCCTGCAGGTAAATTAGGCGAACTGATGCAGCTGACGCTGGCGATTAAAAGTGAAGGTTTGCAAAGCCTGATTAATCCGCTGCGGCGCAGTGGACCCGGGCTTTCCGGCACCGACGAGTGACAAAAAAGGCGCTGAATTCAGCGCCTTTTCTCTGTCCGGGATTCACCAAATTTTAGTTAGCTTTGGCCTGTACCCGGTTTTGCCGTTGTGCGATTTTCGCTTCCTGCTTGTCCTTATAACGTTTTGCCAGCACCGCACAGGTCATCAACTGAACCTGATGGAAAATCATCAGCGGCAGCACCATCATGCCAATAGCGCTGACCGGAAACAGAATGTTGGCCATCGGAATGCCATTCGCCAGGCTTTTCTTCGAACCACAAAACACGATGGTGATCTCATCAGGCTTACTGAATCCCATCCAGCGGGCCATATAGGTATTGATCACCAGAATAAACGTCAGCAGCACCAGGCTGAAGACCACGATAAACAGTAACGACCCCAACCCCACCTGATGCCATATGCCCTGCGTGACAGCTTCGCTGAAGGCGGAATAGACCACCAGCAGAATTGAGGTCTGATCGGTTTTACCGATCAGCTTACGGTGGCGCTCCACAAATCCGCCAATCAGCGGGCGTAGCAGATGCCCGGCCACAAACGGTACCAGCAGTTGTAACACGATATGCCAGATTTGCTGCAGGCTGTCACCGGTAGAACCCTGTACGTGCATCAACAGGCTTACCAGTAGCGGTGAGACAAAAATATCCAACAAGCTGGATGCCGAAGCGCTGCAAACAGCGGCGGCGACGTTCCCTCCTGCCAGGGAGGTAAAGGCGATAGCCGACTGTACCGTTGCAGGCAGGATGCACAGGTAGACAAAGCAGCTGTAGATTTGCGGGCTGACATCCACCGGATGCCACCACTGGAACAATAAGCCCAGCGCCGGGAACAGAATAAAGGTGCTGCACATTACCCATAAATGCAGCCGCCAGTTATTACTTCCGGCGAAAATTGCTTCGCGCGACAGCTTGGCACCGTGCATGAAAAACAGCAGGCCAATGGCGATAATCGTCAGATTATTGAAGAAAGCCACGAAGACGCCGCTGGCGGGAAAGAAGGTGGCTAGTAGCACGGTGGCAATCAGCGTCAGGGTAAAACGATCAGGGATGAATCGCATAGGGGTCCAGGCAGAAGAGCAATGCAGAAATCAATGCAGCTATTGTGAACTGTGGGTATACAATTAAAAAATTGATTTATTTAATGCATTGATGAACTAAATTCATGAATTATTCACTCAAACAGCTCCGTATATTCGTGGCAGTAGCCCGCCATCAGAGTTTCAGCCGGGCAGGGGATGCCATTGGCCTGAGTCAGTCAGCCGTTAGCCACAGCATGAAAGAGCTGGAAGCTGAGATGGGGGTGCGCTTGCTTGATCGCACGACACGCGAAGTCGTGCTTACGGATGCGGGTCAGCGGCTGGCTAACCGGGTAGAGCCTTTGCTGGATGAGTTACACGGCATGCTGCTCGATACCCGAAGTTTTGGTACCCAACATAATGGCAGGGTACGGATTGCTTCCAGCCAGACCATTTCAGCCCAGCTGATGCCGCAGTGTATCGCCAGCGGAGAACGGGAATTTCCGGACATCCGTATCTTGCTGCGCGATCAGGCCCAGCGACTGGTGCTCAATAGTGTGAGAAATGCAGAGGTGGATTTTGGCATCGTGATTGATCCGGGTATCAGCGCCGACCTGGAGTGCGAGCCGATTCTGTACGAGCCCTTTCTGCTGCTGTGCCGTGAAGATCACCTCTTCGCTGAGCAACCCTCAGTGAGCTGGGCTCAGCTAAGTGGCCGTCCGCTGGTATTGCAGGATTATGCATCGGGAAGCCGGATGCTGATCGATAAGGCATTGCTGCAACAAGGGGTCGAAACGGAGATCGCGCAGGAGATTGGTCATCCGGCCACGCTGTTTCCGATGGTGGAAGCGGGAATTGGTATCAGTGTGATCCCCGCGCTGGCGTTGCCATTGCCGCAGGGAAGTCAGCTGGTGGTGAGGCCCCTTACGCCGGAAATAAACCGGGCCCTGATGCTGGTTCGGCGAAAAAATCGCTCTCTCTCACCGGCGGCGCAGGCCATCTGGCAGGTAGTGAAACAGCAGGCCACGTATCTCACGCAAAAGCGCAGCCTGCAAGGTTTACTGTAAAGTCGTTCTGTCTGCAGAGGGATCAGATGTAGATATCAATCTGGTTGGATGAGGACGACTTGTTGACCGATTTATCATCGGCGACAGCGGCAGCAATCTGCGCTTGTTCAGCTTTCTGCTCGGCTTTTTGCGCCTGCTGCTGTTGAATTTGCTGGATTTGCGCCTGCAGCATCAAAATCTGCTGTTGGATAGACTCCACCTGCTTTTGAATCGCATCGGAATCTCCGCCACCCTGGCTCAGGTCTTTAATTTTCTGAGTCAGCTTTTGGATCTGTTGATTCAACTGAGCAATCTGTCCACCGCCGCTGGATGACGCTACACCCGCCGAGCTACCACTGGTTACGCTGATAGTACTCATTATTGCCTCCCTTATGGGGTCACCTGCTTTGCACGTGATTGTGCGTAACTGGTATCGGCGGCCGGTTGAGGATCTTTACCCTGTTTTCATAATCCTTACATTTTCAGTTGCAAGCGCGGCCAGCGGGTTAACCAACCTTTACTTTCTACTCTCTCCAGCATCACCTCTGGGTTTCCATGGCGTGGGTTAGCCGTGATGCTGAATTCAAACAGCTCAGTGGTGCCTAATGGCGCCACCAGTTCTACCTTGCCGCTCCGGTTGAGCATCGCGCCAATAACCGTCTCTGTTTCCACCCAATAACTCATGGCTTCGCTGCTGGACGCGTAAGGGGCATGACCGTGCAGAACATGCATACGGGCCTGATTTTTCACCGACCAGGGAAGCAGAGCTGCGATTCTTAGACGCTCTTCGAGACTTTTCTCCGTCGCTCCCGAGATATCTTGCGAATCAAAATAGATCACATCGATGTCGTTGAGCGGCGTCGGCTCGGCCAGTTCGTGCAGGCGATCCCATACCAGATTGCGCACAAACCCCGCCGCCAGACACCAGTCGTTTAGCCCCAACTCATGCGCCGTACGCAGCGCCAGCATGCGCATGGGATCCTGCTCAATCCAGTCAATAATAGTTTGTTGCTGTTGTTGCCCGGTCATCTGTTTTTTCTCCCCGTTTCTGATGCGTAGAGTGTAAACCAGTACCATGACAAAACGCAGATACCGGGATAAGTCTCCTGGCGACGCTGTACTGTGTGTCGCGAACGTGACTATTATTGTCTTTGTCTGACTGCTTTTTGTTCGCTGATTTTCCTATCCGCCAGCCCGAGGAGCGTTATGTTTCAAATCACGTTGAGCCAACGTAGCTATCAGTTTCGAGACCTTAAGGATCTGATGGCGAAAGCGTCTCCGGCACGTTCCGGTGATTATCTGGCGCAAGTGGCGGCCGGCAGCGCAGAAGAGCGCATGGCTGCCAAAATGGCGCTGGCTGAACTGCCGCTGAAAACCTTCCTGCAACAGCTACTGATTCCTTATGAAAAGGATGAAGTCACCCGGCTGATTGTTGACACCCACAACGCACAGGCATTTTCCCCGATTTCACACCTTACCGTGGGGGATTTTCGCGACTGGCTGCTGAGTGAAAAAACCGACAGCGCCTTACTGGCCAGCGTCGCGCCGGGTATTACCCCGGAAATGGCTGCGGCTGTCAGTAAGCTGATGCGTAATCAGGATCTGATTCTGGTGGCGAAAAAATGCCGGGTGATCACCCAGTTCCGCAATACTATCGGGCTGCCTGGGCACCTGAGCGTACGGTTGCAACCTAACCATCCGACGGATAATTTACAGGGCATCGCGGCCAGCATGCTCGACGGACTGCTGTACGGTTCGGGTGATGCGGTGATCGGCATCAATCCGGCCAGCGACAGCCTGCCGCTGCTGGAAAACCTGAATTACATGCTCGACGATATTATCTCGCGTTTTGAGATCCCCACGCAGTCTTGTGTACTCACGCATGTCACCAACACCATCAAACTGGTAGAACGCGGTGCGCCAGTTGATCTGGTCTTTCAGTCGATTGCCGGAACAGAAGCGGCCAACAGCGGTTTTGGCATTAATCTGGCGCTGCTGGCGGAAGCGCAGCAGGCGGCGCTGAGCCTCAACCGCGGTACGCTGGGTAATAACGTGATGTATTTCGAAACCGGGCAGGGCAGTTGTCTGTCAGCCAATGCGCATTTCGGCGTAGACCAGCAGACCTGCGAAGCACGGGCTTATGCGATTGCGCGGCATTTTTCGCCGCTGCTCATCAATACCGTAGTGGGGTTTATCGGGCCGGAATACCTTTATGACGGCAAACAGATTATTCGCGCCGGGCTGGAAGACCACTTTTGCGGTAAGTTGCTCGGTTTACCTCTGGGGTGCGACGTCTGCTACACCAATCATGCCGAAGCGGACCAGGATGATATGGATACCCTGCTCACTTTGCTTGGCACCGCCGGACTGACGTTCCTGATTGGCGTGCCGGGCGCGGATGACATCATGCTCAATTACCAGAGCACCTCATTCCATGATGCGTTGTATATTCGTGAGCTTCTCGGGCTAAAGCATGCACCGGAATTTGCCCTGTGGTTGGAGAAAATGCATATTCTTGACCCGCAGGGGCAGTTGCTGGACGCCCGCGCCTCCCACCCGTTATTGCAGCTGAGGCCAGCCGTATGAACGATGAGACTGAAAAAGGGCGTTTGTCGGGGGGGCATCCCAATCCGTGGGAGACGCTCCGTCAATTCACTGCCGCACGTATTGCATTAGGGCGCACCGGATCGAGCCTGCCGACAGCAGAATTGCTGAAGTTTGGTCTGGCCCATGCGCAGGCGAGAGACGCAGTTCATCTCCCTTTTGCCAGCGAAGAACTTGAAATACCTTTGCAACAGCTGGGGCTGAGCACCCTGACCGTCACCAGTGCGGCGGCGGACCGTGCGACTTATTTATGCCGTCCGGATCTTGGCAGGAAACTCAGCACCGGGAGCCGCGACATGCTTTCACATCACGGTGACAAACCGGCTGATGTGATGCTGGTAGTGGCCGACGGGCTCTCTTCCAAAGCCGTTCATCGGCAGGCTGTGCCGCTGATTACGGCGTTGTTGCCGTATTTGCACCTGCTGGGTTTAACGCTGGGGCCGGTGGTCCTGGCGCATCAGTCACGCGTGGCGCTGGGTGATGATATTGCGGAAGTCATGCAGGCGAAAGCGGTTGTCATGCTGATTGGCGAACGCCCGGGATTGTCTTCTCCCGACAGTTTGGGTATCTACATGACCTGGGGACCGCATATCCAAAGACTGGAGTCAGAGCGTAATTGTATTTCGAATGTTCGCCCTGAAGGTCTGGATTATCCGCAGGCGGCGTTTAAACTGGCCTGGCTGCTCGAGCAGGCATTTCAGCGGCAGCTGTCCGGGGTGAATCTGAAAGATGAGAGCGATAATCCTGCGTTGCACAATAAAGTGATGCCGATGTTTACGCTGGGATAGGGGAGAAACTCGAACCAGCAGCGGGTTCGCCTCCATCACGGGGTGACTCTGGATTTGACATACGAAAAAAGCGCCAAAAGGCGCTTTTCTCTGAATTGGTGGGCCGTGCTGGATTCGAACCAGCGACCAATTGATTAAAAGTCAACTGCTCTACCAACTGAGCTAACGGCCCGCAGAAGTGGTGGGCGATGACGGGTTCGAACCGCCGACCCCCTCCGTGTAAAGGAGATGC
>CAMLBO010000059.1 GCA_946478305.1 uncultured Enterobacterales bacterium
ACGGTAAAGATGTTGTCTCTCCACCGACTTGCCGGTGACATTTTGAACACGGCCGGGGGCTTCTTTAAATTCAAAACCAAAACCAAAACCAAAACTAAACATAAACCTGCTTTGCCTTTCTTAAATTACGTCGCCATTCAAAACCTGAACCAGAATCGTTTTTGCTTTTTAAAAAAGTCCGGGCCGCATTCAAAAATGCCGCCGAACGAACGGTGAGAAACTGTGAGCGGGTCTATTGCGAGCAGGTCCGAACCTGAAGTGAGGGGACCGCAACGCGGCGGTATTTTGCGGCTTTAATAGCGGTACCTGAAACACGGCCATCCCGATTCAGCGATAGCGCGCAGTTAAAAAACGCAGGGTTCCAAGGGAGGCGCGTTTACGCCTCCCTTGGGCCAGTGTGGGCGGCGAGCCCACGGTCTTGAATTTAGAGGTATGAAGATTTAAAGAATTAGCAGGTCAGGGCCGCAGCCCTGAAGTTTAGCAGGTTCCGGGCTGCAAGCCCGGAGGTGCCCACGACCTCCGATCACCCTATAGTCATCAAACTCGCATTCCCCCCGGCTGCCGCCGTATTCACACTCAATGAACGCTCATGCAATAACCGCTCCAGCAGAATGTTGTCTTCGCCGCGGGCAAAGCCCTGAACGGAGACGATGGCTCCTGGACGCTGGGCTATTGTTTGACACAGTTCGCGCAGCTGATCGGCATCGCCATGGTAAATAACAGCGTCGAACTCGGGGGCATTTACCTGCCAGTCCTGGGCGAAATCAACCCGGTCTTGAACCACTTTTGGCAACTGCCTGAACAGTTCACGCTGCAAAGGTGCGTCAGGCCACAGTATACGGCAACCGGTGGCGGTGACGGCGGCGAGCTGAGTCAGCGCATCTTCCTGATTATCGGCCAGCGCCAGTACGCGTTCACGCGGTAACAGGGCGTAGGTGTTACGTTCGCCCGTTGGGCCCGGAAGAATGCGTACCGTGCCACCCTGAGCTGCCAGCGCAAAGCGTTCGCACAGTGCGACCAGCTCTTCGCGGTGCTTCTCGCCGCTCGCCCACTGTTGTAGTGCCTGATGCGGGGCCAGCAGCGCTTCGCGCAGGGACATATCCAGCGGTAACTCTTGATCCTGAATGTGCAGCGTCTGTGATACCGCATCTTGCGGTCGGCTGCACAGCAGGCGATATAGGTACAGTGGTCCACCGGCTTTAGGGCCGGTACCTGAAAGACCTTCACCACCGAACGGCTGTACACCCACCACGGCACCCACCATATTGCGGTTAACGTACATGTTGCCCACTTTGGCTTTTGACGTGACACGGTTTATCGTTTCGTCAATTCGGGTGTGAATGCCTAACGTCAGGCCATAACCGGCTGCATTAATCTGCGCAATCAGTTTGTCGAGATCCTGACGGGCATAACGAACCACGTGCAGTACCGGACCAAAGATCTCTTTTTTCAGTTCATCGAAGCTGTCGAGCTCAATCAGCGTGGGTTTCACGAAGGTGCCGCGCGTCCATTCCTGCGGATGGTCACCGTTGTGCTGTGCCGCCTGATATACCACGCGGCCTTTGGCGCGCATGGCATCGATGTGTTTTTCAATGCCTTCCTGCGCTTCGCTGTCAATCACCGGACCGATGTCGGTAGACAGACGCTCCGGGTTACCCATACGGCACTCAGCCATGGCACCGCGCAGCATTTGCAGCGTGTGGTCGGCGACGTCCTCCTGGATACAGAGAATGCGCAGGGCAGAGCAGCGCTGTCCGGCACTGTCGAAGGCAGAAGCAACAACGTCGGTCACCACCTGTTCGGTAAGCGCCGAAGAATCAACAATCATGGCATTCAGCCCGCCGGTCTCGGCAATCAGTGGGACAGGGCGGCCCTGCGGGTCCAGTCGGCCTGCAATGTTGCGTTGCAATATACCCGCCACGTCAGTTGAACCGGTGAAGATCACACCGCGAACGCGTTCGTCATTCACCAACTGTGCCCCCACCGTTTCGCCCTGACCTGGCAGCAGTTGTAATACCCCCGCTGGGATCCCCGCTTCATGCAGGATGCGTACTGCCTGAGCGGCAATCAGCGGAGTTTGTTCGGCTGGTTTTGCCAGCACGCTGTTACCGGCGGCCAGCGCGGCGGCAATTTGTCCGGTGAAAATGGCCAGCGGGAAGTTCCATGGACTGATACACACCACGGTGCCCAGCGGGCGGTGTGTGTTGTTGTCGAACTGTTCACGGATCTGCCCAGCGTAATAGTGCAGGAAGTCCACCGCTTCACGCACTTCGGCGATGGCGTTATTAAAGGTTTTCCCTGCTTCACGCACAAGCACGCCAAGCAGACTTTGTAGCTCGCCTTCCATCAATTCTGCGGCACGTTGCAAGATTGCAGCACGCTCTTCGGGAGGTGTCGCAAACCAAATTGGACCTGCAGCCGCGGCCGCGTCCAACGCGCGGCTGACTTCGGCTTCGGTCGCTTCACGTACGTGACCGACCACATCGCCCGGTTCAGCCGGGTTAACAACGGCAACCAGCTCGCCGTTATCCAGTTCGGCATCAATCATCGGCTGGGCCTTAATCGGATGCGCTGCGCCGCTTAACAGAGCGCTGGAGAGCGAGGCCAGACGGTGTTCGTTGGACATATCCAGTCCAGAGGAGTTAACACGTTCCTGACCGTATAAGTGACGCGGTAACGCAATGCGCGGATGCGGCAGGCCGATCTGTCCTTCGCTGGCGGCCAGGGCTTCTACGGCTTTGACCGGGTCAGCCACCAGTTCATCGAGCGGCAGGGTGGCGTCCGCAATGCGGTTTACGAATGAGGTATTCGCGCCGTTTTCCAGCAGGCGGCGGACCAGATAAGCCAGCAGGGTTTCATGGGTGCCGACCGGGGCATAAATGCGGCAAGGGCGGTTGAGTTTTCCTTCGGCAATTTTCCCGACAACCTGTTCGTACAGCGGTTCACCCATGCCGTGCAGGCACTGGAATTCATACTGGCCGGGGTAATAGTTATTACCCGCCAGCTGGTAAATTGCCGCCAGCGTATGGGCATTGTGGGTGGCAAACTGCGGATAAATCAGGTTGGGTACCGCCAGCAGTTTGCGGGCGCAGGCCAGGTAAGAGACGTCGGTATATACCTTGCGTGTATAGACCGGATAGCCTTCAAGGCCATCAACCTGGGCGCGTTTGATTTCACTGTCCCAGTACGCCCCTTTGACCAGACGGATCATCAGGCGACGGCGGCTGCGCTGCGCCAAACCGGTCAGATAGTCGATCACCATCGGGCAGCGTTTCTGGTAGGCCTGAATCACGAAGCCAATGCCGTTCCAGCCTGCCAGTTCCGGTTCAAAACAAAGTTTTTCCAGCAGGTCGAGAGAGATCTCCAGGCGGTCTGCCTCTTCAGCATCTATATTGATGCCCACATCGTACTGGCGGGCCAGCAGGGTCAGGGCCAGCAGACGGGGATAAAGTTCATCCATCACACGCTCATACTGCGCGCGGCTATAACGCGGGTGCAGGGCAGAGAGCTTGATGGAAATCCCCGGGCCTTCATAAATGCCGCGTCCATTCGAGGCTTTGCCGATGGCGTGAATCGCCTGCTGGTAGGAAAGCAGATAAGCCTGCGCATCTTTTTCGGTTAGCGCTGCTTCACCCAGCATGTCATAGGAGTAGCGGAACCCCTTTTCTTCGTGCTTACGTGCGTTGGCCAGGGCTTCAGCGATAGTTTCACCAGTGACAAATTGCTCACCCATCAGGCGCATCGCCATGTCCACGCCTTTGCGGATTAAGGGTTCACCGCCTTTACCAATAACGCGGCTGAGTGAGCGCGACAGATTGGCTTCATTGTGCGTAGCAACCAATTTACCGGTGAACAGCAGGCCCCAGGTGGCGGCGTTTACGAACAGTGACGGACTACGGCCAAGGTGTGAATGCCAGTTACCGTTGCTGATTTTGTCGCGGATCAGCGCATCACGCGTCGGTTTATCTGGAATGCGCAGCAGAGCTTCAGCCAGACACATCAGTGCCACACCTTCCTGAGAGGAAAGTGAGAACTCTTGCAACAGGCTCTGCACCATACCCGCACGGCCGTTGGCGCTCTTTTGGTTACGTAATTTGCTGGCCAGATCATATGCCAGTTTATGGGCAGCCTGATCCATCGGCGCTGGCAAACGGGCCTGCTCTAGCAACATCGATACGGCTTCAGGCTCAGGGCGGCGATAGGCAGCGGTAATGGCTGAACGGTTGACGGACTGTGGCAGAATTTGTTCGGCAAAATCGAGGAAAGGCTGGTGCGACTCAGCGATGCTCAGGGCGGGTTGATCCTCGTTCTCAGCTGTACTGGTATTGAGCGCCGGGATCTCCAGCAACGCATCCCCATTTTCCAGCCGCTCCAGATAGGAGTAGATCGCCTGTTTAATCAGCCAGTGTGGCGTGCGGTCGATACCCTGCGCCGCGACTTTCAGTCTGTCGCGCGTTGTTTCGTCCAGCTTCACACCCATCGTCGTCATGCCCATTCTTTACTCCCTTGTTAAACCCGACGGACATAAGCAACGGAGCGCCAATGACCGGGGTATAGCCGTTATAAATCGTATTGATGTGCAGCAATATCTTCTATGTTGCAACTTTGTGCAACCCTGTTAAATGGATGATGTGCGGCAATGCTAAAACCCGGTCAATTATTAACATTTTTCGCTGTGCCGCCAGAGTCAATGAGCCAGAAGTACAGGAAGTGTGTTGGGTGCAACTCCATGTAATGCAAGGTGCAACCCATAATCATAATAACTGTGAGCTGGAATAAGTTTCTTGTGAGCACATTGTTAAAAATCTTGTAATTGCACTTTATGTCGCAGAGTATCCGGCCGAATCACTATTTTGGTTGATGCTAAAGCCCGTGCAGAGGCGCAGCAGAATTAACTGGGACATGGGGTACCTGACAAAAACGTTCAGGGATTTGTACAGAACAATAAGTGGAGAACTTGCATGACAATGAATACGCCAATGATGGTGACGTTTTGTGTTTACATATTCGGGATGATCCTCATCGGGCTGATTGCCTATTTGCGGACCAAAAATTTCGATGACTATATTCTTGGTGGCCGCAGTCTGGGCAGCGTAGTGACCGCGCTGTCCGCCGGGGCATCTGATATGAGCGGCTGGCTGCTGATGGGGCTACCGGGGGCGATTTTTATCTCCGGCATTTCCGAAAGCTGGATTGCCATCGGGCTGACTATTGGTGCTTACCTCAACTGGAAGCTGGTGGCAGGGCGTTTACGGGTACATACCGAAGCCAATAATAACGCGCTGACGTTGCCGGATTACTTCACTCACCGCTTTGAGGATTCGAGTAAGCTACTGCGTATAATCTCCGCTATCGTCATTCTGGTGTTCTTCACTATCTATTGTGCCTCCGGCATTGTGGCCGGTGCGCGTCTGTTTGAAAGCACCTTCGGTATGACCTACCAAACTGCACTATGGGCCGGAGCAGCAGCCACCATCATCTATACCTTTATTGGCGGTTTTCTGGCGGTCAGTTGGACCGATACCGTGCAGGCCAGCCTGATGATTTTCGCGCTGATCCTGACACCGGTGATTGTGATTCTGGCGGTGGGGGGCATCGATACCTCAATGATGGTGATCAATGCTAAAAGCCCTGAATATACCGATATGTTTAAAGGCATGAATCTGGTGGCTATTTTGTCGCTGCTGGGTTGGGGACTGGGCTATTTCGGCCAGCCACACATTCTGGCGCGCTTTATGGCGGCCGACTCCCATCGCACCATTCGCAGTGCACGCCGTATCAGCATGACGTGGATGATCCTCTGTTTGGCGGGCACGGTGGCCGTTGGTTTCTTCGGCATTGCCTATTTCACGAACAATCCGGGGCAGGCGGGCAATGTGACGCAAAACGGCGAGCGTGTGTTCATTGAGCTGGCAAAAATCCTGTTTAACCCGTGGATCGCGGGCGTGTTGCTGTCGGCAATTCTGGCGGCGGTAATGAGTACCCTGAGCTGTCAGCTGCTGGTCTGTTCGAGTGCCATTACGGAAGATCTCTATAAGGCTTTCCTGCGCAAGAATGCCAGTCAGTTTGAACTGGTCTGGATTGGCCGCGTTATGGTGCTGGTCGTCGCGCTGGTCGCTATTGCCCTGGCCGCTAACCCTGAAAACCGCGTGTTGGGTCTGGTAAGTTATGCATGGGCTGGCTTTGGTGCGGCGTTTGGCCCGGTGATTTTAATCTCGGTGATGTGGAAACGCATGACCCGCAACGGGGCGCTGGCCGGTATGCTGGTGGGAGCCATTACCGTACTGGTATGGAAGCAGTACGCTTGGCTTGACCTGTATGAAATCATCCCCGGCTTTATCTTTGCCTCGTTGGCGATCTGGATTGTCAGCCTGATGGGACGTAAGCCTTCTGCAGCCGTTGAACAGCGCTTTGATATCGCGGAAGCAGAGTTCAAAACTGTTTGATCCCTCGCACAGCAACCACGGAGTCAGTGCAGCTAACTCCGTTTTTTATCGTAAAATCACCGTATTTATCCTGCAGAAATAATCAGCAATATATTTTCGGCCTGAAAGCCCTCTGGCAGCGCAAAAATTCCCCCATAGCTACTTGTTTTTATTTTCGCAAGAATGATAATCACTATCGTTTTCATTTTACTTATCTTTACACGATGAGTTCGCGTTTAAATGTTCAGCATTTCGGTGCCGGGAGTATCAGCTATGTTCGTCCCCTTTCTCATTATGTTCCGCGAAGGGCTGGAAGCCGCGTTAATTGTCAGTCTGATCGCCAGCTATCTGAAGCGGACGCAGCGCGGGCAGTGGCTTGGCGTAGTGTGGATAGGCGTGATTGTCGCCGCTGCACTCTGTCTGACGCTGGGCATCTTCATTAACGAAACTACCGGCGAGTTCCCGCAAAAGCAGCAGGAGCTGTTCGAAGGCATTGTGGCGGTGATCGCCGTCTGCATTCTGACCTACATGGTGTTCTGGATGCGTAAGGTGTCCCGCTCCATCAAAGTCCATCTGGAAGGTGCAATTGATAACGCGCTGAATTCTGGCCGGGGTCAGGGTTGGGCGCTGGTGGCGATGGTGTTTTTTGCCGTGGCGCGTGAAGGGCTGGAATCAGTATTTTTCCTGCTGGCCGCTTTTCAGCAGGATGTGGGCATCGCAGCACCGATTGGCGCCATCCTCGGGTTGTCTGCCGCTATCGTGCTCGGCTTCCTGATTTACTACGGCGGCGTGAAGCTGCATCTGGCGAAGTTCTTCAAATGGACCAGCCTGTTTATTCTTTTTGTGGCCGCAGGCCTGGCAGCGGGGGCGATTCGCGCTTTCCACGAAGCCGGTTTGTGGAACCGCATGCAGGACGTGGCGTTTGATTTGAGCAACGTTCTCTCCACCCACTCACTGTTCGGCACACTGCTGGAAGGGATGTTTGGTTATCAGGAAGCGCCGACGGTCAGCGAAGTGTCGGTCTATTTCCTCTACCTGATCCCGGCGCTGTTCTTATTCTTTATGCCGCAGGGCAAACAGCCGGTGGCGGTTTCAGCCCCTGCCGGACAAAAAACACCACGTTGATTTTATAACCTTATTTGTTCATCCACTGTCTTTGTCAGGGAGTTGTTCATGTCTTATTCGACCACCGTGTTTCGCCGTAAAGCTCTACAGATTGCCCTATTATCGCTGCCGGCTTTTGCCTTGAGCGCCAACGCGCTGGCTGCGGATGTGCCGCAGGTAAAAATCACCGTGAATGACAAACAGTGTGATCCGATGTCGCTCACCGTACCGGCCGGTAAAACCCAGTTTGTGGTACACAACGCCAGTCAGAAAGGGCTGGAGTGGGAAATTCTCAAAGGCGTGATGGTGGTGGAAGAGCGTGAGAATATCGCACCTGGCTTCACCCAAAAAATGACGGCTAATCTGGAACCGGGCGAATACGACATGACCTGCGGTCTGCTCAGTAACCCGAAAGGCAAACTGACCGTGACGGCCGAAGGTGCGAGCACCGCGACCAAGCCCGACGCCATGGCGCTGGTTGGCCCGATAGCTGAATACAAAGTGTACGTGACGCAACAGGTGGGAGAACTGGTTTCACACACTAAAGCATTCACTGACTCCATCAAAAAGGGTGATTTGAAGAAAGCGCAGGAACTTTATCCGTCTACCCGCGTTTACTATGAGCGCATTGAACCTATCGCCGAGTTGTTCTCTGACCTCGACGGCAGCATCGATGCCCGTGAAGATGACTTCGAGAAAAAAGCTGAAGATCCGAACTTCACCGGTTTCCACCGTCTGGAGAAAATCCTCTTCGCGGATAAAACCACCAAAGGCACCGAGAAATTTGCTGACAAGCTTTACAGCGACGTGCTGGACCTGCAAAAACGCATTACCGATCTGACCTTCCCGCCAAGCAAAGTGGTGGGCGGCGCAGCGGGCCTGATTGAAGAAGTGGCTTCCAGCAAAATCAGCGGCGAAGAGGACCGCTACAGCCGTACCGACCTGTGGGATTTCCGTGCCAACCTTGATGGCGCACAGAAAATCGTTAACCTGTTGCGTCCGCTGCTGGTGAAAGCCGACAAACCGCTGCTGGATAAAATCGACGCGAACTTCAAAACCGTTGATACGCTGCTGGATAAATACAAAACCAAAGAAGGCTACGAGCATTACGAGAAGCTCTCTGACGCCGACCGTAACGCGATGAAAGGGCCGATCACCACACTGGCTGAAGATCTTGCGAAGCTTCGCGGTGTGCTTGGTTTAGATTGATAATGATGGGTTAAAAGAAAGAGCGCTGCGGCGCTCTTTTGCATGGCACGAAGCCGTCATGATGTATTGAGGCATAAGCAATGAGTGACAATAACGACAAAAAGTCCGGTTCACAGGACGTCTCTTCTTCACGCCGCCGTTTATTGAAAGGCGTCGGTTTACTGGGCGGTGCGTTTGCCCTGGGCGGCGCTGCCGCTGCCGGAATGGAAAACTCACTGCCGTCGAAAACCACCGGTTCTAAGCCGGGCTATGAGCCTGGGACGGTATCGCCCGATGAACGTTGGAGCAAACAGCCTTTCTACGGCGAACATCAGGCCGGTATTTTGACGCCGCAACAGGCGTCGATGATGCTGATCTCCTTTGACGTACTGGCGACCAGCAAGGCCGATCTGGAACGTCTTTTCCGCCTGTTGACCGCGCGTTTCGCCTTCCTGACCACCGGCGGTACGGCACCGGAAGTAGACCCGAAATTCCCGCCAATGGACTCCGGGGTAATGGGCCCGGAAATTTACCCTGATAATCTGACCATGACGCTCTCTGCCGGTGATTCACTGTTTGACGAGCGCTTCGGACTGACCCCGCATAAACCGCTGAAACTGCAACGCATGGCCCGTTTCCCCAATGATTCGCTCGATGCCAAGCTGTGTCACGGCGACCTGCTATTGCAGATATGCGCCAATAACAGTGACACCGTGGTGCATGCGCTGCGTGACATCATCAAGTACACGCCCGACTTGCTCAGCGTACGCTGGCGTCGCGACGGGTTCATCTCTTCCCATGCTGCCCGCAGTCAGGGCAAAGAGACACCCATCAACCTGCTGGGCTTTAAAGACGGTACCGCGAATCCGGACACTAAAGATAAGCCGCTGATGGACAAAGCCATCTGGGTGACGCCGGAGCAGGGCGAACCGGCCTGGACAGTAGGGGGAAGTTATCAGGCGATGCGTATCATCCCGATGCACGTTGAGTTTTGGGATCGTACGCCGTTGCAGGAGCAACAGACCATTTTTGGCCGCCACAAACACAGCGGTGCGCCGCTCGGTATGGAAAAGGAGCATGATGTTCCGGACTACACCAAAGACCCTGATGGAAAGGTGATCCCGCTCGATGCGCATATCCGTCTGGCCAATCCGCGGACCAAAGCGACCGACGACAATCTGATGCTGCGCCGCGGTTACAGCTATTCTCTTGGCGTGACCAACTCGGGGCAACTCGAGATGGGCCTGCTGTTTGTCTGCTTCCAGCACGACCTGGAAAAAGGCTTTCTCAGCGTGCAGAAACGCCTTAACGGTGAACCACTGGAAGAGTATATTCGCCCGGTGGGTGGGGGTTTCTTCTTTACGCTGCCGGGTGTGAAAGATGAAAACCACTATTTGGGTCAGTCATTGATTGAAGCCTGAGGGGCTGACGCCTACCGTTTTGAAAACGGAAGGCGTCAATTCTTACCTCTGGTTACTGAATTCACTACCTGTTAATACTCCTGCTAAATCATAAAAAGGTGAGGAATGTCATGATGCTAAGTCGTCACGACGCCTGTGGAACCTTTGTTTATGACCATCAATCACCAGCGTAGAAAATTGCTGATCCTCGGTGTAGGAATGGCACTCACTGCGCCCAGGGTTTATGCCAAACCTCAGACAGTCCCGGTTACGCTGACTTCCGGGTCAGAGCAGATCAACATCTCGCTTCCCGCTGGCGATAAACGCGGTCGGGTGTTTACGTTGACGTCCCCTCATCGGGTGGTCATTGATATTCCGCTGGAGGCATTTCCCCCGTCGCTGGTACATTCGCTGACCGTCGTAAAGCAAAAATTCCCCTGGGTGGTGCATACGCAGATTGCCCACTTCACGCCGCAAATTACCCGCATTGTGCTGGAAGTCAGTGGTGCGCCGTCGCTGCAACGAACGTCCGAGGCGGGAAATCTTTCAGTGGCAATCACGGTGGCGGATGCCGCACCCGTGCAAAATATGCCCGTCGCTGCGCCAGCAACGACCAAACCCTTGCTGGTGATGATTGACCCCGGCCATGGTGGCAAGGATCCCGGTGCCATCGGCAATGAAGGCACCTATGAGAAACATGTCGTACTGCACATTGCTAAACGGCTGCAAACGCTGTTGCAGCAGCAGCACGGTATTCATGCAGTATTGACCCGACAGAACGACGTCTTTATCCCGCTCTATCACCGCGTCAGCCTGGCGCATCAGCACGAGGCCGATCTGTTTATCTCGATCCATGCCGACGGTTTCAGTAATGACAATGTCTCCGGCGCATCGGTTTTTGCGCTGTCACCACACGGTGCGGGCAGCGCAATGGCGCGCTATTTGTCACACAGCGAGAACAGCGTGGACGTACTCTATGATGATGATTTCAAAACCAATGATCCCTATCTGAAACAGACGCTATTTGATCTCGACCAGCGGGAAACCATCAGCCGCAGCCTGGATTTCGGCAAGCATCTGGCGTCGAATATTATCAAAGTGCACCACATGCACAGCCCGCATCCGGAACAGGCCGGGTTTGCCGTGTTGAAGTCTCCGCGAATTCCATCGGTGTTGGTGGAAACCTCCTTTATCACCAATAAGCAGGAAGAGAAATTACTGGGCGAACCTGCGTTTCAGGAGAAGATGGCCCGTGCTATGGCCGATGGAATTAACAGTTATTTCCTCAATGAGAAGAAAAATAATCTGCTGAGCTGAAACGTTGTGTAGGCACAGGTTTGTAAGCTGAACCACAATGAAAAGAGCTTTAGCGCCACTGCGGAGAGAGGCATTTGAACCAAACAGAGATTTCCAGCCCGCTGTGGCGGCTGATACTGGTCACGTTGATGACCGGCGTACTGGCCGGGCTGGGCGGTATGATGCTGGCGTTGATCCTGCACGCCATCCAACATCTGGCCTTCGGCTACAGTCCGGATGCCATCATCAGCAATGAGAGTTTTTTAGAAGGGGTCAGCGCCGCTTCACACTTACGGCGCTTAGGCGTACTGGTGGTGTGCGGGTTGATTGCCGGGCTGGGGTGGTGGTCGCTGTACCGCTGGGGTAAACCGCTGGTGAGTATTGCGGCGGCGGTGAAATCCGATACACCCAAAATGCCCATGCTCAGCACCACGATCCATGCGCTGTTGCAAATTATCACCGTGGCATTGGGTTCTCCTCTCGGGCGTGAAGTTGCCCCGCGCGAAATCGGTGCGGTAGCGGCCAGCTGGCTGTGCCAGCGCTTTGCGCTCAGCGTACGCGAAACCCAGATCATGATTGCCTGTGGTGCAGGCGCAGGGCTGGCGGCAGTCTATAACGTGCCTCTGGGGGGCGCAGTATTCGTGCTGGAAGTATTGCTCGGCGCGTTCAGCTGGCAGATGCTGCTGCCCGCGGTGTGTACGTCGGCTATTGCCGCGCTGGTGGCGTGGGCTGGGCTGGGTAATGAATCCCAATACCATCTGCTACCGCTGGCTATTACGCCGTCGCTGTTGGTCTGGTCGGTACTGATGGGGCCGGTATTGGGTTTTGCGGCTTTTCTGTTCACCCGGTTAACCAACCGCGCCAAGGCACAGGCCCCGCGGCACGCCAGACTGGTGCTGTATAACCTGATCAACTTCGCCATCATTGGTGTATTAGCCGGCGCGTTGCCTCAGTTGCTCGGCAACGGCAAAGGTCCCGCGCAGATCAGTTTTGATAATGAGATCACCGTTATGCTGGCGGCCATTATTCTGATCGGTAAAGTATTGATCACCTGGGGCACGCTGCGGGCCGGGGCGCAGGGTGGGTTGCTGACGCCGGGACTGTCTAACGGTGCGCTGCTGGCCTGCATTCTTGGCGGAGTGTGGAATATTTTCTGGCCCGGCACGTCGCTGGGTGCATTTGCTATCATTGGCGCGGCGGCTTTTTTGGCCTCATCAATGAAAATGCCGCTGACTGCCGTCGTATTAATCATGGAATTTACCCGGGTGGGGCACGACTTTTTAATTCCAATACTCTTTGCCGTCAGCGGTTCAATCGCCATGTCGACCCTGTGTAATAAGACGTTTATCGAAAAGTGAGGACCTGGCGTCAGCAGGATCTTAAAAGGATCGCTAAAGATCCTATTGACGTCTTGCTCAAACTTTTTTACATTTCAGTAAGAAGTTGGTAACGAAATTTATAGCAAAGGTGTCAGCTGTCACTATACTGACATTATCAGGCGGTACTTTTTAGAGAGGGTGAAATGTTTAGCCCTAAGCAACACTAAAAAGTTTACTCGGTGTACGGTCAGAAGCCGTAAATATCACAGCGGGGATCGCGAATGGGAAAGTCCAGTTTTGGGCTAGGTTATAAAAATACAATTTTTATCCACTTCACTCGTTATTGTTGCTTAACAGCCAACGAGGGACAAAACGTCGACTCCCTGATATTTACTGGCAAGACCTCTTCCACTTCTTTTTTATCCCAACTTTTTCCACTCACACAACAGCACCTGCGTTCTTTAACTGACCCCACTCTTAAATTGAAACTGACTGGTTATTTACTGGCCGTTACTGCTGGATGTAATACTGCCTGGGTCAGCGGTTTGTCGTTAATGGCAATGCCTCCTCGTGAACAGACTCTGCGTCTAAAGAAAATAACCACTAGTTTATTTATTAATCTATTCGGCCTATTTTCCTCTTCACGTTATTCATTGGCTTTACTTGGTCTAAAAGGAGACCAAACCTCATTTGTTAGTGAAACATAACCGTGCGGGCAACCGCCTAAGTGTTAAGTGAATCAAACTGTAAGGTGCCACTATGGGAAGACAGAAAGAAGTGATCAAAGCTCGCCGTGAAGCGAAACGTGTTATTCGTGGCAATTCACGCAGTCACCGCCAACGTGAGGAAGAAACAGTGACCTCTTTAATACAGATGGGCGGTGTGGAATCGATTGGGATGGCGCGCGATACTCGCGACTCGTCAACAATCCAGGCTCGAACTGAAGCTCAAGGTCATTACTTATCAGCCATAGAGAATAAGCAGTTAATTTTTGCCACCGGCGAAGCAGGTTGTGGCAAAACATTTATCAGCGCGGCGAAAGCTGCAGAGGCATTAATCCATAAAGAAATAGAGAGAATTATTGTCACCCGCCCTGTATTGCAGGCCGATGAAGATCTCGGATTCCTGCCAGGTGATATATCTGAAAAATTTGCGCCTTATTTCCGTCCGGTATACGACATTTTAGTGCGTCGTCTGGGTTCATCATTTATGCAATATTGTCTGCGACCGGAAATAGGCAAAGTTGAAATTGCACCTTTTGCGTATATGCGCGGGCGTACTTTCGAAAATGCGGTGGTCATTCTGGATGAAGCTCAGAATGTCACGGCCAGCCAAATGAAAATGTTCCTGACCCGTCTGGGTGAAAATGTGACGGTGATTGTTAACGGTGATATTACGCAGTGCGATTTACCGCGTGGCGTGGTATCGGGTCTCAGCGATGCGATGTCCCGCTTCGAAGAAGACGAGATGGTCGGCATCATAGAATTTGGTAAAGAGGACTGCGTGCGTTCGGAGCTGTGTAAACGCACCCTGCACGCTTACTCTTAATACTTCCCTTCACAATATAAAAGGCCGCCTGAACAGGGCGGCCTTTATTGTTATTTAACTCAATACTTCTACCCAATATCATTCGTGCTGCATCAAGGCGGCAAACGAGGTAATCCCGATGAGCTTACAGTGGTCAGTGATTCGGGTTACCAAGAGCAGCCAACGCCGGTGCAGTGCGAAGGATGCCGGGGATCACTAGAGCATGATGATCATCATATAGGCGCAGAACAGTGCCAGGTGAGCGGTACCGTTTAACACATTGGTACGCCCGGTTGAGAAGGATATTTGACACAGTATCAACACTGCCAGCATCACCACGATATTGGCCGGTGCCAGGCTGAAGATCAGTTCCTGGCCCGTGAGGGTGGCGATGATGGTCACGGCCGGCACGGTCAGTGAAATGGTTGCCAGCACAGAGCCGAAGAACAGGTTCATCGCGCGCTGCACCTGGTTTTGCATCACGGCCTTCAGTGCACCCAGACCTTCAGGGGAGAGGATCAGTAACGCGACCAGGAAACCGGTGAACTGCGCTGGCGCGTTCAATTCAGTCAGCAGGGTTTCCAGCGGATTCGCGTTGAACTTGGTGACCGCGATAACCAGTACCAGATGCACGATAAGCCACAGCGTATGGGTCAGATTGCTTTTAGAAGAGGGCTTACCATGGCCGTCTTCTTCACCTTCATCTTCATGCTCGTAGATGAACAGGCTCTGGTGAGTCTTGGTTTGAATCAACAGGAATACGCCGTACATTGCTGCCGAAATCGCCGCAACGAACAGGGCCTGACCAGTAGAGAAATTGCCTTCTGGCAGCGCAGCAGGCAATACCAGCACGATAATCGCCAGTGGGAAAATCGCCATGAGGTACTGTTTGATACCACCGAGGTTCACATACTGCGTCGCAAATTTACGTCCGCCGAGCAGCAGTGAGAAGCCAACCAGACCGGCGGTGACAATCATAATGATCGAAAACAGTGTATCGCGCATCAGAGCCGGAGCGGCATCACCGGTGGCCATCAGGGCGGAAATCAGACTGACCTCAAGAATCACCACCGACAGGCTGAGGATCAGGGAACCATAAGGTTCGCCCAGACGATGGGCCAATACGTCTGCATGGCGCACGACGCTGAAGGCGCTGGCGAGAATACCCACCAACGCAATTAAATTGATACCCACAACGGTGAGGAAGTCGCTGCTGTTACTAAAGAAGACCAACACCAATAACGCGGCGATGGGAAAAACCAAGGTATATTCCTGATGACGGGATTTATGCTTCGGATGCTCCTGAGATGACACCATGATGATTATTCTCCTTATACACACGCGTGTCCCCGGACGAACCGGCTTCACGAAACGGCAGCCTTAACCTTGTCAGTAGAGCAGAGCTGCCAGTATAAAAACACGTTAAGGTCTAACGGGTTAACGCGTTAAGTATAGTAGAAAAAGCACGCAATTAACAGAAAAACCATGTTTGGCACGAAAAAATAAGAAGACTGACATTTTGTCCTTCGTTAGTGGGTTTTATTCGTGATTTTCTTGGTTTTGATTGATTTTTTAATATTTATATATTGATTTAAAACAGTATGTTATGCAGTTAATCTTGGCTTATGTTGGTATGAATTGATTTATGTCTTGTCGTTGTTATAACCACATTGATTTTGGGTCAACATGCCCATGTTTACCTGGCTTTACACAGGCTGAACTTTCTTTAACTTTTTTATAACACTAAGCGTTATCAGAGGAATACGCATAACTCCATTGAGCGTAGCAGCTAGACTTTATTTTGTGTCAGATGTCCGTGGGATAAACAGAAATTCGTTTAATGAGGAGACAGGCTATGCCTTATGAAACCCGATCATCGCTACCGGATTCGGTACGCAACGTGCTTCCTGCACATGCGCAGGACATCTATAAAGCAGCGTTTAACCGCGCCTGGGATGAATATGCCAACTCTAAAGACCGGCAGGGAGATCACACCCGGGAGGAAACTGCACATAAAGTCGCGTGGGCAGCGGTCAAGCAGGGTTATCAGAAAGGGGATGATGATAAGTGGCATCCTAAAAAATCCTGATTTATCGGTCATGATGTTTCCAGCCTGGCCCGCAGCCTGGCTTTATGTTGTCTTGCTGGCCAACTTTTCATAAATGTTCATTAAATCTTCACTTAATTTTCTTTTTGTGATCACCTTCAATCTTGATTGATGACGCAGAAACGCATAAGGTTTGAACTATTAGTAGGATAAAGAAATTCTGAAGTGTAGGGCTTTTAACGGAGGTAACAGCGTCAACAGTATGGCAAGTAAACAGGTAGTGGCTTCAACAGAGGGGGCGAATGATGTTAACCCGTGATTTTCTGCGTAACGCAGATTGTAAAACAGCATTCGGCAGTATTGATGAATCGATGCTCCTGACCTCCGAACAGCGCTCCGTCTCGCTCGACAACACCCTTGCGCGGCGTCCGGACAACAGCCCGGTGTGGATTTTCGGTTATGGCTCGCTGATGTGGAATCCGGTGTTTGACTCAGAAGAGGCACGCCCTGCGACGCTGAATGGTTTTCACCGCGCTTTCTGTCTGCGTCTGACTGCCGGACGAGGGACGCACGCTCAACCAGGCCGTATGCTGGCGCTGAAAGACGGCGGCCGTACTACCGGGCTGGCGTTTCGCTTGCCGGAAGAGAAGCTTCGCGAAGAGCTGGAGCTGCTGTGGAAGCGCGAAATGCTTACGGGTTGCTACCGTCCTACCTGGTGTGAGCTGGATCTTGACGACGGTCGCAGGGTGACAGCCCTGGTCTTTATCATGGATCCTGCCCATCCGCTGTTTGAAGCGGATACCTCCTGTCAGGTGATTGCACCGCTTATTGCCAAAGCCAGTGGTCCTCTGGGGACCAACGCGCAGTATCTGTTTGCGCTCGAAAAAGAGCTGGCCAATTATGGTATGCGCGACGACTGCATGAGCGAACTGGTTAATCAGGTGCGCATACTGTTAGGGATCACGCCGGGCGAGGGCATGGCGGGACTCGGTTAATCTCTCCCGGATCAGCCTTTGATACTGAACATTTGCATTAACGCCAGTTTTATAACCAGACTCATAACGTTATGCTAAATAAGCATAACGTTAGTCGTTAAACGACTTTAATGTCGGTTCAAGACTCACATACACTCTTCAAATTATTAGCAATTTCGCTATGTTGGAGAGTCGTTCACCATGAAAGCCTTTATCCCGTCCGTCCTTTTTGCTGCTATCGCGGCCAGCTTTACCGTTCAGGCTGCAACACCGGCAAATACGCTGGTTATCGCGCAATCCATTGATGACACCTCCAGCTTTGACCCGGCACAGGGCTTCGAACTGACCACCGTGCAGGCGTTTAATAACATCTATCAGCGTCTGGTGCAGTCTGACCCTAACAATCCGATTGACCTCAAACCCACGCTGGCTCAATCCTGGGAAGCGGGCGCAGACAACCGCAGCCTGACTTTTACCCTCGATCCTAAAGCCACTTTTGCCAGTGGTAACCCGCTGACTGCCGATGACATCATCTTCTCTTTGTCTCGCGTGGTTAAACTTAACCTGGAGCCGTCGTTCATTTTGACGCAGCTGGGCTGGACAGATAAGAACGTCGATACCTTCCTGACCAAAATCGATGATCACCATGTGAAAGTGAGCTGGACGGCAGACGTCAGCCCGAACTTCGTGCTGAGCCTGCTTTCCGCGCCGGTGTCGTCCATCGTCGACAGCAAACAGGTGACAGAGAACGCCAAGGGCGATGACCTCGGCCACGATTGGTTAAGCAGTCATTCAGCGGGTAGCGGTCCGTATAAAATCCGCACCTATGTGCCACATGAAGTCGTGGTGCTGGACGCCAACCCGACGTCACCGGAAGGCGCGCCAAAACTGAAAACCATTCTGATCAAGAACGTGCCGGATCCGGCAGCCCGCCGCTTGCTGATTGAACAGGGCGATGCGGATATGGCACGTAACCTCGGCGCAGACCAGATGGCTGCATTGGCAGGTAAGAAGGGCGTCAAGCCGTTGGCTATCCCTTATGCCTCGCTCTACTTCCTGCAATTCAACGCCAAAGCCTCTCCGGCGCTGGGGAATCCTGCCTTCTGGGAAGCTGCCCGTTACCTGTTCGATTACAACAAAATCGCACACGATCTGATGAAAGATAACTTCCAGGTCCATCAGGCGTTCCTGCCGGAAGGTTACCTGGGTGCGCTGAATGACAATCCGTATACGTATGACCCAGCCAAGGCCAAAGCCATTTTGGAAAAAGCCGGGCTGAAAAATGTCACTTTCACGCTCTCTACCGCCAACCAGCCACCGTATCTGGATATCGCTCAGGCGCTGCAGGCAAGCTTTGCGCAGGGCGGCGTGACGGTGAAACTGGATCCGGGCCTGAGCCAGCAGATCTCCACCAAAGTGAAAGCGCATGAGTACGACGCTTATATGTCGTCATGGGGCCCGGACTACTTTGACCCGAATACCAACGCCTCGGCCTTTGCTTTCAATCCGGAAGATGGCAGCAAAACGCTGGCATGGCGGGCTAACTGGTCAATTCCTGCCTTGAACAAACTGACGCTGGCCGCGATTGCTGAACCGGACCAGGCCAAACGCGTGGCGGACTACCGTAAGCTTCAACTGGAAGTGCAGAAGAACTCGCCGTTCGTGATTGGTTTGCAGGCTAAAAGCCTGATCGCCGTCCGTGACAATATTCAGGGCTACGTGCAAGGCATCAACCCTGACATGGTCTTCTACAGCAAGGTCACCAAGTAATGACAGACAGTTCAACACCCGCCGGATTTGTCCGGCAGGGTTGGCGCTGGTCAGGCCGTTTGCTGACCGGCCTGGTTTCGCTGGCGCTGACGCTGCTCGGTCTGCTGGCGTTTACCTTTACGCTTTCCCATCTCGCGCCCATCGACCCGACGCTGCAAATCGCCGGGGATCACGCCAGCGAATCCACTTACGCGCAGGTTCGCCGCGATCTGGGTCTTGATGAGTCGGTGCCGGTGCAGTTTGGCCGCTATATTCAGCATCTGGCACACGGCGATATGGGCATGTCGCGTATCACCGCACAGCCTGTCGCCAGCGATCTGGCACGCACCTTTCCTGCCACGGTAGAACTGGCCACCTGCGCGATTATCCTCGGCGCCTTCTTTGGTATCTCCTTGGCGTTGCTGGCGGTGTGGAAACCGGGTAGCTGGTTGGATAACGCCGCGCGATTGATCTCGCTTCTCGGCTATTCGGTCCCCATCTTCTGGCTTAGCCTGCTCGGGCTACTGCTGTTTTACGCCGTGCTGCACTGGGCCGGCGGGCCGGGGCGGCTGGATGATGTCTATCTCTACAGCATGGAGCCAAAAACCGGCTTTGTGCTAATCGACACCTGGCTGTCGGGCGATCGCGACATGTTCTATAACGCCATCAGTCATCTGTGGCTACCGGTCACTGTGCTGGCGTTGCTGTCGATGGCGGGCATCACCCGTCTGTTGCGCGCTTCGATGCTCGGGGAGATGAACAAGGAATATGTGATTCTGGCCCGTTCGAAAGGCGCAGGGCGTGCACGCGTACTGTTGCGTCACGTTTTTCCAAATGTGCTTGGGACGCTGATCACCGTTTTGACGCTCTCCTACGCCAGCCTGCTGGAAGGGGCGGTATTGACCGAAACCGTCTTTGCCTGGCCTGGCGTCGGGCGCTACCTGACTACCGCATTATTTGCGGCAGATACCCCGGCTATCCTTGGTGCGACGCTGTTGATTGGCACCTGCTTTGTGCTGCTGAACGCGCTGGCTGACGCCCTGACGTACCTGCTCGATCCGCGAACCCGATAACTGGCCTGACACTATGACTCAACTTATTCCTGACCCGCCAACGCAGGTCGACGCCAACACCGCATGGCAGCCCGCCATGCGTATTACCACGCTGTCGATAGGTACGGTGCTGGTGATTATCCTGATCGCCTGCGCGCTGTTGGCGCCTTGGTTGGCGCCGTTCGATCCTAACATTCAGCATATTGAATTTCGTCTGCTGCCACCTTCTTCAGAGCACTGGTTGGGGACGGACGGTTTTGGCCGTGATCTGTTGTCGCGCGTTATTTACGGCGCGCGGCCCACGCTGTTGCTGGTATCGCTGATATTGGTACTGACGATCCCTGTCGGCCTGCTGGTGGGCATCAGTGCCGGATACATTGGCGGCTGGTACGAGCGCATCATCATGCGTGTCACCGATATTGTATTGTCATTGCCCAGCCTGGTGATCGCGCTGGCGCTGGTAGCCATCCTCGGCCCCGGTTTGATGAACGGTGCGCTGGCGCTGGCATTTACCAGCTGGCCGCCGTTTGCCCGCCAGGCAAGGGCAGAGACGCTGGCGTTGCGCCGCAGTGATTATCTGGCCGCAGCCCGCATGCAGGGCATCGGCGGACTGCGTCTGATGTTCGGGCACATTCTGCCGTTGTGTCTGCCGAGCGCGGTGGTGCGTGCTGCGCTGAGCCTCGGCGGGATTATTCTGGCTTCGGCGGGACTGGGCTTTCTTGGTATGGGCATTCAGCCGCCGACAGCCGAATGGGGCTCGATGGTGGCTGAAGGAAGCAAAGTCATTTTCGACCAGTGGTGGGTAGCTGCCGCACCGGGCGGCGCAATTCTGTTCGCTAGCCTGGCTTTCAACCTGCTGGGCGACGGCCTGCGTGACAAAATGGACCCGCGACATGGCAAATGATTTCGAACTGAATCAGCAAAAGACCGTGCATAACGACGTACTGGTGGCTAAAGATTTGACCGTTTATCTGCCCGGCCCGCATCCGGTAGAACTGGTGAAATCGCTCTCCTTTAGCGTCGGTAAAGAGCGGGTGGCGATGGTGGGAGAATCCGGCTCGGGTAAATCCCTTACAGCCCGCGCCCTGATGGGCCTTTTGCCGCATCCGTGTGCCCTGCGTGCCAGCCAGCTGACGCTGGGTGAGCAGGATCTTCTCACCCTCAATGAGCGCCAGTGGAATCAGCTGCGCGGTAACCGCGTTTCTATGGTGATGCAGGACCCAAAACACGCGCTCAATCCGGCCCGCCCGATTGGCTGGCAGGTGGAGGAGCCACTGCGTCTGCATACCCGTCTGGGACGTAAAGCGCGGCAGGAGAAAGTGCTCGATATGCTGAATGCGGTCGGTTTGCCTGACCCCAAGCGGTTGTGCGGGCAGTATCCGCATCAGCTTTCCGGCGGCATGGGGCAGCGTGTGATGCTGGCCATTGCGCTGATTAACGACCCGCAGTGGCTGATTGCCGATGAACCGACGTCCGCACTGGATTTCGACATGCGTGAGCAGGTGTTGGCGCTGATCGAACGTCTGGTCGAACAGCGCAACATGGGACTGATTCTCATCAGCCATGACTTGCAGCAGGTCTCGCATTTCTGCGAACGCGTGCTGGTGATGTACAAGGGCGATCTGCTGGACGAACTTCCTGCCGACCAACTGGCACACGCCACACATCCCTATACTCAAACGTTGTGGTCGTGCCGCCCAAGCAAAGCCACCCACGGTGAGCGCCTGCCGGTACTCGACAGGGCGTTACTGGCGTCGCTTAAACACGCATCCTCACAGGAGTCACAGCCATGACCCAGCCTGTCGCCGAACTGCAGCATCTCAGCGTATCGCATCGCCAGGGTTATGATGTGCGCACCGTAGTGCACGATGTCCATCTGACCATCAATCAGGGCGAATGCTTCGGGTTGGTCGGCCCCTCTGGCTGTGGCAAGTCCTCGTTGTTATGGGTGCTGGCCGGGCTGAACGGCCAGTGGGACGGCAGCCTGACGCTGCTCGGTCAACCGCTGACGCCGGGAAAACCTTTCACCGGCAGCCTGCGCCGCGATGTGCAGATGGTATTTCAGGACCCTTACGCTTCGCTGCATCCGAAACACCGGCTGCGCCGCACGCTGGCCGAGCCGCTGAAGATCCTCAAAGAGCAAGATATCGAGCAGAAAATGGCCGAAGGTTTTCGTCAGGTCGGCCTCGACCCGGTTCTGATGAACCGTTACCCGCACCAGCTCTCCGGCGGTCAGCGCCAGCGCGTCGCGATTGTGCGTGCGCTATTGCTCAAGCCCAAACTGCTGTTGCTTGATGAACCGACCTCTGCGCTGGATATGTCCGTGCAGGCCGAAATCCTCAACCTGCTCAATGATCTGAAATCCGCAGGAGACTTGACCATGTTGCTGGTGAGTCATGATGCTGATGTGATCGACCATATGTGTGACAGGGCGGTACATATGGAGAGGGGACATATCGTCGGGTGATATTGGGTTGCCACCCAAACTGGCTTTCAATCTTTAAATTCAAATTCAAATTCAAATTCAAATTCAAATTCAACTTCAAAACCGTGGGCGTCGGCCCACACCGACCAAGGGAGGCGTAAACGCGCCTCCCCTGGACCCCTGCGTTTTTTTAAAACAACCGCTGCGCAGGTCACAATGGCCGTGTTTCAGTTGCCAAAGTGATAGCCGCAAACTCCGCCGCTACGCGGTTCTCTCCGTTCGGGCTTCAACCCGCGTAAAAAGACTCGCGGTTTTGCGCCTCTTACTCGACGTCGTTTTGAACGCGGCAGAGGCATTTTTAAAGACAAATACTCTGTCGGTTTTGAATTTGATGAAGCCTCGGCCGCGTTCAAAAATGTCACCGGCAAGTCGGTGGAGAGACAACATCTTTGCCGTTGGCTCGAACCCGCAGCCGGGAAGCCCGTCAGGGCTGACATTTTGCGGCTGTCGCGGTGAAACCTGGAACACGGCCATTGTGACCCGCGTAGCTGGAGGAGCCACATAAAAAAACGCAGGATTCCAAAGGGTTTCGTTTAAAACCCTTTGGGCCAGTGTGGGCGGCGAGCCCACGACCTTGACCTTGAATTAAAAAGCGAGTTCAGGCCGCAACCCCAAATCTGCCAGTGTGGGCCGACGCCCACGACCTTGTATTTGAATTTGATTTTAAAAGCGACCAAAAAGGTCGCCACCTTTCTCCCGCTTAGCTATTTTCCTAAATTATAAAGCTTAATTTCATCGTTCTGGCTTCACGCCAGTGTATTTACACTCGGAAAACAACCTAATTTCCGGAGTTACCCTCAATGAAAGTACGTCTTCCTTCTTTACTTTTTCTGGCCGTTGCCGCGGCGTTCAGTGCTCATGCGGCAACGCCGAAAGATACTTTGGTGGTGGCTGGATCCCTCGAAGGAATCATCAGTCTGGACCCGGCCGAAAGTTTTGAAACGGTGAGTTCCGGCAATTTAATCAATTTATATCAGCAGCTGGTTGCGCCTGACCGTCAGCACCCGGACACGCTGGACCCGGATGTCGCTTCGGCATGGGCGAAAGGCGACAGCGAACACAGCCTGATTTTCACCATCAAGCCGGGGGCGAAGTTCGCCAGTGGTAACCCGGTAACGGCGGATGACGTGATTTATTCCCTGAGCCGCGCAGTCAAACTCAACAAAAGTCCGTCGTTTATTTTAGGTGAACTGGGCTGGACGCCGGATAACGTCGATGCGCAGTTTAAAAAAGTGGGCGACGATAAACTTCAACTGAGCTGGCCTGCGGATATTGGCAGTGAACTGGTCTTGCGCGTGCTGACCGCGCCGGTGGCGGCAATTGTCGACAGCAAACTGGTGCAGTCTCATGCTCAAAATAACGACTTCGGCAACGGCTGGTTGCGCTCACGTTCTGCGGGTAGCGGTGCGTTTGAAGTGCGTAACTATGTGCCGCACGAGGCGCTGCTGTTCAAACGCAATCCGAACGCGCAGCCTGCGGCTAAAATCGATAACGTGCTGTTTAAGAACGTCGCGGATCCTGCCACACGCCGCCTGTTGGTACTTAATGGTGATGCGGATATTGCCTATGATCTGGGCGCTGACCAGTTCGCGTCGCTGCAAAAAGAGAAGGGCGTGCGCGTGGCGCAGTTCCCGGCCGCCAAAGTGTTCTATCTGGCCTTCAATACCGGCGATACCACGCTGCCTGCGCTGAATAATCCTGCGCTGTGGGAAGCGGCGCGCTGGCTGGTGGATTACAAAGGGATATCGCAGGATCTGCTTAAAGGGCAGTACGGTATTCATCAGACCTTCCTGCCTGACGGCCTGGCCGGTGCTATCGATGACCAGCCGTTTACTCTGGATGTGGCCAAAGCCAAAGCGATTCTGGCGAAAGGAGGCATTGCACCGGGAACTAAAATTGACCTGATTGTGATCAACCAGCCGCCGTACTCCGATATTGCGCAGTCATTGCAGGCCAGCTTCGCCAAAGCCGATATTAATCTGGTGGTGCATCCGTTGGTGGAAAGTGACGTGCTGACCCGTATGCGGGCGCATAAATTCCAGTCCATTTTCACCTACTGGGGCGCGGATTATCTGGACCCGAACACCAACGCCAGTACCTTTGCCTATAACGTGCCGGATGGTCCGAAAACGCTGGCCCAGCGCGTCCAGTGGGTGATCCCTGAAATCAGTAAACAAACGCGTGCCGCCGCCGCAGAATCCGACCCGGCCAAACGCCTCACGCGATATGCCGACCTGCAACGTGAATTACAGCGTAACTCACCGTTTGTCGTGGCTCTGCAAAGCAAATTACTGGTGGCCTTACGTGACAATGTCACTGGTGCCAGTCAAAACGTCGCTGGCAGCCAGCTCTATCTGGATACGGTTTCTAAATAAAACGACCTGAATCGCGTATCAGGTCGCGCTGTACCTGAGTTCAGTAATATATAGGGCGCTTCATAACTTGATGGAGTGTCTCTATGTTTATGCGTTTTTCTTCAACAGTACTCTTGTGGATTTGTTTGATTCAGGTGGTCAGTGCCGCCGATGTCGTCGGTTTTCGTGAGACAACGCTGGATCAAACAAGCCCACGCCCTCTGCATGTCAGTGTCTGGTATCCCGCGGTTTCCTCTCAAACGCATATCGTCGAAAAAATCGGTGAAGATCAGGTTTTTGTCGGGATTGATGGTGCGAGAAATGCTCAAGCTGCGTCAGGTACCTATCCGCTGGTGGTGCTCTCGCATGGTTTTCGGGGGAGCTGGCGCAACGTCAACTGGCTGGCTGCAGAGCTGGTAAAGCAGGGCTATATTGTTGCCGCGCCAGATCATCCTGGTACTACGACGCATGACCGAAACCCCGCGCAGGCCCAACAACTTTGGCAACGGCCCAAAGATGTCAGCCGTGTGATAGATGCGCTGATTGCCACACCGTCCATAACTGGACATATTGATCAGACGCGTATCGCGGCGATAGGGCATTCACTGGGGGGGTGGACCGTCGTCGAACTGGCTGGTGCGAGATTCGATACCCAACAATTTGTGCAGGATTGCCAGCATGGCGTTAATCCGCGCATCTGCGGATTAACAGCCGAGTTTGGGATCAATAAATCCCCTGAGTTTGTCGCTCAATTAGATGCTGACTTGCGTGATCCGCGCGTGAAGGCTGTTGTCTCCTTAGATTTAGGCGTAGCGAGAGGCTTTACATCGCAAAGCCTTGCGGCAGTTAACGTGCCCGTGCTGGTACTTGCGGCGGGGGTGGACATTGCGGATCTGCCAGCGGAACTGGAGTCCGGTTATCTGGTTGCTGGTTTGCCCAAAGCATCAACACGTTATGTGTTAATCAATGACGCCACACATTTTAGCTTTATGCAGTTATGCAAACCGGGAGCGGTGGCACTGCTGGAGGAGGATTCACCCGACGATGGCGTCGTCTGTAAAGACGGTAACGGTCGCGATCGTCAGGCAATTCATCAACAGATTTCCACGCTCATTATCGCGTTTCTGAAACAGGTGATCCCTGCGCATTAGCGCGCCGATAATCGCCCGGATTCATGCCGGTTTGCCTGAGAAACTCACGGTTAAAGTTCGATTTAGTGCGAAAACCTGACTCGAAAATAATTGTGGTGACGGGCAAATCGGTTTCATCGAGCAGGCGGCAGGCTTCTTCCACCCGAAAGCGATTCACCCACTGTGATACGTTGCATTTGAGTACGCGATTCACCGCCTGAGAAATTTGGCGAGCAGGGATAACCGCTTTGCGCGAGAGGCGGTCTAGCGTCAGGTCAGGGTCACGAAACAGAGCCTTGTCGCGGATCACTGTTTTCAATCTGTCCACTAACTGGTATTCATCGACCTGTGGCGTGGTGTCGGTAACTTCAGGCTCAGATAATGTTGACGGCACGCTTTGCGGCGCCATGGTGACGATGAAAGCCAGAAACGGCAGGACGACGACGTGAGAGAAAGTGATGACCAGCGCGGCGTGAGTGCCATTAAACAACGCGAAATCGAGGGCAATAAACGTATCCGATAGCCCGGAAAAACATAAAATCAATCCCGTCAGCAGGACGCTGTAGCGCATTCTTGCATGGTCTGACAGCCGGACAGTGGATAAGTGAGCGGGATTACTGAGGGCGATTCGACACAGCGCAATGCCATAAGCCAGATAAAGCGTCACCAGTGCGGCATCCAGTGGAAAATTCCATCCGGTTAAGGGCAGCAATGAAAACACCGTAAACACGATGGGGATCGAAATTTGCCAGAGTGCTGAAGCACGTTGAAATCTTGCTTTCGAAAAACACCACCACGCCAGTGGCGGTAAAACAGACGCAATAACAGGTTGAATGAAGCGAATGGCAGGACAGTGAAATGTCCAGCGGATGCCAACCAGCGTCGCGAGTAACCAACATACTGCGACGAGCAGTAACAAGCGATAACGCGCACTGTCGTTGCCCAAAAACAGCCTCAACCATAGCATGGCGAGCAGCAGTGAAATCATAAAGGGAAGGGGAATAGAAAACATACTGTTTGTTAAAGCCTCGCGAAATAATGCATCAAATTACCTGTTGCCATATTCACGCTTATTTAACACAAACTCCTGTAATCTGTGACAACGTTTCATCTTTTTCTTTAAGGGCGTAACTGATTATGTGCATTAAGCAACGGCGGCAAAAACTCGGCGGGCTGTGTTTTATGCTCGGTGGCGTGGTGTATTTACTGGCTGAAAAAATCGCTTCGCTAAGCTGGAACACTCCTTTTTATCGTTACAGCACTAATTACATCAGCGATCTGGGTGTGGCGCAGTGTGGTGTGATGACGGACGGGAGGGATTTGTGTTCCCCCTTACATGTTGTTATGAACAGCGGGTTTATCATCGAAGGTGTGCTGTTCTTGATTGCCTGCTGGTGCTTAAAGCCGCTGTTTACGGGTTTTGCAGGGAAACTGTTTCTGACGTTTGGTCTTTTGCACGGCGTCGGGGGCGTATTAATTGCTGTCTTCCACAGCGAACCGCAGGGGGCCATGCTGGGGAATATGTCAGTGCATCAGTTTGGCGCTGTACTGGCGATTATTGGTGGGAATCTTACGCTGCTTTCAGCAGGCTGGAGTCGGTGGCACAGCCCACAGTGGCGTATCTATAGCCGCTTAAGCTGGGTGCTGGGGGTTATCGGTTTACTTAACGTGATGATCCTGACCACGGGCGTTCTGCCCACCGGTCTTGCTGAGCGCGGGTCGGTCTATTCCATCACTTTCTGGCAGATATTTACCGGTGTTTATCTGCTGGTGCGGCAGAAAACGTTATGGCGGACGGCGTGAGCGTCCGCCTATAACTTACTTGTTGCCGAAACGCCCGATGATACCGGCTGCACCTTTGCTGTGACCTTCCAGTTTTTCGAACAGTTGCTCACGGGTTAAGCCTGCCGGCAGGTCTTTTGGGGCTAAATCAGTGGCGATCAGCGTGAAGGTATAGTGATGCACCCCTGCGCTGACCGGCGGGCAGGGGCCATTATAGTGGCCGTTACCCTGAGTGCTTTTTCCGCCAACAAAACCTTTCCCGGCCGACAGATCGTTCTGCGCGAAGCCTTTGGCATCAGGCGGAATGCCGTAAGCCACCAGATGATTAACCCCCAGACCGCCGCGGCCCTCGGGATCAACCAGCGTCAGCGCCAGACTTTTGGTCCCAGCAGGGATATTTTCCCAGTTCAGCGCAGGAGAGATATTTTCTCCGGTGCAGAAGGCATTGCCTTTTATATTCCCGGCGAATTTTTGCGCCAGCATCTCGCCATCTTTAAAGTCCGCAGAGGAAAGGGTAAAGATACCTGCCGCGTTTGCCAGCGGTAACCAGGCGGTTAGCGCAACGGCCGTGGCGGTTTTTAACATCATTTTACGTGAAAACATGTCGGATCCTTGAGGGGTGATTAGCTTCAAAGCATAGCAGACGAAGAAATTGCCGTGCATAACAGGTGGGGAAGGGAAAACTCCCTAACTGTTTTCTTTTTCAATTTCATCTTTAAATTCAAATTCAAGACCGTGGGCTCGCCGCTCATACTGGCCCAAGGGAGGCGTAAAATGTCACGGCTTCGCCGTTCCCGTATTTCGGGATTCGAGCCTTTGTTCTCGAACCTCTCATCCGGTGTCATTTTTGACTGCGCCTTAGCGGCTATGTAAATCAAAAGATAAAACCTGGTCTGCTTTTGTCTTTTAAAAAAGCCTGGGCCGCATTCAAAAATGGCGCTGAGCAAGAGGTTCGAGACCTGCGGCTCGAACCCGCAGCGAAGGCACCGCCTAAGCGGCGACATTTTGCGGCTATCACTGTGGCACCTGAAACACGGCCATTGTGACCTGCGTAGCTGCGGTGTGATAGCAGCAAAAAAACGCAGGATTCCAAAG
>CAMLBO010000060.1 GCA_946478305.1 uncultured Enterobacterales bacterium
GCTAATGTACGGCGTTGCACGTTTGTGGATGCTGCCGATTGCGCGGAGTTGGTTCTCTCGCCAGTCACAACGCAGGCGCCAGAATTGGCGCTCCCACCATTCTGGATTAATCAGGCGGGCCATTGCGGACACAAAGACCGAACGGTTGAGAGGTTCCGGGGGCAATTCTACCGGTGCAAACAGTGGTTTAAGCTCTTTCCAGTACGGTGGCCGCACGCGCAGCGCGTGAACTTCAACGGCCATATGGCGATAGATAAATAGCAGTTCATCATCAGGCAAGGCGGCGGCATCGCCTCCGCGTTCATCAATGGCTGTGGTGAACATTTCGTTCAGGCGCCCGGCGACTTCGTTCGCCAGGTTTTTCACCCTGGGTTTAGTGAACTCGGCCAGGTGGCAATACGACGGGCGGTAATAGGCGATAAATTCAGAATCGTGGCCGGTGCTGACGCCGTGGTATTTGCGAACGGCGTCCAGGCGCAACAGTGCATTCTTAATGGTACCCATTAAAAACGCATTGGTGTGCTTAGTCCCGCGATTGGCGCGAAGCCAGGTAATTTTATTCTGGTAGGGTGATCGGATGAAAAATGGCTGTTGCAGGAATCTGGCTTCCACGCTTTCCGGCGACTCTGACCAGGTGGATTGCTCACGCTCAAAGACGCTGCGCTCAATGGCTGCGCGGGTTTTTAGTAGGTCATGTAAAACCTGGCTACCTTCGGCAAGCTCGTTAACGCCTTTTTTCTCCAGGCGTTTGAGGTGTGCGACGACGGCGGGGTGTGATTCGATGATATTTTCGAGGGCGACAGGTGCCGGTGTCATATCGACGCCGATCGCTGCTAAGGGTTTATTCCACGCAAAAGCCCCGGTGAAGCTGTCGGGCTTTCCAGGGCTAAAAGATGGCGGGGAAGTTGGGGCCATGCGGCCCCTGTTGTGATCTTTTTTTAATGTGCTGTTAAACACTTTATCACCATCAGATTGCTGTTTTCAGGGTGCAGAAAGCCCGACGTGTGAGCGCCTGTATAATTTTCGTGCTGTATTTAAATTTCTAGAATTCGGTCAGAAGCTGAAATGTAGTTAGGTAATCCGTGGCCCCATTTCGAAAGGCTATTCATTGCGTCGATTATCTTTTCCCGCTGGTAGTCACTGAAAGCCTCGAAGGGTTTCCCGATATCCGATGGCGAAAAAAGCTTCGCGTTGCGGCGGTTAGACAGGGTTAGCACTACGAATTTGAAATCATCACTGCCAGCATTGAAGCGGCGGCAAGCGGTGTTTTCAGTACGCTTAAAAAGTTGACGGGCCTTTACCTGAAAATCTTTAAAAGGTAGCGGCTCGATTTGGTGGTTATCTGATGTCGGCATAAATCCCCCAATCAACTGACTACGCAAAAATACCCATTAACCTGGCGAACCAGCGGGGTTTATTCATAGGACGAGACATAAACGGTAAACGGCGTCCCTTGATGAACTGCACTTCGGTGGCTTTCGGCTGAAAGTGGCGACCGTCAGGAGTTTCTAACCATCCACGCTGATGCGCTCGGTGAGTAATTTGCTGGCCTTGGCGCAGCATGATCGCGAGGGATGGGCATTGTGCAGTTGTCATACATGGACCTCGTGTAAATCATCGGGGAAGCGGGAGGGAATACGTTCTGAGTTCTCCCAAAGTTCAGCTGCGGCTTTAATGACCGTCGCTTCTTTGCTGCCTGCGTAAGCTGCCGCACCTGCCAAATCAAGAAGCCGTTCACATGCCCAGTAACGTTCGGCAGGTGAATGCGCTGCCGTTTTTGTTGGTGCAACTAATTGGCGTTGGTCGTACATGCTCAAAATCCGATTTGCAGCTGCATAAAATGGGGCTGTCATGCGGCGCTCTCCTTCTGTTCGTGCAGTTCGTCTATGTAGCCAGTCGCTTGGGCCTGTGCATCGAATAACCCAAAAGACTGTTCACTCAGGGTTACTTCGTAGCGGGTAAGCTTGTTTATAACTGTTGCCGGGCGACGAACGATTAAGAAGCTGCGATAGATTGAAGAATGACGGCTCACTTCTTTGATTGAATGAATCATCACCGTTCCTTAATTCATCATCTCGACGTAGCGTTCTGCCTTGTAACGAGTATTCAGGTAGATCGCATAAAGATTTACTTCGCGTTTCGCACCTGGCTGACGTTGGATAATTGGCAAACGTCCTGTATCAGCCTGCCAACGCAAGGTCCCCGCGTTCTTACCAGTCCTCACTGCATATTCCGCAATAGATTCAGACAGCTTGTCACCGAACGGATAGTCCAAGGGAAACTTGGCAATGTCTGGAACAAACGCGTTCTTTTTCAGTTTTTTAACCATGAATGCTATCCTTTTAGATCACGCAGTTTTTTGCTATTTCAAGGTTCATCTCTATGAACCATTGAGAAGATAGTTCATAGGAATGAACCATGTCAAGTGATCTAAGTGAGAAAGTGAAGGCTATCCGTAAGGCTGAGGGCCTGAGCCAAAGTGATTTTTGCGCGGTTACTGGGATATCGATAAGCACAGTAAAAAAGTACGAAACAGGGATTATTGAACCAGGAGGGAGCACGTTGATGAAAATAACAACGAATGCGCAGTTCAAAAAATACACGATGTGGTTAATGACTGGAGATACAGCACCGGAGATAGGACAGATATCGCCGGTTCTCTCACATGATGGGCAAGGCGACGCATCCAGCTCCCAAAACGGCCAGAAGGTTGGCTGATAGCTCAAAAAATCGCAATCTTTTGGGGACGTGGTGGCATTTGCTTTGAAAGGACTTTTTGGGAATAACGGGGCCAAAATAGAGCCTCAACCCAGAGTTTAAATTTTTGATTAACTATGGTGATTCAACATGGATAGTAATTTCAGCAAATTTAACTATGCACGCAACAAAGACAAGTTACTTATTAACTTAATTAACATGATTGAAGGCATTCTTAGTGATGGTGTAATCGATGCTAAGGAAATGATTTTCTTGGATACCTGGCTTTTAGAGTCGGAATCTATAAGCCAAAACTACTGTGTAAAGGCCATTCGAGCTAGGATTGCAGATATTCTTGAAGATGGTGTCATCACGCCCGATGAACTTGCAGAGTTGAAAGAAGACTTACTTAAAATTCAACAGCAACTTCTTGATTTACCAGAGCTAGATCTCTTTTCTACAGAATCTGACAAGCATCTGTTAGAAGGGCTTTGCAAAGGGATGATCGCCAATCATGAATTGCATGATTCAGAAATCCGTTTTTTAGACTGGTGGCTCACCAGTAATGGAATGCTGAAAGACAATTACCCTGGTAAAGAACTCTACGCGTTAGTTAAAGAAATCCTGAAAGATGGTGTGATTACTCCCGAAGAACGCGCCTCCTTGAAACTGGCCCTTATTGATTACACTGGTTGTGATATTGAGAGCGGTGCTGTTGATGGCCTGGCTACAAGGTTACCAATAGATAAAATTGAGTCGCTTGAATTACGTGATGCGAACATTTGTCTCACTGGAACATTTTTATGTGGGAAGCGCAAAGCATGTGAGGCCGAAATTATCGCTGCTGGCGGGGTTATAACCGGTAGCATCAATCAGAAATTAAATTATCTGATTGTTGGCACATTAAGCTCGAAAGACTGGGTCTATCAAAGCTCTGGCCGAAAAATCGAAAAGGCTGTGGAGTATCGGGATCAGAAGGGAATAAATCTTAAAATCATTAGTGAAGAACAATGGAAAACGTTCACTTCTTGATGTGATCTGAGGAATTCCTAATGAGTATTAAATCACTGGGTGCTGAAGGGTGGATGGTCGATGTTCGCCCGCAGGGTCGTGAAGGGAAACGAATCCGTAAAAGGTTCGCGACCAAATCTGAAGCCCAGCAATATGAGCGTTGGATCATTGCCACCCAAAATAATAAAGATTGGGTAGGTAAACCAGCGGACCGCCGGCAACTTCTGGAACTGATAAACCTTTGGTGGCTACATCATGGGCAGACTCTTAAAGATGGCGAAGCATCAAAAAGAAAGCTGGAAATCATGGATGAAATGATGGGGCATCCACGTGCCGACCAAATCAATCATGCCTTCTTTTCAGATTTTCGTTCTAAGAGATTGCTTAAGGGTATCAAGTCCACAACGGTGAACCGCGAGCAGGAAAGACTAAGTAGCGTATTTGGCTCACTGATCGCGTTAGGGCTTTTCCATAACGAAAACCCGATGTCGAAGTTTAAGAAAATCCGTGTAACGGGTTCTGAAATGGGCTTCCTGCGGAAAGATGAAATTGAAGGGTTGTTAAAGAAGCTGAAAGGCGATGACCTGCTGGTTGTAAAGCTGTGTCTTTCTACCGGTGCCCGCTGGAGTGAAGCAGCAGAGCTGCGAAGCGAACATGCTATACGTGACCGCGTCACGTTTGTAGATACCAAAAATGGTAAAAATAGAACAGTCCCGATATCTGACGAGCTATTCAAGCAGATCACAGGAAATAAGCGCCGTGTACTTTTCCCTGATGTTGATTATGTGAACGTCGTGAAACAACTTAAAAGCGTAGCACCAGACCTTCCCAAAGGGCAGGCTGTCCACGTTTTACGCCACACTTTTGCCAGCTATTTTATGATGAACGGCGGCAATATTCTGGCACTTCAAAAGATTTTAGGTCATGCCAATATCGTTCAAACAATGGTCTATGCGCACTTTGCGCCGGACTATTTGATGGATGCTGTAAGGTTTAACCCGTTAGCATAAGGACTCAAAATGGACGAGAAACTTGTAGAACAGGCATTAGAGGCTTATCTAAAAAAGGAAAATCATAAAAAGGAACGTGCTAATAAAGAGGCGCAAAAGAAACTTGAAAAGACTCTTAAGGAAATAACTACTGAAATATTTGCGAGTTTTCTCTTAGCAAAAAACGCTAGCCGTCATTGTTTGTCTTGCGGGAGTGTAAAACTGCGAGTACCAGAAAGAGGCATAATCTCAAGAGATGAAGTTGATGGAGAAACGGGTGAGCCAGTTATTCACCGTTATGTCAAATTTTATAAATTAGGGCAATCAACTAGAAATACCTTGAGTGATTATGAATATCGCGTGATTTGTTTGAATTGTGGTCATACTAGCCTCTATCGTTCGAGGAATGTCGTTAGATGGCACGAACAACAGAAGAGAGCTATTCAGGGAGATAATGCAGAATGAATCATAAAGCTTCTGAGGACACCGTTGGAAATCTAACGCAACTATTTCGTGATACTATTGAAGATAAAGACATTCGAAGACCAGGTGGGCCGGGGGATGGGGATATGTTTGATAGATTAGAGAAACGCGTTGAAAAACTTGAAGAAAATACTACGAAAATTGATGTAAATGTAGCAGTCATTCTTTCTAACTATGCGACCCGTTCAGATATCGAAACCCTTAAAACTGAGCACCAGACTTTACGTGCGGAGTTGGTCAGTGAAATTAAAGATACTCGCAACGAGCACTTGAATAGTATTCAACATGTTCGTAATGAACTGCTGCTGTCAATTCAGAATAATAATGGGCAACTCAGCGAGGGGGTTCAAAAAACTCGTGACGAATTAGTAGCATCAGTTCAAAAAACGCGAGATGAACTAACAGTGTTGGTCCAAAAAACACGAGATGAACTGACTGCATCGGTGCAAAAAACACGTGATGATCTATCAACGTCTATCCAAGCAACGCAAACTGATTTAACTGCAAAGATTGAAGCTGCCAAAGAAAAATCAACGAAAGAGATCAAGGCACTGCAATCAACATTGATTTGGAAAGTTGCTGTTCCAATTGGAGGGGTTATTCTTGCTGGACTTGGCGGTGTAGTTTGGGCTGTATTTAAAGCTGCTGCCATCACAATCATTAAGGCCTCTTGATCCACAAAATGACCCAAACACACTAGCTACACCAAGCTTTGTCATGCAGTTTCATGCTCACACAGCGTATAAAATACAGTAACTTAATGATTTATAAGTGGTTATCCTTGGCGGCTCTGGCCGCCTTTTTCTTTTTTGGGCCATGGAGGCTCAGTAAAATTAGTGACCGGCCTCTCAACCTAAACATTGTTTAAAACGCAACTGGTAAGCTGAGTTAAAATATTGTTAAAGACGTGATAAAACTCGTCACATTGAGATGGCAGCAACACATGATTTCAGGAGTATTACCTTGGAAAAGGTTTGGCTAAAACGTTACCCATCGGATGTTCCTGAGAACATCGACCCGGACCGCTACAGCTCGCTGGTGGAGATGTTTGAGAATGCCGCGCTGCGTTATGCAGACAGTCCTGCATTCATCAACATGGGCGAGGTTATGACCTTTCGTAAACTTGAAGAGCGTAGCCGCGCATTTGCTGCTTACCTGCAAAATGAATTAGGGCTGAAGAAGGGCGATCGTGTCGCGCTGATGATGCCGAATCTGTTGCAGTATCCGATAGCCCTATTCGGCGTGTTACGTGCCGGTATGGTGGTGGTCAACGTCAATCCGCTGTACACCCCGCGTGAGCTTGAGCATCAACTCAATGACAGCGGCGCCAGTGCGATTGTTATTGTGTCGAACTTTGCCCATACTTTGGAGAAAGTCGTCTACAAAACGCAGATTAAGCATGTGATCCTGACCCGCATGGGCGACCAGCTTTCTGCTGCCAAAGGAACGCTGGTTAATTTCGTCGTCAAATATGTCAAAAGACTGGTGCCGAAGTATCATCTGCCCAATGCCATCTCGTTTCGCAGCGTGCTCCAGCAGGGGCGTCGCATGCAGTACATCAAGCCGGATGTGATTAACAGTGACCTGGCTTTCCTGCAATATACCGGTGGCACCACTGGGGTGGCGAAAGGGGCGATGCTGACTCACCGTAATATGCAGGCCAATCTCGAACAGGCAAAGGCGGCTTATTCGCCGTTGCTGCAACCGGGCCATGAGTTGGTGGTCACCGCGCTCCCGCTTTATCATATCTTCGCGTTGACCGTGAATTGCCTGCTGTTTATTGAACTGGGTGGTCGCAGCCTGCTCATTACCAATCCGCGCGATATTCCGGGAATGGTGAAAGAGCTGGCAAAATACCCGTTCACTACCATCAGCGGGGTGAATACTTTATTCAACGCGCTGCTTAATAATGAAGATTTTCGCGAGCTGGATTTTTCCACGCTGCGTTTATCAGTTGGCGGTGGAATGTCGGTGCAGAAATCAGTGGCGGATAAATGGGGAAAACTCACTGGCAAGCATTTGCTTGAGGGCTACGGTCTGACAGAATGCTCACCGCTGGTAGCCGGTAATCCGTATGATTTGAAACACTATAGTGGCAGCATTGGCTTGCCGGTGCCCTCAACTGAGGTGAAACTGGTCGATGATGATGGTCATGAAGTGGCAGACGGTGAACCCGGTGAACTGCTGATCCGCGGGCCGCAGGTGATGCTCGGTTACTGGCAACGTCCGGCCGCCACTGACGAGGTATTAAAAGATGGCTGGCTCTCAACCGGTGATATCGTTACAGTGGACGAGCAGGGCTTTCTACGTATCGTAGATCGTAAAAAAGACATGATCCTGGTTTCAGGTTTCAATGTTTACCCTAATGAGATTGAAGAGGTTGTCTCCCAGCATGAGAAAGTGCTTGAAGTGGCGGCCATCGGTATAGCGAGTGAATCATCCGGTGAAATCGTCAAGATTTGCGTGGTGAAGAAAGACCCCTCGCTCACCAGTGAAGAATTGCTGGCTCACTGTCGAAGGATGCTGACAGGCTATAAAGTGCCGAAAATTGTTGAGTTCCGCGATGAATTGCCAAAATCGAACGTGGGCAAAATCCTTCGCCGTGAGCTTCGTGATGAACAGAATAAACCTAAGCCGGATGCAGCGCAGAACGCAGCGTAGCAACATGCAGGCAGGTTTTACCTGAGCAGACTCATACAACGCCGGCAAAGTCCGGCGTTGTCACGTAATAACGCAATGATGCCCAGGCCATCCCTGTGAATGGCGGGTATATGAAGAAGAGAATCAAAGTTTGAACTATCAGTTAATCACTACCAACGACGCGCTGGAGCAAGTTTGTCTTCATGCGCGGGCGCATAGCCAGATTGCCCTTGATACCGAATTTGTCAGAACCCGCACGTACTACCCGCAGTTGGGCCTGATCCAACTGTTTGATGGTGAAACACTGACCCTAATCGACCCTTTGCCAATCACTGCCTGGCAACCCTTTATCGATCTGTTAACTAACCCGGATGTAGTGAAGTTCCTGCATGCGGGCAGCGAAGATCTTGAAGTGTTTCTCAATGCCTTCGGCGTCATGCCCGTTCCCTTGATTGACACCCAAATTCTGGCTGCTTTCAGCGGTCGCCCGCTTTCTTGCGGCTTTGCTCGTTTGGTACAGGAAACGACAGGCGTTGAGCTGGATAAAAGTGAATCACGCACCGACTGGATTGCTCGACCTCTGAGCGAAAAACAGTGTGTATATGCTGCTGCCGATGTTTGGTATTTATTGCCGCTGGCTAAACAACTGATGCGTGAGACCGAAGAAGCAGGTTGGATGAATGCGGCACTGGATGAGTGTCTGGCATTGTGTCGCCGTCGTGCAGAGGTGCTGCAGCCTGAACAGGCCTATCTGGATATCAGTAATGCTTTTCAGCTGCGTCCACGTCAGCTGGCCTGTTTGCAGAAGCTGGCATCCTGGCGTTTAACCCAGGCTCGCCAACGCGATTTAGCTGTGAACTTTGTGGTTAGGGAAGAAAACCTCTGGCAGGTTGCTCGTTACCAGCCAACGTCGCTGGGTGAGCTTGAGGCCCTTGGTCTGAGTGGGCCAGAGATCCGTTATCACGGGCGCACACTGTTAGCATTGGTCGCTGAAGCCAATGAAATGGATGAGTCAGAACTTCCGGCTCCGCTGTCAAACCTGATTGACCAGCCGGGATATCGCAAAGTATTTAAAGATATTAAGGCGTTGATCCAAGCCGTTAGCGAAGAGAGCGGGCTTAGTGTGGAATTATTGGCCTCACGCCGCCAAATTAACCAGTTGTTAAACTGGCATTGGCAACTAAAAACCAAAGAACATTTGCCAGAACTTATAAGCGGATGGCGTGGAAAGCTGCTGGCCGATAAATTAAATACAATACTTGAAGAGTATTAAAATTTAACCGCGATTCTTACTTCTATTCGTCAAAATAATCATAAGGGCAGACAGCGTTCTGCCTTTTTTATTGTTTAGCAAAGTAAGGTAAATAGAAGGGCAGTCGGATTCTATTGATTACAACCTGGCATAACAAGATAGAGATGTGTTGAACGACATCATATGAGAGGAGTCTCAATTATCTTTTAGGAGAATTAGCGGCGTGGAATAAAGGTAAACAATCTTGAGTAGAGAACCTGTAGGGAATGGATATTGTATATTTATACAGTTACCCCCTGAAGATCAGGGGGCCACTATTTTGAAGATAACACCTTCAAACAGAACAGTTCCATCTCTGTCATTTAGGCGTTTCTTCCGATTCCGGTAGCGTCACGTTAAGTTCAAGCACCGAAATATCATCACCTTTTTGCTCAAACTGGACCTGGAGCATTTCAGGGTCAATCTTGATATATTTGCAAATCACCGCAAGGATATCGCGCTTGAGCTCCGGCAAATAGGAGGGCTCACTGTCCCCCCTGCGTCGCTCTGCTACGATGATTTGTAGCCGTTCCTTGGCTATATTGGCTGTCGGCTTTTTGCGGGACAGAAAGAAATCTAACAAGGCCATGGTTTATCCCCCAAAAAGGCGTTTCAGGAAACTCTTCTTCTCTTCTTCAATAAAACGGAACGCACGTTCTTCACCAAGCAGACGGCTGACGGTGTCATCGTACGCTTTACCCGCATCGGATTCCTGGTCCAGAATGACCGGCTCGCCCTGGTTGGACGCACGCAGTACTGACTGATCTTCAGGGATCACACCCAATAACGGAATGCGAAGAATTTCAAGGACATCTTCCATACTGAGCATGTCCCCGCGGCTAACGCGGCCCGGGTTATAACGGGTAAGAAGCAGATGTTCTTTAATCGGCTCTAAGCCTTGTTCCGCACGACGGGATTTAGAAGACAAAATACCCAAAATGCGGTCTGAGTCACGAACTGAAGAGACTTCCGGGTTAGTGGTGATCACGGCTTCGTCAGCGAAATACAACGCCATCAGCGCGCCGGTTTCGATACCTGCTGGTGAGTCACAGACCACGAAATCGAATCCCATCTCATTCAGGTCGTTAAGAATTTTTTCTACGCCTTCGTGCGTCAGCGCATCTTTGTCACGCGTTTGTGAAGCCGGAAGAATAAATAAATTGTCGGTGCGTTTATCTTTGATTAGCGCCTGGTTCAGCGTGGCATCACCCTGGATAACATTGACGAAATCATACACAACGCGGCGTTCACAGCCCATGATCAGATCAAGGTTACGCAAACCGATGTCAAAGTCGATGACCACGGTTTTCTTGCCTTTTTGAGCTAAACCGGTAGCAATGGCTGCGCTTGAAGTGGTTTTGCCAACGCCCCCTTTACCCGATGTAACAACTATAATGCGTGCCATGAAAGGATTCCTTGTCAAAAGGGCTTAGTTTAAAGGTTGTATGGTTAACACGTTATTCAACAGGCTGAGGCGTGCTGCCTGTCCGAAGTAATCGGACGGGATTTGATCACTCAACCAGTACTGCCCTGCGATTGAGACTAGCTCAGCTCCCAGGTGCGTGCAAAATATCTGACAATTTGCATCACCTGCGGCGCCGGCCAGTGCACGGCCTCGCATCATGCCATATATGTGGATGTTGCCATCGGCAATAAGTTCCGCACCGGCGCTGACACTGCTTGTCACAATGAGATCGCTGTTACGGGCATAAATCTGTTGGCCAGAACGGACTGGCGTGCTGATGATACGGGTTTTGGCTGGTGCATTGTCCGGTACAACCGGTACCGGCGGCTCTGCGGCAATTCGCTGCGCACGGCCTTCACTCAGCAACGGTAAACCGGTGCGGGAAATAGCGCGCTTCTGCCGTTCATCTTTGCAACCACTGATGCCTACAACGCGAAAACCAGCAGAAGCAACAGCCTGTTGAATGTCTTTCCAGTTCGCTTCGCCTGTTAGCGCAGCGACGTTGATAACAACAGGGGCATTTTTGAGAAAAGCAGGAGCTTGCTCCACTTTTTCCTGCAATGCCTGATGAATAACCTCTGGTTGTGAACTATGTAAATGAACAACCGATAAGGTAAAACTGCTGCCTTTTAGTTCTATTGGCGATTGTGACATCTATCCTGACTCAGTCTCAGCAACTTTTAATCCCCGGAATACCATTCGGGGGGCGATATTCCGATGTACGGTAAGCATGTTATAGTTACAGTTATATCTAGGCAAGCCGCCGTTTCAATAAATTAGAGTTAAAAATATGCTTTGTGCCATCTATAGAAGTAACAAACGTGACCAGACTTACCTGTATGTCGAAAAAAAAGACGATTTCTCCCGAGTTCCTGAGGAATTAATGCAAGGTTTTGGTAAGCCACAGTTCTCAATGGTGATAAACCTTGGTCAGCGCGAAAAGTTAGCCACTGCGGATATTGAGAAAGTAAAACAGTCCCTCGAAGAGCAGGGTTATTATTTGCAGGTACCACCGCCAGTAGAAAGTTTATTGAATATGCACCTACAAAACGGCGAAAAATAAAGCGAAGTCGTCCGTTATTGGTGTGTTTTTGTAAATTCGGAGCCGTCGTCTTGCATTCATCTCTGGGCTCCTTCAGGTTGATGACAATCCAGAGCCATAGAAATAATAAGGAATGAAGTGATGAAATTGTCGGTATTGGCCGTGTTAGTGACCAGTGTGATCTTAAGTGGTTGTGCAAAAGAGAGCGTGGCCACGGAATCTCAGAATGCAGCACCAGCAACCACTGCGCAGGCACCTGCCGTTGAAAAACCTGCCAAAACCACGCTGGCCGAGCAGGGACGTGATCCGGCTGAATTCCCGGCTTATGTCGAACAACTTAAAACTCAGGCCCGTCAGCAGGGGATTAGCCAACAAACTATCGACAGCGCTTTTGCCAACGTACACTTTATTGATCGCGTTATTAACTCCGACCGTAATCAGCTGGAAAAGAAAATCACCCTTGATGACTACCTGAACCGGGTGATGCCACAGGCAAAAATCGAGCAGGCCAGGATCCAATATAAAGATAATCTGTCCGCGCTGACACAGACCAGCGATCGTTATGGGGTGCAACCGCAGTACATTGTTGCACTGTGGGCCATGGAAAGTAACTTCGGTAAAATTCAGGGGAAAGAGGATGTCTTCTCTGCTCTGGCTACCCTGGCCTTTGAGGGGCGACGTGAAGCCTTCTTTACTAAAGAGTTGATGGCGGCATTGAAAATTGTCGATTCCGGCCATGCCACCAGTGACATGATGAAAGGTTCATGGGCCGGCGCTATGGGGCAGTCACAGTTTATGCCGACGTCCTACCTGAATTATGGTGCTGATGGCGACGGCGACGGGAAAATTGATATCTGGAATGACACCAGTGACGTTTTTGCTTCAACTGCTAACTACCTTTCAACCGAAGGCTGGAAAGGGGGGCAGGGCTGGGGTCAGGAAGTGAAACTGCCCGCAGGTTTCGATACCACTCTGACCGGACTGAAGAACAACCAGATGCATCCTGCCAGTTACTGGCAACAGAAAGGCGTAACACAGGCCGATGGGAGTGCGCTGACCTCGACAGCAACCCGAGCATGGATTATCACTCCCGATGATCTGCAAGGGCGTGCCTTCCTGGTTTATGATAATTTCCGCACCATCATGAAATGGAACCGCTCGACCTATTTCGCACTTAGCATCGGTATGATGGCAGATGCTGCTGTAGCGAAACCGGCTCAGGCCCAGACGCCTTCAGCAAGTCCGGGACAACCTGAATCAGCACCTGCGAACACATTGCCGCCGGCACCGGCAGGTAAAAATCCTTTCGGTGGTTAACGGACTTTTTCAGGAGTTTCCCATGTATCAACATAGAGACTGGAACGGCGCTTTACTGGATTTTCCCGTGAATAAAGTGGTATGCGTTGGCAGTAATTATGCCGATCACATCAAAGAGATGGGCAGCCAGGTCGCTGCTGAGCCGGTATTATTCATTAAACCGGAGACGTCACTTTGTGATATCCGCCAGCCGATCGCTATTCCTGCAAACCTGGGATCGGTTCATCATGAAATTGAACTGGCGGTGTTAATTGGTACGCCGCTTAAGCATGCGAGCGAAGATCGGGTGGACAATGCTATCGCAGGTTATAGTGTGGCATTGGATTTAACCCTGCGTGACCTGCAGGCCGGTTTTAAAAAGGCGGGTCAGCCTTGGGAAAAAGCCAAAGGGTTTGATGGGTCCTGTCCGATCAGCGGTTTCATTCCTGTCAATGAGTTTGGAGACGCACAGGCTGCGGATTTACAACTCATCGTTAATGGTGAAGTGCGCCAGAGTGGTAACACCCGTGATATGTTGACCAAAATTCTACCGCTTATCGCCTACATGAGCCGTTTCTTTACTTTGCGCGCCGGAGATATCATTCTTACGGGGACGCCGCAAGGCGTCGGCCCGATGGCCGCAGGTGATATCATTCAGGCTTCGGTCACGGGTAAAAGCGTGAGCACCCGAGTAATTTGATCCATGCGGATCTGCCTCAATAAATCATGCGGATCTGCCTCAATAAATAAAGCTGCCTCAGGATTTTTTTGGGCAGCTTTACTTGCTTCTCTGCACTAAAGTGTTTATATAGGCCCCCTTCGTTTTACTTAACCCGGATACGACCATGACTGAACCCAATTTTTGGCAGCAAAAAAAACTGTCTGAGATGACCGATGAAGAGTGGGAAGCGTTATGCGACGGTTGCGGGCAGTGCTGCTTACACAAGTTGATTGATGAAGACACGGATGAAATCTACTTCACCAACGTGGCCTGCAATCAGCTGAACATTAAATCATGTCAGTGCCGTAATTATGAACGCCGTTTCACATTGGAAGAGGACTGCATCAAATTAACGCGTGAAAATCTCACCACTTTTGACTGGTTACCGCCAACCTGCGCCTATCGTCTGATCGGTGAAGGGAGGCCATTACTGCCATGGCACCCGTTGCTCAACAAGTCCTCAAAATCGGCGATGCATACGGAGCGCATTTCCGTGCGTTATATTGCTGTACGCGAAGATGATGTCGAAGATTGGCAAGATCACATCATGAATAAGCCGAGTTGGGCGAAGTAACTAATTGAAGTAGATGAATAAATCCATCACTGTGAAACAACGTGGGGCGTCTGTGGGGCATAACCCGTAAACCCTGCGTTTAAATTTTCACGTCTAGCCGCCTTTTCTCACTCCTTTCAATATCCACCTTTTATACCAACCCCTCTCTCGTCAAATTCCAGCACATGCACTTATTGTTCATTCGTGCTAATGGAGCAAGCCACTGCATCATTCAAGCACCTGTAGCAGTGTTGGTATGCAAGAGGATTGAAGCAAATACTACTATCGTTACGCTAATGTATTACTCATGTCTTCTGTCAGATTTTGTATAAAAATATACTTTTTGTTTCATCTCACATAAGAATAGTCTGTATAATCTACTCAAATTTACAAAGTTGAATGGACGATTGACAATGAACAAAAAGAGTATTTACCTCTGTGGCACCTCACTTCTGCTTGTCGCAACATTGGCTTATGGACAGTATGGCTCATCCAGTTATCCGGATTATGTCAAAGATGCTAAGAGTACAGTAAGTTCAAAAATGTCATACAGTTACGGACTTAACGAATGCAAGGTTTCAGAAGTGACTGTCGATGAATGGGCCCTGAATTGCACAGCCAAAAATGGTAAACCCACCTTACAGTTCTCCGTTTTTTCCTCAAGCAAAGCCCCATATGATGTCGCGACATCTTTCTATCTGGTCGCCAGAAATGATGAAGCTCGCATTGGCGCTAAAGGTGGATTACTCAGTTATTTAATGATTAGTACTACGCAAGATATTCAGAACGTAAGCAAAACAAACGAAAAAGCCCCGAGCGTGTAAACACCCGAGGCCTTACCAATCATTGCTACATGAAGTGGAAGGCGATTATGTCTAATGCCATGGAATTAGTAAACAACTAAATCTGTGAAGGGTAAGCGTTTTTTACTGAGTCGCCAGACGATGCTGAATTCGATCGTTTTGAAACCCGCTGACGCGGGTTTTTACGTTTGATAAAGATGAAAAAGCGGCATTCTGCAGATGATGCATTGCCTTAGTTTCTCCCGCTGCTATGATTTGCACATCAAATTTTTGCATATCAATGGGTTCGTCCATTCAGGAAGACAACGATGAAAAAAACGTTTATTGCACTGGCCGTGTTGATGGTGGCCGGTTGTTCGGGGAAAAATCCCTATCAGCCCGCGCCGCAAGTTCTTCAGTCTGCCGTAGTGACTGAAAGCCAGACCAACAAAACGCAGAGCCCAGAACAGAACAAAGCTGATCAGGATAAAGCCGGGCAGGGGAAAACTATTGTCCGTCTTCACCGGATGGATCAATGGACTGTGATTCCCTTCGAGAGAACCTGCCCACTGTATGTCCGTGTTGATGGGAAAGTCGTTGCTGCGCTGCAATTCAACGAGTATGTCGATTTGCGCCTGGTCAACGGGCAACGTAATGTCAAAGTGAGCCTTGCCTGTACAATGACCGGTCGTTCTGCTGAAGCCGTCATTAACGCTAATGGCACCCATCAGGAATATGAAACTGACAGTGGCTGGTACGGTCAGCTGCGGTTGTGGCGTACAAAGTAATAGTTGCTGTTAATATGCAGCATAAAAAAGAGGCGCCTTACAGGGCGCCTCTTCCGTTTTAAATCTTTGATAAGTTCTCAGCGACCAAATAAATCGCGACGTTTAGGTTTAACAAACTGGGCAATCAATACCAGTAAGCCGATCAGCATAAATACGCTAAATACAACGACCAGCCACTGTGGCATCCCAAGACTCAAGAATTCCCACTGTTTTTCCGCGCAATCACCAGAAGCAACAAATATGGAAGGGAACCATTTATCCAGTGGCAACCAGCTCGGGAAACGCGCCGCAAAGTCGCAGGTGGCAAATGGCGAAGGATGCAGCTGGATCATGGTGTGTTCCCATGAAAGACGGATACCTTCATACGCGCTATAAAGCCAGATCAGAATAGCGATATAGCGTAATCCGGTTTTAGGTGCTGCTGCGCCGACAATACCGGCACCCATAATGCCAAACAGCGCGCAACGTTCATAAATGCACATGACGCAAGGTTTTAATAACATGACATGCTGAAAATAAAGGGCAACGAGTTCAAGAACCAGGGCGGTCAATGTCATCAGAAGCCAGGCACCGCGCCCCTGCGAGCAACGGTTAAGGTATTGCAACATAGTTTTGTTTTCCATGCAGTAAGCTACTGGCAAGCAGTGTAAACCAATTCATCTTAGCTGCCAGCCCGTTGATTTCAAAATCAGTTAAAAATAGTGCATAAACCGCACTCTTTGGCGTCGATAAAGGTAATTTTCTTTAATCCGACGCCGTGAAGGATCGCCTGTGCTTTTCTTTCTCAATTAATAGGTTAATGTACTGGGATCACCTCGTTAACATTGGGTAAAGCGATCCAATGCATGTTACTGAACCAGATAGTCATATCAGGCAATAAATATTGAACACAAAGCCAACCTGTCAGGGTCATGACCACGGTATAGGGCAGCGCCATCCACACCATACGGCCATAGGAGAGGCAGATAAGGGGAGCCAGAGATGAGGTCAGCAGGAACAGGAACGCAGCCTGTCCGTTGGGAGTGGCGACGGAAGGGAGGTTAGTGCCGGTATTAATCGCCACGGCCAGTAGTTCAAACTGTTGCAGCGAAATAGCGCCGCTTTCCAAGGCAGCCTTAGCTTCGTTGATATACACCGTGCCGACGAAAACATTATCGGAGACGGAAGAGAGCAGCCCGTTAAACAGATAAAATAGTGAAAGCTGATCGCTCGGCTGAGCCTGCAGAACGAAATGTACAATCGGGCTGAACAGGTGCTGCTCAATAATCACCGCAACAACGGCAAAGAAAACCGTCAGCAAGGCGGTGAAGGGCAATGAGTCCTGAAAGGCTTTACCGATGGCATGTTCATCGGTCACACCACAAAGTGCAGTAGCAAAGATAATCACTGACAAACCAATCAGCCCGACCTCAGCCAGATGAAAAGCCAGCGCTGCAATTAGCCACACGCCAATGATCGCCTGCACAAATAACTTAATGCGTTCTTGTTTATCGCGTTTGGCACTGTTTTGCTGATCATATTTCTTGAGCACTTCAAAGACGGGGTGGGGTAATTGCGCGCCATATCCGAATAAGCGAAAACGCTCGACAAGAAAGCAGACTGCAAGGCCGCAGAAGAACACGGGTACAGAAACGGGCGATACACGCAGGAAGAAATCAGCAAATTGCCAATCCGCGGATTTGGCGATGATCAGGTTTTGAGGCTCTCCCACCATGGTCATCACCCCACCGAGTGCGGTACCCACCCCCGCATGCATCATCAAACTACGCAGGAAGGCACGAAACTGCTCCAAAATCCCCTGACGTTGTTGATCCCCGGTAAAGCTGCTGTCGTCGTTGACGTCACTGGCTTCGTCGTTGCTGGATGCCACGCGGTGGTAGATAGAATAGAAGCCAACGGAAACGCTGATCACCACGGCAATGACGGTCAGGGCATCAAGGAAAGCGGAAAGAAAGGCGGCGGCCAGGCAAAAAGAGAGCGATAACGCAATTTTGCTGCGGATATTTAACAGCAATTTCGTGAAGACAAACAGCAATAGCTGCTTCATAAAGTAGATGCCAGCCACCATGAAAATCAGTAACAGAATGACTTCAAGATTGGAGGCAATCTCTTCGCCAATGCGTTCAGCGCTGGTCATGCCTATCATCACCGCTTCAATGGCCAGCAATCCGCCTGGTTGCAACGGATAACACTTCAGGGCCATACCGAGAGTGAAAATAAACTCAATTACCAGTAACCAGCCCGCCAGGAAAGGGCTGACTAGAAAATAAATCAACGGATTAATAATGAGAAAGGCAAGGATCGTCAACTTGTACCAGACCGGGGACTGGCCGAGGAAATTTTTGACGAAAGCGCTTTTATAAGTCATATCCATGCTGCTGTCGTTCTCCTGAGTGTAATGCAACAAAATCAATATAATAGGCTAGTCAGTTCGACCACCGAAGGCCAGTTAAATGAATAATTTGTTCTGTTATTGCTTAACTACGGGGAAATAGTGCCAAGCTATGCACAGTTTCAACATAAGTTCCGAAAGGGCGCTATAACATGCCATTTTCGTCTGGTATGATGAGCTGAATTACATCGCTTATAAAAAGTCCTAAACGGAACGTAAAAACATGGTTATTAAGGCGCAGAGTCCTGCCGGTTTCGCCGAAGAGTACATCATTGAAAGTATTTGGAACAGCCGCTTTCCACCGGGAACTATTCTACCTGCTGAACGTGAACTTTCAGAATTGATTGGCGTAACACGTACCACATTACGTGAAGTTTTACAGCGACTTGCACGCGATGGTTGGTTGACAATTCAGCACGGAAAACCCACCAAGGTAAACAATTTCTGGGAAACTTCAGGATTGAATATCCTGGAAACCCTGGCTCGCTTGGATCACGAGAGCGTGCCACAACTGATCGCCGACTTGCTGTCAGTGCGCACTAATATTGCGACTATTTTTATCCGCAAAGCGATGCGTCGTAATCCACAAGAGACGCAGCAAGTTCTGGCCAAAGCGCAGGAAGTCTCTGATAGCGCTGAAGCTTTTATGGAACTGGACTATGGGATATTCCGAGGTCTGGCTTTTGCCTCGGGTAATCCCATTTATGGATTAATTATTAACGGATTACGCGGCCTATATACTCGCGTCGGCCGTTATTATTTCTCGAATCCGGAAGCGCGTAAACTGGCGATCACCTTTTATCAAAAGCTTTCACGCATTTGTGATGAGAAAGCCTACGATCAGGTTGTTGATTGCGTGCGTGATTATGGCCGTCAGAGTGGTGAAATCTGGCACAGCATGCAAAGCGCTATGCCCGGGGATTTAACCGACAAAAAACGCTAATTTATTGCACCGTTGATGTTAAAAAGGAAAGGGCGCTGATGCGCCCTTTTTTATAGTCAGAATAGAAAACGATGATATCACAGTGCGGTAGGTCGGGGCGGGCAACGCTCCAGTAACTCCACACCACCATCTTCATTCAACTGCTCCATAAATACATCAAAGCCCCACAGACGGTGAATATGCTTCATCACTTCCCGGCGACTCTTGTCCAGGGGAGCACGATCCTGTGGGATATAACGCAATGTCAGCGAGCGGTCCCCTCGCAGGTCCACATTCCAGACCTGAATATTAGGTTCATGATTACTCAGATTGTACTGAGCGGACAGCTCTTGGCGGATCGCCCGATAGCCTTCTTCATTGTGAATTGCCGCGATTTCCAGGTAATTATTGTGGTCGTCGTCGAGCACGGTGAATAATTTAAAGTCGCGCATCACTTTTGGCGACAGAAACTGGCTGATAAAGCTCTCATCTTTAAAGTCACGCATGGCAAAATGCAGCGTCTCGAGCCAATCTGATCCGGCGATATCCGGGAACCAGTAACGGTCCTCCTCAGTCGGTGACTGACAGATACGTTTGAGGTCCTGGAACATGGCAAATCCAAGGGCATAAGGGTTAATGCCACTGTAATAGGGGCTGTTGTACGGCGGCTGAAAAATTACGTTGGTATGGCTGTGCAGGAACTCCAGGATGAATTTCTCCGACACTTTCCCTTCGTCATACAAGTGATTAAGGATGGTGTAGTGCCAGAAAGTCGCCCACCCTTCGTTCATCACCTGTGTCTGTTTCTGCGGATAAAAATACTGACTGATTTTGCGTACTATGCGCAAGATCTCACGCTGCCAGGGTTCAAGCAGCGGCGCATTTTTTTCCATGAAATAGAGGATATTTTCCTGGGGCTCGGACGGGAAACGACGGATTTGTTCTGGCGCATCGACATTATCTTTGCGCGGCAGGGTTTTCCACAGCGAGTTCACCTGGCTTTGTAAGTAGGCCTCGCGGCTCTCTTGGCGCGCCTTCTCTTCCAGCAGTGAAATTTTTTGCGGGCGTTTATAGCGATCAACACCGTAATTCATCAGCGCATGACAGGAGTCGAGCAAACGCTCCACCTCTTCCACACCGTAGCGCTCTTCGCACTGGCTGATATAACGGCGGGCAAATAACAGATAATCCACAATCGAACTGGCATCAGTCCAACTGCGGAACAGGTAGTTGTTCTTGAAGAAAGAGTTGTGCCCGTAGCAGGCGTGTGCCATCACCAAAGCTTGCATGGTCATGGTGTTTTCTTCCATCAGATAGGCAATACACGGGTTGGAGTTGATGACAATTTCATACGCCAGCCCTTGCTGACCCTGCTTATAGCGCTGCTCGGTTTCGATAAACTTCTTGCCGAATGACCAGTGCGTATAGTTGATGGGCATACCAATACTGGAGTAGGCATCCATCATCTGTTCAGACGTGATCACTTCAATTTGGTGCGGGTAGGTTTCCAGCCGATAAGACTTTGCGACCCGATCGATTTCTTCGAGGTAAGTCTGCAGTAACTCAAACGTCCAGTCCGGTCCATCGCTCAGGCGTTTGTCATCAGTTTTATGTTCCTGGGTCTTTGTCGTCATAAGCCGCCACCCTCATTCAGTTACGGACGCAACAGAGTGTTTGATTCAGAACTCTTTCTTACTAATTTGCGCGCCTCTAGATAATCGTAGCTCAATCCGGCATTTATGCTGAATCAGTCTGAACGTATACGCTTTTTTAGGCTTTCGCACCGCAGTAAAAGGCCCGGACCGGGAATGCGAAAGGGACTGTGCCATCATTCGCCAAGGCCGCGAAACAGTCAATGCATAAACGGGAACGAGGTAATATCACCCAACATTCTTTTATCGGAATAAAATTCTGAGAAATTGCCATTTTATTAGAATTAAATAACGAAAGAATTGCGCCTTTAAACGCTAATGCTAAACAGATAATAATTATTGCCACGACAGTCACATTCCTGATTTACCGCCATGACAGCCTGAATGTTGCGCGTTATTGTTATTTTTAAGTAACTATTGAAAAAATCTTTCAGATCAAGGATAAATAATTGTGATTTACGTCACAGTTATGGCTACGGATGTTGGCAGTTTTCTTCCGTCAGGTTAATTTCCTGTGCACAGAATATTATGCTTTATATTGCCTTTGACTGGAGTCGAGTATGCGTGTGGTAATTTTGGGCAGTGGCGTTGTCGGTGTCGCCAGTGCCTGGTATCTGGCGAAGGCCGGTCATCAGGTCACCGTTATCGACAGGCAATCTGGGCCAGCTGAGGAGACCAGTGCAGGTAATGCCGGGCAGATCTCTCCCGGCTATGCAGCACCGTGGGCGGCTCCAGGCGTGCCTCTAAAGGCCATTAAATGGATGTTCCAGCGCCATGCACCGCTGGCCATTCGCCTGGATGGCAGCCGTTTTCAGTTGCAATGGATGTGGCAAATGTTGCGTAACTGCAATATGGACCACTACCAGACCAACAAAAGCCGTATGGTCAGACTGGCGGAATACAGCCGCGATTGCCTGAAAGCGTTGCGTGAAGACACAGGTATTCAATATGAAGGGCGTCAGGGCGGGACGTTACAACTGTTCCGTACCGAACAACAGTTTGAAAGTGCATCTAAGGATATCGCCGTTTTGCAGGAAGCGGGTGTGCCGTATCAGCTGCTTGAAGCGGATCAACTTGCATCTGTAGAACCGGCTCTGGTGCAGGTCGCTCATAAACTGACAGGAGGTTTACGCTTACCTAATGATGAAACCGGTGACTGTCAGCTATTTACCCGTCAGTTGGCAGAAATGGCGCGTCAGGCTGGCGTGGTATTCGAATTCAACCGCAGCGTCGATAAATTACTTGTTGAGAATGGGCAGGTGGCTGGCGTGCAGTGTGGCGCTGAGGTAGTGAAGGGCGATGCCTATGTGGTGGCCTTTGGTTCCTATTCCACTGCGCTGCTGGCAGATCTTGTTTCCATTCCGGTCTATCCACTTAAAGGCTATTCGCTGACCATCCCGATAACCGACCCTGCTTCTGCGCCATATTCCACCGTGCTGGATGAGAGTTACAAAATTGCCATTACCCGTTTTGATGACCGTATTCGTGTCGGCGGGATGGCAGAAATTGTTGGCTTTAATACTCAGCTGGCTAAGGCGCGCCGTGAAACGCTGGAAATGGTGGTCCGGGATCTCTATCCGAACGGTGGCAATATAGAACAGGCCACCTTCTGGACCGGGCTGCGCCCAATGACACCGGACGGCACGCCGATTGTGGGTAAAACCCGCATCAAAAACCTGTTTCTTAATACTGGTCACGGGACGCTGGGCTGGACGATGGCGTGTGGTTCCGGTCAGCTGCTGGCAGACATTATGTCCGGCGTGACACCAGCCATTCCTGCTGATGACCTGGCCGTAGAACGTTACAGCGCGGACTTTGCGGCGACGCATCCGACCAGCCACAAAATGCACCCGATCGGTTAATCCCTTTTTTACTCGTTTTCTCACCTCAGATTCCGGCTACGGCCGGGTCTGAGGAGCTACCGGAGTCATTATGCCTCGCTCGATTTCCGTTACGTTGTCACTTTCTGCATTATCACAAAATCTTCAGCTTATCCGAGGATTTGCGCCACACAGTAAGATATGGTCGGTGGTGAAAGCTAACGCCTACGGCCACGGTCTTAGTCGTATCTGGAAAAGCCTCTCCGCTACCGATGGCTTTGCTTTGCTGGATTTTAACGAAGCTATTTTGCTGCGTGAATCCGGCTGGAAAGGGCCGATATTGCTGCTGGAAGGGTTTTTCAGCCCACAGGATTTGCTGCTGATTGACCAGTACCGCCTGACTACGACGGTTCACAGTGACTGGCAAATTGATGCACTTAAAAAAGCCAAGGTCAGTCAGCCGGTGAATGTTTACCTGAAAGTTAATAGCGGTATGAACCGCCTGGGCTTCTTACCGTCACGTATCGAGGCCGTCTGGCAGGAGCTCAATACAATATCGCAGGTGGGTGAGATCACGCTAATGAGCCATTTTGCTCATGCCGATGGTCCGGAAGGTGTGGATGGACAGATGCAGCAGATTTTGGCTGCGGGTGAAAATATCGCGGGCCCTCGCTCTCTGGCCAACTCTGCGGCAACCCTGTGGTATCCGCACACGCATGCGGACTGGATCCGCCCCGGCATTATTTTATACGGCGTATCTCCCAGCGGAAAATGGCGGGATATTGCCGACAGCGGCCTTCAGCCAGTCATGAGGTTACGCAGTGAACTGATTGCCTGCCAGACCTTACAGGCCGGTGACCGTGTCGGATACAGTGGCAGATATCGTGCAGCGCAGGCGCATCGCATTGGCGTGGTTGCCTGTGGTTACGCTGACGGTTATCCGCGTCATGCACCCAGTGGAACGCCTGTATGGATTGACGGGGTATTTACGACAACGGTGGGAACAATTGCGATGGATACGATGATGATCGACCTGACACCTTGCCCACAGGCGCGTATTGGTTCAGTCGTAGAGTTGTGGGGAGATAATCTGCCGGTTGATGATGTGGCCACTGCTGCCGGTACGCTGGGCTACGAGCTGCTGACCGCGCTGGCTCCCCGTGTACCGGTAATAATGATTGAGTAAAAGTCGATTAACCGAGGCGGGTCAGGCGTCCCGCTGAGACGTTACTGGCTCGGCGTGCGAGCAGGGCTAAAACGCCACCTGCCAGCATAACCAGCGCCAGGCTTAATTTAGGCTGTAATGGCAGGGCCATGGCAATAAAACCAAACAGCGCACCGCCCGTCATTTGTACCGATCCCACTAACGCCGATGCAACTCCCGCTTCGTTAGAAAAGGGCTCCAGTGCATAGCTGGTGGCTGGTCCAATAAGGAATGCCAGACCGGCACAGGCGCTGGCAACGGGCATCATATAAAGCCATGTGGCATGTTGTGCCTCAGGATCAACGAAAGTAAGCCCCGCGATGAGCCCTGCGCAGCCTAAAAACATCAATATGCCTCCGGTCGCGAGACAAAGCGGCCTGCCCACTTTTTGGATAATACGGTTGGCAATAAAGCTGACCGCCATGATCCAGAAGCCATTTGCACCAAATACCAGTGAGAACTCGAACGGTGTCAGTCCTGCCTGACTCATCAGCACGGTCGGTGCCAGCGAGACATAAGTCAATGCCATGCCCATAGCACCCGCATTGACGGCGGCAAAGGTAATGAAACGCTTATTGAGTAAAATCCGCGCATATTGCTTGAATGGCAGTGCGCCCCCGGTCTGTGTATCCGCAGGGCGGGTTTCCGGCAGCTTAAACAGAATCAGAATCAATACAGCGATGGTGTAACCGAACAGGGCCCAGAAGGGCGCGCGCCAGCCGTAATACTGCGCGATTAACCCGCCAATCAGCGGGGCCAACGCCGGAATAATATTCAGCGTGCCGTTGAGGAATCCGTAGGCCCGTGCCGCATCGTTGCCGCTCATGCGATCACGCACGCCGCTGAAAATCACCACGGATGTACAGCAGACAGCGAGCCCCTGTACCACGCGTGAAAGCATAAACATGAGCGGTGTCACTGACGTGGCGGCAACGGCAGCGCCGATCAAATACACTACTACGCCGATAATCGCCATCGGTCGGCGGCCAAAGCGATCGACCAAAGGGCCTGCGATTAATTGGCCTAATCCCATTACAAGGATAAATAGGGAAATTGAGGACTGAATCACCTCTTCGGAACTGTTTAACCCCTGGGCAATAGCGGGAATGGCGGGGAGATAAAGATCGATCCCTAAAGGTCCCAGCAGGACAAGGCTTAGTAGCAGGAAAAGGAATTTTTGCATAGAAAACATCACTGTCCGTGTTCGAAAGGAGGCTAAGGGTAATGATTTCATCCGAGGATGGAAAGAAGTTGTTAAATGTTGGTGGTAAAATGATTAATAAAAACGGACACCCAGGTGTCCGTTTTTATTAATCGCCAATCGGGACGCTATTTTTTCTTCCAAAAATCATCAAATACGGTCACCGGCAGTTGACGTTTGTGCTCAGTACGGGTGTACCAACCTTCGATGATGGTGGCGGATTTGTCGTCAATTTTTTTTCCTTCGAGATAATCATCGATCAGCTCATAAGTGACGCCAAGCGCGACCTCATCCGGCAGTGAAGGGCGATTCTCTTCCAGATCTGCTGTTGGCGTTTTGGTGTATAAATGCGCGGGGCAACCAAGGTAATGCAAAAGGGCTTTACCCTGACGCTTATTCAAACGGAACAGCGGGTTAATGTCAGTGCCACCGTCGCCGTATTTCGTATAGAACCCGGTCACGGCTTCTGCCGCATGATCTGTGCCAACGACGACCCCTTTTCTCATACCCGCAATGCTGTACTGGGCTTTCATGCGTTCCCGTGCTTTTTCATTACCTTTGATAAAGTCACTTAACTCAATTCCAATCGCATGCAGAGTGGCCTCGCTCGCTAATACTGCGTCCTTGATGTTCACGGTAAGAACTTGATCGGGTTTGATAAAGTCGATGGCATCCACGCAGTCGGATTCGTCAGCCTGCACGCCGTAGGGTAAACGCACGGCAATGAACTGATAATCGTTGTCCGATGTTTCCGCACGTAATTCGCTAATTGCCGTTTGGCAAAGTTTGCCGGTGAGAGTAGAATCCTGCCCGCCGCTGATGCCCAGTACCAGTGATTTGATAAAGGGATGGGCCAGCAGGTAATTTTTTAGAAAATCGACGCTGACGCGAACTTCCTGTGCAGCATCGATGTGCGGTTTAACGTGCAGAGCCTGAATAATCTCTTGTTGTAAAGCCATGACCACTCCTCCTGAAGGCAACCTGCGAGGAACTCGCGGTGCAATAAGATGTTATCAACTGGTCTAAAGCTAACTCGCTGCGGGCAAAAGGACAAGATACTGCGGAGGGTTCGGCCGAAATCTGCGCAGAAAAGTGTGCCGGCGCGATGGTGCTGTTTTAAAGAGATAAGCGGGATAAGCGAGCAAAACACTTATTTTGGCTGAATCTAAAGAACGTGTAAAAGCAGTGTAATGATTGTGGTTGTTTTCTTTTCTGAAAATAACTGTCACTCGGAACTGTCTAAAAAACCCTGTTTAAAAGGATATTGGCACCAAGGTGCTGTATATTCGTTCGAGTTTTGATTGTTGGAAAGAGTCCGTGTGTCATCGAAAGGAGTTGCCAGGCTTAATTAAGGGAACTTAATGAATGGCAGAGTTATTTTGATGAGTGCTATTAATTTGAGTAAAGCGTTGACGTCATGGCGTGTTATTTGCCTTAAGTTTATTGGGGAAGCAAAATGTTTTTTCAGGTTGTCCGTCGTTTACCCGCTTACGCCGTAGTGTGCGGTGCAGCGTTATTCAGTATCTCAAGCCTTGCAGACACCACCATTTTTACCGTACTGGACGATCCGTCCACGGCTAAAAAACCCTTCGAAGGCAACGTTCAGGCCGGTTACACCGCACAGACGGGTAACACCAGTAACTCATCGCTGAGTGCTGATACCACCATGACCTGGTTCAACACCAATACTGCCAACAGTATCTGGGGTTCTGCGCGTAACACCTCGTCCTCAGGCGTACGTTCTTCCGAGAAATATCAGGCCGGTGCCCGTAGCCGTTATAATCTTGATGACAGCAACTACATCTTTGGTCAGGGTAGCTGGCTCAGCGATCGTTACAACGGCTACCGTGCTCGTGATGTCGGAACCGTGGGCTATGGTCGTCAGGTCTGGAACGGTCCAGTTCATACGTTGAATCTGGAAGCCGGTCCTGGTGTTCGTCACGACGAATTCGAGCAGGGCGGAAATACTACCCGTGCTCTGGCATATGGCTCAGGCGTTTACGGCTATAAAATCAGTGATACGGCCCAGTTCACTCAGGCTTTCTCTGTATTAGCGAATGATGAAACCACCTACAACTCAGAGACTGCGTTGAAAGTGGCAATCAACAGTCATTTCTCCCTGAAACTGGCTTATGACGTGACCTATAACACCCAGCCTCCAGCCAGCGCGCCGGATAAAACTGATACAGTGACCTCGATTAACCTGGTCTACGGAATGTAATTTCATTCCCTGTGCGGTATGCGCAATGTTGAGTAAAAAGAAAGCCAACTGATAACTCAGCTGGCTTTTTGTTGTTAAGGCGGAATATTTTTTACGACACAAACCTGCACTAAAAATAAGGTTTAATTCTCGACCGTCTGCTTATGGAATAATTCACGAAATACCGGATAAATATCTTCCGGTTCGCGGATATGTTGCATGGCGAAATTGCTGAATTTCTCCTGCAAGACTTCATACTCACGCCATAATGTCTGGTGAGCACGGCGGGTTATTTCGATGTAACTGTAATAACGCACCATCGGCAGCAGTTTCTGCGCCAGAACCTGATGACACAACGGCGAATCATCAGCCCAGTTATCACCATCGGATGCCTGCGCGGCATAAATATTCCATATTGCCGGGTCATAGCGCTCTTGGATCACTTCATCCATCAGTTTTAGCGCACTCGACACAATGGTGCCGCCGGTTTCCTGCGAGTAGAAGAACTCCTGTTCATCCACTTCTTTAGCCTGTGTATGGTGACGGATGTAGACCACGTCCACGTTTTTATAGGTTCTGCTCAGGAACAGATAGAGCAGGATATAAAAACGTTTGGCCATATCTTTGGTCGCCTGATCCATGGAGCCAGAGACATCCATCAGACAGAACATCACCGCCTGGCTGGAAGGCTCAGGGCGACGTTCATAATTTTTATAGCGTAAATCAAAGGTATCGATAAAGGGTGTTTTGGCGATTTTCTGCCGCAACTCGGCAATCTCTTTGCGTAGCCGTTCTTCTTCCAACAGTTGCGCAGGCTCGCTGTTCTCGACGTCGTTAAGTGTCGATTCCAGTGCGCGCAACTCCCGCTTTTTCCCTGCGGTCATCGCCGTGCGGCGGGCGAGGGAATTTTGCAGGGAGCGGACAACACTGATATTGGCCGGTACACCGTTAGAGGTGTAGCCCGAACGGTGAGTTTTGTATTCGGTCAGTTGCCGGTACTGATTTTTTTGCAAATTAGGCAGCGCCAGATCTTCGAACAGCAGATCCAGGTATTCGTCTTTGGAGATCTGGAAGGAAAACTCATCCTGACCTTCGCCATCTTTACTGGCATCTCCCTGACCGCTACCGCCGCCACCCCCGCCTGGCGGACGTTCGATACGGTCATTCTGTACGAAGTGATCGTTGCCGGGATGAACGCGGTGACGTAAGCCCCCCCGCCC
>CAMLBO010000061.1 GCA_946478305.1 uncultured Enterobacterales bacterium
TTGTTACCCTGATCCATCCAATCGCGATGGATGACGGTTTGCGTTTCGCAATCCGCGAAGGTGGCCGCACCGTAGGTGCAGGTGTTGTTGCTAAAGTTATCGCTTAATCGCTGATACTTTTTTGTCACTTTACGTTGACGCAATACACACTAAAAGGGCATCATTCGATGCCCTTTTCTACGCTGTGGCGCTAGAACCTATCTCATCAGCGATTTATACGTCATAATCATTGGTGAGATAGGCTCTGAGATATAGCGTAAAACACCGAGTTGCGCTCACTGTAGAGCATCGATCGGTTTGGTTTGCCTCGCAATGCGAGGCAAAGTTGTTTGTTCTGAATCATTGTGACGGGTTGGTTTATGAGTGCGAATACCGAGGCTCAAGGGAGCGGGCGCGGCCTGGAAGCGGTAAAATGGGTAGTAGTTGCCGTTTTGTTGGTCGTAGCTATTGTCGGTAACTATTATTACCGTGCATACAGCCTGCCATTACGTGCGCTGGCAGTGGTTGTTGTTATTGCTATTGCAGGTGCGGTGGCATTATTGACGACTAAAGGCAAAGCGACAGTAGCATTTGCGCGCGAAGCGCGTACTGAAGTACGTAAAGTAATTTGGCCTACACGCCAGGAAACATTGCATACCACACTGATCGTTGCTGCGGTAACTGCCGTCATGTCGCTGATTCTGTGGGGGCTGGATGGAATTCTGGTCCGCTTGGTATCTTTTATTACTGGCTTGAGGTTCTAAATGTCTGAAGCACCTAAAAAACGTTGGTACGTCGTTCAGGCGTTTTCCGGCTTTGAAGGCCGCGTAGCGCAATCGCTGCGTGAGCATATCAAATTGCACGACATGGAAGAGCTGTTCGGTGAGGTGATGGTTCCTACGGAAGAAGTCGTTGAAATCCGTGGTGGTCAACGCCGTAAAAGCGAACGCAAATTTTTCCCAGGTTATGTGCTGGTTCAAATGGTGATGAATGACGCCAGCTGGCACTTAGTGCGTAGCGTTCCTCGCGTGATGGGCTTCATCGGCGGTACTTCTGACCGTCCTGCGCCAATCAGCGACAAAGAAGTTGACGCTATCATGAATCGCCTTCAGCAAGCCGGCGATAAGCCACGTCCTAAAACCCTGTTTGAACCAGGCGAGTTGGTCCGCGTTAATGACGGTCCATTTGCTGACTTCAACGGTGTCGTTGAAGAAGTGGATTATGAGAAAAGCCGCCTGAAAGTGTCTGTTTCCATCTTTGGGCGTGCTACGCCAGTGGAATTGGACTTCGGTCAGGTAGAAAAAGGCTAACAACACTTTCGATAACCATTCGAACAGATGTTGTGCAAGGCGCGAAATTAAACTATAATTTCGCGCCTTTTGTTTTTATGTGCAGCCTCTGCAGGTAAAACATAAAGTACTGCAAATAACGGGGAGCCTCTTCAAAAAGGCGATATCACCCAAACGAGGATATTTACCATGGCTAAGAAAGTACAAGCCTACGTCAAGCTGCAAGTTGCAGCTGGTATGGCAAACCCAAGTCCGCCAGTTGGTCCAGCATTGGGTCAACAAGGCGTGAACATCATGGAATTCTGTAAGGCATTCAACGCTAAGACTGAAAGCGTTGAGAAAGGCCTGCCGATCCCTGTTGTCATTACCGTTTACTCTGACCGTTCTTTCACCTTCGTTACCAAAACGCCTCCAGCAGCTGTACTGCTGAAGAAAGCGGCTGGTATCAAGTCTGGTTCCGGCAAGCCGAACAAAGACAAAGTGGGTAAAGTAACGACTGCTCAGGTTCGTGAAATCGCAGAAACCAAAGCTGCGGACATGACTGGTTCTGACGTGGAAGCCATGGCGCGCTCCATCGAAGGTACTGCTCGTTCCATGGGCCTGGTAGTGGAGGATTAATAAATGGCTAAGCTGACCAAGCGCATGCGCGTGATCCGTGACAAAGTTGATGTTACTAAACAATATGACATCAACGAAGCTGTTGCACTGCTCAAAGAGCTGGCCACCGCTAAATTCGTTGAAAGTGTAGACGTTGCCGTTAACCTCGGTATCGATGCACGTAAATCTGATCAAAACGTTCGTGGTGCTACCGTTCTGCCTAACGGCACCGGTCGTTCTGTTCGCGTTGCTGTCTTTGCCCAAGGTGCAAACGCTGAAGCTGCTAAAGCTGCAGGCGCTGAGCTGGTAGGTATGGAAGATCTGGCAGACCAGATTAAGAAAGGCGAAATGAACTTTGACGTTGTTATCGCATCTCCTGATGCAATGCGCGTTGTAGGTCAATTGGGTCAGGTTCTGGGTCCTCGCGGCCTGATGCCTAACCCGAAAGTTGGTACTGTAACCCCTAACGTTGCTGAAGCAGTTAAGAATGCTAAAGCAGGTCAGGTTCGTTATCGTAACGACAAAAACGGCATCATCCATACCACTATTGGTAAGGTTGATTTCGAATCCGACAAGCTGAAAGAAAACCTGGAAGCTCTGTTGGTTGCACTGAAAAAAGCGAAGCCTTCTCAGGCTAAAGGCGTTTTCATCAAGAAAGTGAGCCTGTCCACTACCATGGGCGCCGGCGTTGCTATTGATCAAAGCGGCCTGAACGCAGTAGCTAACTAATTAGCTACCTGCTTTTATCGCTTTACGCGGGCGGTAGATTTGTCTAGAATCTATGGCCCGTTGTTTCGTTAACGCGAAACCAAGATTTTTCGGTTGGAGCCTGGCCTATCCAGGCCTCCGTCCAAGACCGCAGGTGTCTCGAAAGGGACTTAATCCTTCCTGCGTAGACGGTGACAGAGCCTGAAGAAAGTTTTTCTTTGTTATATTTTTAATGAAGAACAAGAATTGTCTTTGCTGGATTCTCTGCTCACCGTGTTTGAACGCTTGATATCGATCTCGATAAAAAGCGATGTGAGTTCCGGGGGTTTTCCCCGGCTAAATCCAGGAGCAAAAAGCTAATGGCATTAAATCTTCAAGACAAACAAGCGATTGTTGCTGAAGTCATGGAAGTAGCCAAAGGCGCGCTGTCTGCGGTTGTTGCGGATTCCCGTGGCGTAACTGTAGATAAAATGACTGAACTGCGTAAAGCAGGTCGTGAAGCTGGCGTTTACATGCGTGTTGTTCGTAACACCTTGATGCGCCGCGTCGTTGAAGGTACTCAGTTTGAGTGCCTGAAAGACACGTTTGTTGGTCCAACCTTGATTGCATTCTCTTCTGAACACCCAGGCGCTGCTGCCCGTCTGTTCAAAGATTTCGCGAAAGCGAATGCAAAATTTGAGGTTAAAGCTGCGGCCTTTGAAGGTGAGTTTATCTCTGCGGCTCAAATTGACCGCTTGGCAACTCTGCCTACTTACGATGAAGCAATCGCACGCCTGATGGCAACCATGAAAGAAGCCGCTGCTGGCAAATTGGTTCGCACTCTGGCTGCAGTACGTGATCAGAAAGAAGCTGCTTAATAGCCTTTCTTTTCTCGTTCATTTGCTTACGTATAAACTATTTCTGAATTTTAGGAACACTTGAAATGTCAATCACTAAAGAACAAATCATTGAAGGCGTTGCAGCTCTGTCTGTAATGGAAATCGTTGAACTGATCTCCGCTATGGAAGAAAAATTCGGCGTTTCTGCTGCTGCTGCTGTTGCAGGTCCTGCTGCTGCTGCTGAAGCTGTTGAAGAAAAAACTGAATTCGACGTTGTTCTGGCTGCTGTTGGCGCGAACAAAGTTGCAGTTATCAAAGCAGTTCGTACCGCTACTGGCCTGGGTCTGAAAGAAGCTAAAGACCTGGTAGAGTCTGCTCCGGCAGCTCTGAAAGAAGGCATCAGCAAAGACGACGCTGAAGCACTGAAAAAATCTCTGGAAGAAGCTGGTGCTTCTGTTGAAGTTAAGTAAGTTTAACTTCCCGGAGTGCAGTCTGTCCTAACAGACTGATGGCTGGTGACTTTTTAGTCACCAGCCTTTTTGCGCTATAGAGTGTCAGTGGTGTTTCACACTGTTTGAGCACTGAACTACTCTAATATCTCTTCTTGAGACGCCTTAATATATTGCTGCCGCTTGCTATGGCTCATCCATAGATAATGCACAACGAAATGATTTAAGAGTGAGAGAAACAGATATTGCGGAAAGCGTCTCTGCTTTCCGGTCGACATAAACGGTGTTGCATGAACTGTCCTTCCCAGGGCAGACAAGATTGGGTCACTGATCAGCGAGCTGAGGAACCCTATGGTTTACTCCTATACCGAGAAAAAACGCATTCGTAAGGATTTTGGTAAACGTCCACAAGTCTTGGACATTCCCTTTCTCCTTTCTATCCAGCTTGACTCGTTCCAGAAGTTTATCGAGCAAGATCCGGAAGGCCAGCACGGTTTGGAAGCTGCATTCCGTTCTGTATTTCCAATCAAAAGCTACAGCGGTAATTCTGAGCTGCAATACGTTAGCTACCGTCTTGGTGAGCCAGTATTCGACGTTAAAGAATGCCAGATCCGTGGTGTAACTTTCTCCGCGCCACTGCGTGTGAAACTGCGTCTGGTTATCTACGAGCGTGAAGCACCAGAAGGTACGGTCAAAGACATCAAGGAACAAGAAGTCTATATGGGCGAAATTCCGCTCATGACCGAAAATGGTACCTTTGTGATTAACGGTACTGAGAGGGTTATCGTATCTCAGCTGCACCGTAGTCCAGGCGTATTCTTCGACAGTGATAAGGGTAAAACCCACTCATCGGGTAAAGTGCTGTACAACGCACGTATCATCCCTTATCGCGGTTCATGGTTAGATTTCGAGTTCGATCCGAAAGACAACCTGTTTGTACGTATTGACCGTCGCCGTAAATTGCCAGCGACCATCATTCTGCGTGCATTGAGCTATACCACTGAGCAGATCCTTGACCTGTTCTTTGAGAAGGTGACTTACCAGATCCGCGACAACAAGTTGCAGATGGAGCTGGTACCTGAGCGCCTGCGCGGTGAAACAGCTTCGTTTGATATCGAAGCCAACGGCAAAGTCTATATCGAAAAAGGCCGCCGTATCACTGCACGCCATATTCGTCAGCTTGAAAAAGACGACATTCAGCGCATCGAAGTTCCTGTGGAATATATTGCAGGAAAAGTAGTTGCAAAAGACTACATCGACACTAATACCGGTGAGCTGATTGTTCCTGCGAACATGGAGTTGTCTCTGGATCTGCTGGCGAAACTGAGCCAGGCCGGGCACAAAACGATTGAAACGCTGTTCACCAACGATCTCGACCATGGCGCGTACATGTCAGAGACCATCCGTGTCGACCCAACCAGCGATCGTCTGAGCGCATTGGTTGAGATCTACCGCATGATGCGTCCTGGTGAACCACCAACTCGCGAAGCTGCTGAAAGCCTGTTTGAGAACCTGTTCTTCTCTGAAGATCGTTACGACCTGTCTGCTGTTGGTCGTATGAAGTTCAACCGTTCTCTGCTGCGTGATGAAATCGAAGGTTCAGGCATCCTGAGCAAAGATGACATCATCCAGGTAATGAGAAAGCTGATCGGCATTCGTAACGGCCAGGGCGAAGTGGATGATATCGACCACTTGGGCAACCGTCGTATTCGTTCTGTCGGCGAAATGGCTGAAAACCAATTCCGTGTAGGTTTGGTTCGTGTTGAGCGTGCGGTTAAAGAGCGTCTGTCTCTTGGCGACCTCGATACGCTGATGCCTCAGGACATGATCAACGCGAAGCCGATTTCGGCTGCGGTGAAAGAGTTCTTCGGCTCTAGCCAGCTTTCACAATTTATGGACCAGAACAACCCGCTGTCTGAGATCACGCACAAACGTCGTATCTCTGCATTGGGCCCGGGTGGTTTGACCCGTGAACGTGCTGGCTTTGAAGTTCGAGACGTACACCCGACCCACTACGGTCGCGTATGTCCAATCGAAACGCCAGAAGGTCCAAACATCGGTCTGATCAACTCCTTGTCTGTGTACGCGCAGACCAATGAGTATGGTTTCCTGGAAACCCCTTACCGCCGTGTGCGTGAAGGTATGGTGACCGATGAGATTAACTATCTGTCTGCCATTGAAGAAGGTAACTTTGTCATCGCTCAGGCGAACTCCAACCTGGACGAAGAAGGCCGCTTCCTGGAAGACCTGGTCACTTGTCGTAGCAAAGGCGAATCAAGCCTGTTCAGCCGCGATCAAGTTGACTATATGGACGTATCTACCCAGCAGATCGTATCCGTTGGTGCTTCTCTGATTCCATTCCTTGAACACGATGACGCCAACCGTGCATTGATGGGTGCGAACATGCAACGTCAGGCTGTACCTACTCTGCGCGCTGATAAGCCGCTGGTTGGTACCGGTATGGAACGTGCTGTAGCGGTTGATTCCGGTGTTACAGCCGTAGCCAAACGTGGCGGTACAGTTCAGTACGTGGATGCATCCCGTATCGTTATTCGTGTTAACGAAGAAGAGATGTACCCGGGCGAAGCAGGTATCGATATTTATAACCTGACTAAGTACACCCGTTCTAACCAGAACACCTGTATCAATCAGATGCCGTGTGTGAATCTGGGCGAGCCAATTGAGCGCGGCGACGTGCTGGCAGATGGTCCGTCAACCGATCTGGGCGAACTGGCACTGGGTCAGAACATGCGTGTCGCGTTCATGCCTTGGAACGGTTACAACTTCGAAGACTCCATCTTAGTCTCCGAGCGTGTTGTTCAGGAAGATCGCTTCACCACCATCCATATCCAGGAACTGGCATGTGTGTCCCGCGACACCAAGTTAGGGCCTGAAGAGATCACAGCTGACATCCCTAATGTGGGTGAAGCTGCGCTCTCTAAACTGGATGAATCCGGTATCGTTTATATCGGTGCTGAAGTGACCGGTGGCGACATTCTGGTTGGTAAGGTAACGCCTAAAGGCGAAACCCAACTGACGCCAGAAGAGAAATTGCTGCGTGCGATCTTCGGTGAGAAAGCGTCTGACGTTAAAGACTCTTCTCTGCGCGTTCCAAACGGCGTTTCCGGTACGGTTATCGACGTGCAGGTCTTCACCCGCGATGGCGTGGAAAAAGACAAGCGTGCGTTGGAAATCGAAGAGATGCAGCTGAAGCAGGCTAAGAAAGACCTGACTGAAGAGCTGCAGATCCTGGAAGCCGGTCTGTTTGCACGTATCCAGTCTGCTCTGGTTGCTGGCGGTGTTGAAGCCGATAAGCTTGGCAAATTGCCACGCGATCGTTGGCTTGAGCTGTCGCTGACCGACGAAGACAAACAAAACCAGTTGGAACAGCTGGCCGAACAGTACGACGAATTGAAATCCGTGTTTGAGAAAAAACTCGAAGCGAAGCGTCGTAAAATCACTCAGGGCGATGACCTGGCACCCGGTGTGCTGAAAATCGTTAAAGTGTATCTGGCCGTTAAACGTCAGATTCAGCCTGGTGACAAAATGGCTGGTCGTCACGGTAACAAAGGTGTCATCTCCAAGATCAACCCGATCGAAGATATGCCTTACGATGAAAACGGCACGCCGGTTGACATCGTACTGAACCCGCTGGGCGTTCCATCTCGTATGAACATTGGTCAGATTCTGGAAACCCACTTGGGTATGGCCGCGAAAGGCATTGGTGAAAAAATCAATGCGATGCTGAAGAAACACGAAGAAGTTTCCAAGCTGCGCGAGTTCATCCAGAAAGCTTATGACTTGGGCGACGATGTTCGTCAGAAAGTTGATCTGAGCACCTTCACCGATGACGAAGTTCTGCGTCTGGCTGAAAACCTGAAGAAAGGCATGCCTATCGCAACGCCAGTCTTCGACGGTGCGAAAGAGACAGAGATCAAGCAACTGCTTGAAATGGGCGGAATCCCAACCTCTGGTCAGATCACACTGTTTGACGGCCGTACCGGCGAGCAATTTGAGCGTCAGGTTACCGTCGGCTACATGTACATGCTGAAACTGAACCACCTGGTTGACGATAAGATGCATGCGCGTTCTACCGGCTCTTACAGCCTTGTTACTCAGCAGCCGCTGGGTGGTAAAGCACAGTTCGGTGGTCAGCGCTTCGGTGAGATGGAAGTGTGGGCACTGGAAGCATACGGTGCCGCGTATACCCTGCAGGAAATGCTGACTGTTAAATCCGATGACGTGAACGGCCGTACCAAGATGTATAAAAACATCGTGGATGGCGATCACCGGATGGAACCAGGCATGCCGGAATCCTTCAACGTATTGTTGAAAGAGATCCGCTCTCTGGGTATCAACATCGAGCTGGAAGACGAGTAAGTACTCGAATTCGCACTGATCACAGGGGCACCTGCCTGTTTAGCAATAGACAGCAGGTGCCTAACAGGTCTAACCCGACGGGAGCTAATCCGTGAAAGACTTACTAAAGTTTCTGAAAGCGCAAACTAAAACCGAAGAGTTTGATGCGATCAAAATTGCTCTGGCATCGCCAGACATGATCCGTTCTTGGTCTTTTGGTGAAGTTAAGAAGCCAGAAACCATTAACTACCGTACGTTCAAACCAGAACGTGATGGCCTTTTCTGTGCCCGTATCTTCGGACCAGTAAAAGATTACGAATGCCTGTGCGGTAAGTACAAGCGTTTAAAACATCGTGGCGTGATCTGCGAGAAGTGCGGCGTTGAAGTGACCCAGACTAAAGTACGCCGTGAGCGTATGGGCCACATCGAACTGGCTTCTCCGACTGCACACATCTGGTTCCTGAAATCCTTGCCTTCGCGCATCGGTTTGTTGCTGGATATGCCACTGCGCGACATCGAACGTGTACTGTACTTCGAATCCTATGTGGTTATCGAAGGCGGTATGACCAATCTCGAAAAACGCCAGATCCTGACTGAAGAGCAGTATCTTGACGCGTTGGAAGAGTTTGGTGATGAATTCGACGCCAAGATGGGCGCAGAAGCTATTCAGGCCTTGTTGAAAAACATGGATCTGGAAGCGGAATGCGAACAGCTGCGTGAAGAGTTGAACGAAACCAACTCCGAAACCAAGCGTAAGAAACTGACCAAGCGTATCAAGCTGCTGGAAGCGTTCGTTCAATCTGGTAACAAACCAGAATGGATGATCCTGACCGTGTTGCCGGTACTGCCGCCAGACTTGCGTCCACTGGTTCCGTTGGACGGCGGCCGTTTCGCAACGTCAGATCTGAACGATCTGTATCGTCGCGTGATCAACCGTAACAACCGTCTGAAACGCCTGCTGGATCTGGCTGCGCCAGATATCATCGTACGTAACGAAAAACGTATGCTGCAAGAAGCGGTAGATGCTTTGCTGGATAACGGCCGTCGCGGTCGTGCAATCACCGGCTCTAACAAGCGTCCGCTGAAATCTCTGGCAGACATGATTAAAGGTAAACAAGGTCGTTTCCGTCAGAACTTGCTGGGTAAACGTGTCGACTACTCTGGTCGTTCCGTTATCACCGTAGGTCCATACCTGCGTCTGCACCAGTGTGGTCTGCCGAAGAAAATGGCTCTGGAACTGTTCAAACCATTCATCTATGGCAAGCTGGAACTGCGTGGCCTCGCGACCACCATCAAAGCAGCTAAGAAAATGGTTGAGCGCGAAGAAGCTGTCGTTTGGGATATCCTGGACGAAGTTATCCGCGAACACCCGGTACTGCTGAACCGTGCACCAACCCTGCACCGTTTGGGTATCCAGGCGTTTGAACCTGTTCTGATCGAAGGTAAAGCGATCCAGCTGCACCCGCTGGTTTGTGCGGCATATAACGCCGACTTCGATGGTGACCAGATGGCTGTTCACGTACCGTTGACGCTGGAAGCTCAGCTGGAAGCGCGTGCGTTGATGATGTCTACCAACAACATCCTGTCACCTGCGAACGGCGAGCCAATCATCGTTCCTTCTCAGGACGTTGTATTGGGTCTGTACTATATGACGCGTGACTGTGTTAACGCCAAAGGCGAAGGCATGGTTCTGACGGGCCCTAAAGAAGCCGAGCGCATTTATCGCGCCGGTCTTGCCTCCCTGCATGCGCGCGTTAAAGTGCGTATTACAGAAGAGATCAAGAACACTGAAGGCGAGTCAATTCACCAGACGACAATTATCGATACAACAGTGGGCCGTGCGATCCTTTGGATGATCGTACCTAAAGGTCTGCCGTTCTCTATCGTTAACCAGCCGCTGGGTAAAAAAGCTATCTCCAAAATGCTGAACACCTGTTACCGCATTTTGGGCCTGAAGCCGACCGTTATTTTTGCTGACCAGATCATGTACACCGGTTTTGCTTACGCTGCCCGTTCAGGTGCGTCAGTGGGTATCGATGACATGGTTATCCCTGCTAAGAAAGCAGAGATTATCGAAGAAGCCGAAACCGAAGTTGCGGAAATCCAGCAGCAGTTCCAGTCTGGTCTGGTAACCGCAGGCGAACGCTATAACAAAGTGATCGATATCTGGGCCGCAGCGAACGAACGTGTTGCTAAGGCGATGATGGAAAACCTGTCTGTTGAAGACGTCGTCAACCGTGACGGTGTGGTCGAACAGCAAGTTTCCTTCAACAGTATCTTTATGATGGCCGACTCCGGTGCGCGTGGTTCTGCAGCACAGATTCGTCAGCTGGCCGGTATGCGTGGTCTGATGGCTAAGCCGGATGGTTCCATCATCGAGACGCCAATCACCGCGAACTTCCGTGAAGGTCTGAACGTACTCCAGTACTTCATCTCTACTCACGGTGCTCGTAAAGGCTTGGCGGATACCGCATTGAAAACGGCGAACTCCGGTTATCTGACCCGTCGTCTGGTTGACGTGGCGCAGGATCTGGTAGTGACCGAAGACGACTGTGGTACTCACGAAGGCATCATGATGACTCCGGTCATCGAAGGTGGCGACGTTAAAGAACCACTGCGCGAACGTGTTCTGGGTCGTGTAACTGCTGAAGATATCCTTAAGCCGGGTACGGCCGATATCCTGGTTCCACGTAACACCCTGCTTCACGAGAAGACGTGTGATCTGTTAGAAGAGAACTCAGTCGATAGCGTGAAAGTACGTTCAGTCGTAAGCTGTGAAACCGATTTTGGTGTGTGTGCAAACTGCTACGGTCGTGACCTGGCGCGTGGTCACATCATCAACAAAGGTGAAGCAGTTGGTGTTATTGCAGCACAATCCATCGGTGAGCCGGGTACCCAGCTGACGATGCGTACGTTCCACATCGGTGGTGCGGCATCTCGTGCGGCAGCGGAATCCAGCATTCAGGTTAAGAACACCGGTACGATTAAGCTGAGCAACCATAAGCACGTTACTAATGCTAACGGCAAACTGGTTATCACTTCTCGTAACACCGAGCTGAAACTGATCGACGAATTCGGTCGTACCAAAGAACGTTACAAAGTGCCTTACGGCTCTGTAATGGGCAAAGGTGATGGTCAATCTGTTAACGGCGGCGAGACCGTTGCTAACTGGGATCCGCATACAATGCCAGTTATCAGTGAAGTGAGTGGTTTCATTCGCTTTGCCGATATCGTTGATACCCAGACGATCACCCGTCAGACTGATGATTTGACTGGTTTGTCTTCACTGGTTGTTCTGGATTCTGCAGAGCGTACTGGTAGCGGTAAAGACCTGCGTCCGGCACTGAAAATCGTTGATGCTAAAGGCAACGACGTATTGATCCCAGGTACAGATATGCCTGCTCAATACTTCCTGCCAGGTAAAGCGATTGTGCAGTTGGAAGATGGTACAGAGATCCACTCTGGTGACACCCTGGCGCGTATTCCTCAGGAATCCGGCGGTACCAAGGACATCACCGGTGGTCTGCCACGTGTTGCTGACTTGTTCGAAGCACGTCGTCCGAAAGAGCCTGCAATCCTTGCTGAAATTAGCGGGATCATCTCCTTCGGTAAAGAGACCAAAGGCAAACGTCGTCTGGTAATTTCTCCGTTGGATGGCAGCGATGCTTACGAAGAAATGATTCCGAAATGGCGTCAGCTGAACGTGTTCGAAGGCGAAGTTGTGGAACGTGGTGACGTCGTATCTGACGGCCCTGAATCTCCACACGACATCCTGCGTTTACGTGGTGTTCATGCGGTTACCCGTTACATCACCAACGAAGTGCAGGAAGTTTACCGTCTGCAAGGCGTTAAAATTAACGATAAACACATTGAAGTTATCGTTCGTCAGATGTTGCGTAAAGGCACCATCGTTAGCGCTGGTGGCACCGACTTCCTGGAAGGCGAGCAGGCAGAAATGTCTCGCGTTAAAATCGCTAACCGTAAGCTTGAAGCGGATGGAAAAATCACGGCTACCTTTACCCGTGACTTGCTCGGTATCACCAAGGCTTCCCTGGCGACCGAGTCCTTCATCTCTGCAGCATCGTTCCAGGAAACGACGCGCGTTCTTACTGAAGCCGCTGTTGCGGGTAAACGTGATGAACTGCGTGGCCTGAAAGAAAACGTCATCGTTGGCCGTCTGATCCCAGCCGGTACCGGTTACGCTTATCATCAGGAACGTGCACGCCGTAAAGCACAAGGCGAAGTGCCTGTTGTACCGCAAGTTAGCGCGGATGAAGCAACGGCTAACCTGGCTGAATTGCTGAACGCCGGTTTTGGTAACAGCGACGACTAATCGTCCTTAATACCAGGCTGCTTAAAAACCGCTCCTCAGGGAGCGGTTTTTTTTTGTTAGTCATTTGAAGAGGATGCATTAGAGAAAAGGCTGAGGGGTGCCGCCATAAACTGGGGGATGAGTTCAGTAAATGGCGGCTTTTTGGGAAGCGGAGCCAGGAATGACAGCTCCGGCCACTTACGAAAGTGCAGCGGCAAAAGTACAATATCGACTGTTACTCCGGGGAGCGAGTGCCTGAAGTTGATCTCCCGACTCGTATTCAGATAAAACTTTACCCTTTCAGCATTCGCATATTTTATTGCGAGCTGCGTCCAAGAAAGCGATCCCAGTCTTTCCACACTGGCTGTAGCCCCGCTTTTATCAGTGCATTGGAGACCTGTTGCGGGGAACGGTCATCGTGTGTTGAAAATTGAGCCAGCTCCAGATGATCATTATCAGCATAACCGCCGGGCTGCGTTTTAGATCCGGCGCTCACCGTGTTGATCGCCAGTGGAACCACATGATCGCGAAAGTAGGGTGATTCTCTGGTCGACAATGAAAGCTCGACGTCCGGGGCAAACAGGCGGAAAGCACAGATCAACTGAACTAACTGCCTCTCCTCCAGGATCGAAGCGGGTTCAATACCTCCGGCACAAGGTCGTAAACGCGGAAATGCCACCGAGTAGCGGCTTTGCCAGTAGGTTTTTTGCAGATAAAACAGATGTTCCGCCACCATATAGCTGTCTGTCCGCCAGTTATTGGATAGACCAAACAGGGCTCCAAGCCCAATTTTGTCGATCCCCGCCCGGCCGAGCCTGTCCGGCGTTTCCAGGCGCCAGAAAAAGTCCTGCTTCTGCCCGCGCAAATGATGTAGGGCATACGTTGGGGCGTGATACGTCTCTTGATAGACCAGCACCCCGTCGAGCCCAAGCGTTTTCAGTTCGCCATACTTTTCCTGCGCCAGTGGCTGAACTTCGATCATCAGCGAATCAAAATGGCTGCGGATCGCGGGGAAATGCTGACGAAAATAATCCATCCCCACTTTGGCCTTGTGCTCGCCGGTGACCAGCAACAGGTGTTTAAAACCCAACGCATTTAGCGCTTCGCACTCGCGTCTGATTTCATCTTCATCCAGCGTTTTGCGTTTGATCTTATTGCTCATTGAGAAGCCGCAATAGGTACATTCGTTAGCGCAGAGATTGGATAAGTACAGCGGGGCAAAGAAATTCACCGTATTGCCGAAACGCTGCCGGGTGAGGTTTTGCGCACGCTGCGCCATCTGCTCCAGATAGGGCAGCGCCGCCGGAGAAATGAGTGCCATAAAATCGTCGCGGCTGATCTTATCCTGGCTCAATGCCCGTTCTACATCAGGGGCAGTTTTGCTGTTAATTCGCAGGGAGATGTCATCCCACCCGAGGGTTGACCATACTTCGGTAAAATTACTCATGGCATGGACTGCACAGTATTGAGGAAACTGGTTAGCGGGCTGGATGCGCTGGCTTGCCGCGCCCTGCCGCCCAAACCGCTTTGCCGTGCCAATAATCCGGCTTCGATGGCCAGACGAAACGCAGTCGCCATTGCGACCGGCTCCCCGGCTACGGCAATTGCGGTGTTAACTAAAACTGCATCGGCACCCATTTCAATGGCTTCAGCCGCCTGGCTTGGTGCGCCGATACCAGCATCGACAATTACCGGAACTCGCGCCTGTTCGATAATAATGCGCAAAAAATCGCGGGTCAGCAGGCCCTGGTTGGAACCTATTGGTGCGCCCAGTGGCATCACGGCGGCGCAACCGGCTTCCTCTAGGCGTTTGCACAGTACGGGATCTGCGCTGCAATAAGGCAGAACAATGAATCCCTGCTTTACCAGTATCTCTGCGGCCTTCAGCGTTTCAACTGCATCGGGCAGCAGGTACTTCACGTCAGGATGGATCTCCAGTTTGATCCACGCAGTTCCCAGCGCCTCCCGTGCAAGTTGTGCGGCAAATACCGCTTCTTCGGCCGTTTTCGCCCCTGACGTATTGGGCAGCAACTGCACGCCAAGCGCCTGTAATGGGGCAAGAATGTCATCACCGCCGCGGCGCAGATCAACGCGTTTCATCGCCATGGTGACTAATTGTGAACCGGAAGCCGCCAGCGCCTGTTGCATCAGTGCGGCGGTGGAAAACTTACCCGTTCCGGTTAACAGATGTGAGGTAAAGGTCGTATCAGCAATTTTTAACATATCATCCTCCGGCTATCGCCTGAAAAAGCAAAACCTGATCGCCGTCTTGAAGTAAGTGAGAAGGCCAGTTATGGCGTGGGATAATCACTTGATTGACTGCCAGTGCACTGCCCTTAAGTTCCAGTTGCAAAATGTCGAGCAACTGCGAAAGTGTTACGTCCTGATCAACGTGGAGAGGCTCATCATTCATCATCAGGTTCACGGGTGCTCTCCACAGACGATGCAAGCTTCAGATCGCGTTAACTGAACCGTGCACCAGCTTTGCTGTTTGCCGTCGAATAATCTGAGTTTGCCACTTAACGCGCTGCCCATCCCTGCGATGATTTTCAGCGCTTCCAGAGCCTGTAACGTGCCAATCACGCCGACCACCGGACCGAGCACCCCAGCCGTACGGCAATTACGCACAGGTGTTTCATGGTCGGGATAGAGACAGGCATAGCAACCCCAGGTGTAGGGAGGTTCCAGGACCAACAGCTGGCCGCTGAAACCCACAGCGCTGCCGCTGACCAGTGTTTTTCCCGCGTCGAAACACGCTTTGTTCACGGCATGGCGGGTAGCCATATTGTCGCTACAGTCGAGGACCAGATCGGCAGCCGATACTGCAGCCGCCAGCGTATCGCCTGCCAGCCGTTCGGTAATCGCGTTAATTTCACAGAGGGGGTTGAGCCTCAGTAGTTCCCGTTTTGCCAGCAAGGCTTTATCCTGATCCAAATCCGACGTGCGGTATAAAATTTGCCGCTGAAGATTGGTGATATGCAACTGGTCATCATCAGCTACGGTGAGCTTACCAACGCCTGCCGCAGCAAGGTAAAGTGCGGCGGGGGAACCGAGACCCCCGAGCCCGACGATCAGCACGTTTGCCGCCTGAATTTTTTTCTGCCCGTCCGGACCAAACTCCTCCAGTAACAGCTGGCGGCTGTAGCGCAAAAATGCCTGATCGTTAAGCATCATCGGCTCCCGAATCTGCGCAGAGTGCCAGCAGTTCAGCGGTGGCCGCACGCCAGTCAGCAGCCTGTGTAATAGCGCTGACCACTGCAATGCTACCGACACCTGTCGCCAGCACCGATGGCGCCCGTTCGAGGCTTATCCCGCCGATAGCCACGGTCGGAAAGCGGCTATTAAGCTGTATGATATGGCGGGCCAGCTCCTCCAGGCCCTGCGGGGATGAGGGCATCTCTTTGGTTTGCGTCGGGAATATATGACCAAGGGCGATGTAGGAGGGGTTTACCGCCACGGCGCGCGCCAGTTCAGCATCGTCGTGCGTCGAAACACCCAGTCGCAAACCGGCGGCAAGAATCGCCTGTAAATCGGCGGTATCCAGATCTTCCTGCCCGAGATGCACGCCGTAAGCCTGATGTTTAACCGCCAGTTGCCAGTAATCATTGATAAACAGAGATGCCTGGTACTGGCGGCCGAGCTGGATAGCTTCGATGATCGCCGGTTCGACCTGGTCGTCGGACAGATTTTTCACCCGCAGTTGAATAGTTTTAACGCCTGCATCCAGCAGGCGGGAAATCCATTCGACGGTATCGACCACCGGATAGAGGCCCAGATGAAAAGGTACAGAGGGAAAGGCTTGCACTGATGTGGTCATTTCGTCACCTCTGCGCTTAAGCTGTCTGCCGGGTGATACAGTTCGCTGCCACGTGAACGGAATTCGGCGGACATCTGCGCCATGCCGGATTCAACGATCTCGACTGGCTGTGCCTTGGCCTCAAGCAATGCGGCATAATCCCGGACTTCTTGCGTGATCTTCATTGAACAGAATTTGGGCCCACACATCGAACAGAAGTGTGCGACTTTACCTGACTCCTGAGGCAGAGTTTCATCGTGGTAGGCGCGTGCGGTAGCAGGATCGAGCGCCAGATTGAACTGATCTTCCCAGCGGAATTCAAAGCGGGCTTTTGACATGGCATTGTCGCGGATTTGCGCGCCCGGATGGCCTTTTGCCAGATCGGCCGCGTGTGCTGCAATTTTATAGGTGATCAGACCCTGTTTGACGTCTTCTTTGTTAGGCAGGCCCAGATGTTCTTTCGGCGTGACGTAACAGAGCATCGCGCAGCCAAACCAGCCGATCATGGCCGCACCGATGCCTGATGTGAAATGATCATAGCCCGGTGCGATATCTGTGGTGAGCGGCCCCAGCGTATAGAACGGCGCTTCATGGCAGTGCTCCAATTCTTCGGTCATATTGCGGCGGATCATCTGCATCGGCACATGTCCCGGCCCTTCGATCATCACCTGCACGTCATATTCCCAGGCAATTTTGGTCAGTTCGCCCAGCGTACGCAGTTCGGCAAACTGAGCTTCATCGTTGGCATCCTGAATTGAGCCTGGACGTAAGCCATCACCCAGCGACAACGAAACGTCATAGGCGGCGCAGATTTCGCAAATTTCACGGAAATGTTCGTACAGGAAGCTTTCCTGATGATGTGACAAACACCATTTGGCCATGATCGAGCCACCGCGCGAGACAATGCCGGTCAGCCGTTTGGCGGTCATTGGCACGTAACGCAGCAGTACGCCAGCGTGGATAGTGAAGTAATCGACCCCTTGCTCGGCCTGTTCCAGCAGTGTGTCGCGGAACATTTCCCAGTTCAGGTCTTCGGCCACGCCGTTCACCTTCTCCAGCGCCTGATAAATCGGAACAGTGCCGATGGGTACCGGGCTGTTACGCAGGATCCATTCGCGCGTTTCGTGGATATAGCGGCCGGTGGAGAGATCCATCACGGTGTCAGCGCCCCAGCGCGTGGACCACACCAGCTTCTCGACCTCCTCTTCGATGGAAGAGGTGACCGCTGAGTTACCGATATTGGCATTCACTTTAACCAGGAAATTGCGGCCAATGATCATCGGCTCGGATTCAGGGTGATTGATATTGGCCGGAATAATCGCCCGGCCAGCGGCCACTTCCTGGCGGACAAATTCAGGCGTGATGTTAGCGGGCAGGTGGGCACCAAAACTTTCGCCCGGGTGTTGCTGCAACAGTACTTCACCGCGGATCCGCTCGCGGCCCATGTTTTCACGAATGGCGATAAACTCCATCTCCGGCGTGATAATGCCTTTGCGGGCATAGTGCAGTTGGGTGACGTTGTTGCCCTCAGCCGCTTTGCGCGGAAGGGGAAGGTGCTCAAAGCGCAGATGATCAAGACCTTCATCAGCCAGCCGTTGCTGAGTAAAGCCGGAACTGACCTGAGGCAGTGCTTCAGTATCGTTGCGCGCCAGGATCCACTCTGCCCGTAACTTCTTCAGACCGGCATGTACATCAAGCGTGGCAGCCGGATCGCCATAAGGGCCCGACGTGTCATACACCGGGATCGCTTCGTTGTTTTCGTATTGCGGATTATCTTTGCTGCCACTGATTAACGTCGGACTGAGCTGGATTTCACGCATTGGGACCTGCACGTCGGGCCGCCCGCCTTGCAGATAAATACGCTTGGAATTGGGGAAGGTGACACCTTGCAGGCTATCAATAAAATGCTGAGCCTCGGCGCGCTGCTCGCGACGGTTCACGGGTTTTTTAGACGTGTTGGATTGAATACTCGACATAGCAAATTCCTCGTGTTTTTCATGATAAAAAACGTTACGTGATGGAAAATTGCTTGTCTGGAGGTTTACGGCAGGAGTAAAAACGGTCGGCTAAGCGGATCGGGACCGTGGTTGTACGGGGTCGCAAAGACGCTAAACGCATGACATTACTCTTGTTCCCTTCGCGGGTATTAACCCGATCAGGTTCCGCGGATCCCGAATTAACGGTCTCAGCCTGGCGTAATGTCCGTGAGGAACATCATGCGCTAGGCACTCCGACAAGAAGCCCCAATATAGGAGGCCGATAGAAAAACTACAACCCCATCCTTCATACTTCGAGTCGCCGTTTTGCTGCAGTTCGAATTATTTGGATGTCATTGGGGAGGGTATGTTAACTGCTTTTTGGTTGGCAATTATGCCGGGCGTACTATCGCTGCTTCATTGGCAACAGGCGGTAATACGTCATCTTCTTTGTCGAAAGCCAGCGTAATAAGCTGATCTTCAAGAATAAACCGGGCATCGAGGGCTTCACCGATATCAGACAGCGCATAATGGAAAGCAAAGGCGTTATCATCATCGATATCATTTTCGGTATAACTGTCATGGAAAGCCATGATAGCTTCGGTGTTGAGTTCTAGGGCCGGGTAGATTTTCGATGCAATCAGTTTTTTCGGGCTGTTGATACCAGCCACTTCATCAATAATGCGTTGATAAAGGTGGAAATGGCCAGCGGAGAGATAGTCCACCAGATTGTGGCAAAAGTTATCCAGCGCTTTTTCATTTAGCGGGGTATGCTTTTCTTTATTCGGCTTTAAACCCACGAGGGTGCAATAAGAAACTAACAACTCTTTGCGTGCATGAAGCCACTGGTCGATAAACTCATTACTGCCACCAACGCGTTGGGTCAGTCTTTCCAGACGATTTAGCATGGTTGACTCCGTGAGCGAGAGAAAAGTAACCAAAAGGTTAAAGGTTACTAATATTTAACTTCCGAAAACCAGATTGTCAGTCTCGTCGAGGTTATGCAACAACAATATGGAATTACAGATAACAGACCAACATAACGGCTGGTGGATCATCAGCCATGAAGGCAAGCTCTGGTTGCCTCAGGGGGAACTGCCATTTGGCCTCGCCGCTGAATTTCTGCTGACCGGTAAGACGGGAAGGCAGATCGGGGAGTGGGACGGTTCGCCGGTCTGGCTGGTACGCCAGCCAATGGATAACCATATGGTCTCCGCCCGGCAATTGCTTGATCAGGAAAAGGGTTTATTCCAACTGGTCGGGCGCGGGGTACAGCTGGCTGAATTCTACCGTTCGCATAAGTTCTGCGGATATTGTGGCCATGAAATGCATGTCAGCAAGACTGAATGGGCCGCGTTGTGTGGGCACTGCCGCGAGCGTTATTACCCGCAAATTGCGCCATGTATCATCGTGGCTATCCGCAAAGGCGAAGAGATTTTACTCGCTCAGCATGTTCGCCACCGTAACGGGATCCACACGGTGCTGGCGGGGTTTGTCGAAGTTGGTGAAACACTCGAAGAGACCGTCGCCCGTGAAGTGATGGAAGAGAGCAACGTACGCGTTAAAAATGTGCGTTATGTCAGCTCACAGCCCTGGCCTTTCCCGAACTCTTTGATGATGGCATTTATGGCTGACTACGACAGCGGTGAGATCAAACACGACCCGAAAGAGTTACTCAATGCCGGGTGGTACCGGTTTGATGCGCTGCCGCAGTTGCCGCCACCGGGTACTATCGCACGCCGCTTGATCGAGGACACCGTGGTTCTGTGCCGCGCCGAGCGTGATAGTGAGATATAATACGGTCCGATTATTTCGGGCCAGCAGATGATGAAGGAACCCCCAATGAGTGAGTTGAAGAACGATCGCTACCTGCGTGCTTTATTGCGTCAGCCGGTAGATGTCACGCCAGTGTGGATGATGCGCCAGGCAGGACGCTATTTGCCTGAGTACAAAGAGACCCGCGCACAGGCCGGTGACTTTATGTCATTGTGCAAAAATGCTGAGCTGGCCTGTGAAGTGACTCTTCAGCCGCTGCGTCGTTTCGCGCTGGACGCTGCGATTCTGTTCTCAGATATCTTGACCATTCCTGATGCTATGGGGTTAGGACTCTATTTTGAAAATGGCGAAGGCCCTCGTTTCTCCTCGCCGCTGACCTGCCGCGCTGACGTGGAAAAACTGCCGGTGCCGGACCCTGAAATGGAACTGGGTTACGTGATGAATGCCGTGCGCACCATCCGTAAAAATTTGAAAGGCGAAGTGCCGCTGATCGGCTTTTCCGGTAGTCCGTGGACGTTAGCGACTTATATGGTGGAAGGCGGCAGCAGCAAAGCTTTCACTAAAATCAAAAAGATGATGTATGCCGAGCCGGCAACGCTGCACCTGCTGCTGGATAAACTGGCCGATAGCGTGATTTTATATCTCAATGCGCAAATCAAAGCCGGAGCGCAGTCGGTGATGGTGTTTGATACCTGGGGCGGCGTGCTGACGCCTCGCGATTACCGCGAGTTCTCGCTCAATTACATGCATAAGATTGTTGATGGCCTGATCCGGGAAAACGACGGTCGCCGTGTACCGGTTACCCTGTTCACTAAAGGAGGAGGTCAGTGGCTTGAAGCGATGGCAGCGACCGGCTGTGATGCACTGGGGCTCGACTGGACGATTGATATCGCGGATGCACGTCGTCGCGTCGGTGACAAAGTTGCCCTGCAAGGAAACATGGATCCGTCTATGCTTTACGCTTCGCCGGTGCGAATTGAGCAGGAAGTGGAAACAATTCTTTCAGGCTATGGCATGGGTAATGGGCACGTCTTTAACCTGGGGCACGGTATTCATCTGGACGTTCCTCCTGAAAATGCCGGAGCCTTTGTGGAGGCTGTTCACAGCTTGTCGCGCCGTTATCACGAATAAGGATCACCAATAAGGTAATGGGATGATGGATACAGGGGTTTTACGGGAAGAGCAGCGGGTACTGGCTGACAGCATTGTTTTGCAGGATCCTGACGATTTTCAGACACCGCAGTTTATTGCCGGCGCTGATGTCGGTTTCGAGCAGGGCGGTGAGGTGACCAGGGCAGCGATAGTCGTGTTGCGTTATCCCTTGCTGGAACTTGTTGACTACCAGATTGCCCGTATCCCGACGACCATGCCTTACATCCCCGGTTTTCTCTCTTTTCGTGAACTGCCTGCGTTGATGCAAGCCTGGCAGCAAATAACGCAGCGCCCTGACCTGGTGCTGGTGGACGGACAGGGCATTGCTCATCCACGCCGTCTGGGCGTTGCCAGCCACTTCGGTCTGATGATCGATGTTCCAACTATCGGCGTTGCTAAAAGCCGTCTGTGTGGGAAGTTCTTGCCACTGGATGACGACCTCTTCAGTAAACAATCCCTTTATGACCGCGATGAACAGATTGGCTGGGTCTGGCGGAGTAAACTACGCTGTAACCCATTGTTCATTTCTCCGGGCAACCATATTAGCCTCGAGTCAGCCTTTTTTTGGGTAGAGCAATGTATGCGCGGCTACCGTTTGCCAGAGCCAACACGTTGGGCGGATGCCGTCGCATCAAATCGGATCGCTTTTCAACGCTGGCAGCACCTGAGCGGGCATATTTAGGAATCAAGGAATAGGGATATTGATTTATTTCAGGTAAACTCCCGCGCAGAAAAAGTTAAAGAGAACCAACCATGTTACGTAATCCAATACATTTACGTCTGGAAAAGCTGGAAAGCTGGCAACACGTGACGTTTATGGCGAGCCTGTGTGAGCGCATGTATCCGAACTATCAGGCCTTCTGCCTGGAGACCGGGTTTGGCGAGCCGCAGCTTTACCGCCGCATCCTGGATCTCATCTGGGAAACACTGGTGGTCAAAGACGCCAAGGTTAATTTTGACTCCCAGCTTGAGAAGCTCGAGGAAGCTATCCCTTCCTCAGATGATTACGACATCTATGGGGTTTACCCGGCCATTGATGCCTGCATCGCATTAGGCGAGCTGATTCATTCGCGTCTTAGTGGTGAAACGTTGTCACATGCGATTGCCGTCAGTGAAACATCGATCCGTACCGTTGCTATGCTGGAGATGACTCAGGCTGGCAAAGAAATGACCGACGAAGAACTGAAAGTTATTCCTGCGGTAGAGGAAGAATGGGACATCCAATGGGAGATTTTTCGCCTGTTGGCTGACTGTGAAGAGCGTGACCTCGAATTAATAAAAGGGTTACGTTCTGACCTGCGTGAAGCCGCAGTAAGTAACATCGGCATAAATTTAAAGCAATAAGGCAAGAAAACGTGATTTAACGCCTGATTTGTCGTGCCTTAAGGCTTCACATCCGCACCCTGTCTGGTCTACATTTGGGGTGCGTAAAAAAAGTGGCTATCGGTGCGTGTATGCAGGAGGGTGCTGTCAATCGGCATATCCGTCGCACTCGATGCTTTGCAAACGATAAACACACTGTAAAGGATAACTTATGAACAAGACTCAACTGATTGATGTAATTGCGGACAAAGCTGATCTTTCCAAAGCACAGGCCAAAGTTGCTCTTGAATCTACTCTGTCTGCTATTACCGAGTCTCTGAAAGAAGGTGATGCTGTACAATTGGTTGGTTTCGGGACTTTCAAGGTAAATCATCGTAACGAGCGTACTGGTCGTAACCCACAGACTGGTAAAGAAATCAAAATCGCAGCTGCCAACGTGCCTGCGTTCGTTTCTGGTAAAGCTCTGAAAGACGCTGTTAAGTAATTGCTTGCAGTGAAAAGAATAAGCGAGGGGGCGGCTAATATGCCCCTTTTGTTTATCACCCCCAGACTGGCGGCTGCTTTGCTGGTGCTTAGTCTGGTGGGTTGCAGTTCCCATGACGATACCCCACTTTTTACCGCCAGCGGCTACGTAGCCGACCAGGGGATTAATCGCCTGTGGCGCCTCGATGATGCAGCGCATCAACCCCAGACAATCGTCAACGTGTACAGTCCCTATCATGGTGGCGACACGGTGATCACCCGTTATGAATATCAGCAGGGCCAGTTGCATCTGATGCGACAAACGCATGCAACGAAAACGGACTTAGGCGTGATGCTGCGTTTCGATAACGAAGGCAATGTCAGCTTTATGCAGCGGCAGTTACCCGAAAGACGTGAAAAACTCTCTTCTGACGACATTGAGCTCTATAAGTATCAGGCCAGTAAACTGCTGAACCTGAGCAATACGCTCAGAGCCGGTAATGTGCAACTGGTGCAGGGGCAGTGGAAGCAGGGGGTTATCACTTCGTGTTCAGGTCAGCCAGTCACATTATCGCTCAGTGTTCGTTCGCAGGTCTGGCTGGCAAAGCGTGCTTCACGGTCGAACGACCACCTTGGGCTTGCGTGGCTTACCGCGCCTGAAGGAGATGAACTGCTACTGGTCGCTAACGAAGATTTCTGTAAATGGGAACCCAAAGAGTCTGATCTATAACAGGACTTTGTTCCGGTACAGAATAGAAAAAGAAAGGCACGCCGAAGCGTGCCTTTTTACTGTTTGAACCAGGATCACGCTTCTTTTTCGCGCGCGATGGCTCGGTAACCAATATCCTTGCGGCAGAAACTGCCTTCCCAATGAATATCTTTCGCCAGCTGATACGCGCGAAGCTGTGCGGCCGCGACGGTTTTACCGAGAGCCGTCACGCAAAGAACGCGCCCACCGTTGGTCACCACGCGCTCATTTTGCAGGCGGGTGCCAGCATGGAACACTTTACCGTCCGGGACTTCTTCCAGCGGCAGGCCGTGAATGACTTCACCGTTGGTGTACTCCCCCGGGTAACCGCCCGCTGCCAGAACCACGCCCAGAGCAGGGCGGGGATCCCATTCTGACATGACGTCATCCAGACGGCCTTCGGCACCCGCGAGGCAAAGCTCAACCAAATCGGAACGCATGCGCAGCATGATCGGTTGAGTTTCCGGGTCGCCAAAGCGACAGTTAAATTCGATCACCTTCGGCTGGCCGTCGGCCGAAATCATCAGGCCAGCATACAGGAAACCGGTATAGGTATTATTTTCAGCTGCCATACCGCGAACGGTTGGCCAGATAACCTGATCCATCACGCGCTGGTGGATTTCATCAGTTACCACTGGTGCCGGAGAGTAGGCCCCCATGCCGCCGGTATTCGGGCCGGTATCTGCGTCACCAACGCGCTTATGATCCTGGCTGGTGGCCATTGGTAGCACGTGTTCACCGTCGACCATGACAATGAAACTGGCTTCTTCGCCATCGAGAAACTCTTCAATCACGATCCGGTGACCTGCATCGCCAAAGGCATTGCCTGCCAGCATGTCAGTGACGGCATCTTCGGCTTCTTTCAGCGTCATCGCCACGATCACGCCTTTACCGGCAGCCAGGCCATCGGCTTTGATCACAATCGGCGCGCCTTTACTGCGCAGGTAAGCCAGCGCAGGTTCTACCTCGGTGAAATTCTGATAGTCAGCGCTGGGAATGTTGTGGCGTGCGAGGAAATCTTTAGTAAAGGCTTTGGAGCCTTCCAACTGAGCAGCTTCCTGTGTAGGGCCAAAGATCTTGAGGCCAGCGGTGCGGAAGGTATCTACTACGCCGATTACCAGTGGCGCTTCAGGGCCAACGATAGTCAGATCGATGTCATGACTTTTTGCGAAAGCCAGTAAAGCGCCGATATCCGTTGCGGCAATATCGACATTTTCCAGCAGAGGTTCCAGCGCGGTACCTGCATTACCCGGTGCGACATAGACTTTTTTCGCCAGCGGCGACTGAGAGGCTTTCCATGCCAGAGCGTGCTCACGACCACCATTGCCGATAATTAAAATATTCATTCGAAGACTCCGGATGAGCGGGCGCACAGCACCCGCTAAAAGAATTAGTCAGTTTCAATTAATGGCGGAAATGACGCATATCAGTAAACAGCATGGCAATGCCGTGTTCATTGGCAGCAGCAATCACTTCATCATCACGAATAGAACCGCCGGGTTGGATCACGCAGGTAATGCCAACCGCAGCCGCGGCATCAATACCGTCGCGGAACGGGAAGAAGGCATCAGAGGCCATAACAGAACCGGCAACTTCAAGACCTTCATCGGCCGCTTTAATCCCGGCGATTTTTGCGGAGTACACGCGGCTCATTTGACCCGCACCGATGCCGATGGTCATTTTGTCACGGGCATAAACGATGGCATTGGATTTCACGAATTTTGCCACTTTCCAGCAGAACAGGGCGTCCGTAAGCTCCTGCTCTGTAGGCTGACGTGCGGATACGACGCGCAGATCGTCCGCTTCGACCATGCCCAGATCGCGGTCTTGTACCAGCAGACCGCCATTTACTCGTTTGAAGTCCAACGCATTTTCACGAGACTGCCACTGACCGCAGGTCAGAACGCGGACGTTTTGTTTGGTTGCCGTCAGCGCCAGCGCTTCTTCGGTGACAGAAGGTGCAATAATCACTTCCACGAACTGGCGGCTGATAATGGCTTTGGCTGTGTCAGCATCGAGCTCACGGTTGAATGCAATAATTCCGCCGAAGGCGGAAGTCGGGTCGGTTTTATACGCGCGCTCATAAGCGGCAAAAATGGAGTCCGCGACGGCCACGCCACATGGGTTAGCGTGTTTGACGATCACACAGGCAGGCTCAGCAAATTCTTTCACGCACTCCAGCGCCGCGTCGGTATCGGCGATGTTGTTATAAGAGAGCGCTTTACCCTGAAGCTGGATGGATGTGGCAACAGAAGCTTCTTTGACGTTCTCTTCTATATAGAAGGCCGCGTTCTGATGGCTGTTTTCACCATAACGCATATCTTGTTTCTTTATATAGCTAAGATTCAGTGTGCGGGGGAACTGGCCAGAAGGTTTTTCCGTCTCGCCATGATAGGCCGGAACCATCGTACCGAAGTAGTTGGCAATCATACCGTCGTAAGCCGCAGTGTGCTCGAATGCTTTAATCGCCAGGTTGAAGCGGGTTTCTAACGTCAGGGAACTGTTATTGTTATCCATCTCTTCAATGATTGAAGCGAAATCCCCGTTTTTTACCACGATAGCCACGTCTTTGTGATTCTTCGCCGCTGAGCGCACCATGGTTGGTCCGCCGATATCAATATTCTCAACGGCATCTTCCAGTGAGCAATCCGGGCGGGCGACGGTTTGCGCGAAGGGATAAAGGTTGACGACCACCATGTCGATAGGGGCAATGGCGTGTTTGGCCATGATGTCGTCATCCTGGCCGCGACGACCTAAAATCCCGCCATGCACTTTCGGGTGCAGTGTTTTGACGCGTCCATCCATCATCTCTGGGAACCCGGTGTAGTCAGAAACTTCGGTCACAGGCAGCCCCGCGTCAGCTAACAGACGAGCGGTTCCCCCTGTAGAGAGCAATTCCACGCCGCGCTGCGTTAATGCTTGGGCGAATTCTACGATACCGGCCTTGTCAGAAACGCTGAGCAGGGCGCGGCGGATTGGACGAGATTGTTGCATGGTGGTTATATCCTTGGCTTTGGAGTCGCAATAAAGAGCGTTATCTGAATTCAATGACCACTTTCTTCTCTATATAGAGCAATTTTCAGAAAAACGTGGGATTGAGTTCGGATAACGGTCCTTTTACTGCTCAGTTTTCATTAGCCACTCATTTTGGCCGATGAAAACTGACGCGCGAAATTGTAGCGAAAACGATTGCGCGGCGCTCGTGAAATTTGAGTTTCCTGTTCGTCTGTGGATAAGTTTGTGTAAAACACGGTATAAGCAGTGTATTTGCTGTGGAATGCAGCAAACAGTGATTTTTCCTAAAATTAGCCCTTGCGGCCTGCTCAGAACTCCCTATAATTCCGCTCCATCGACAGGGAACAACGTGAACAACATCACGAAGTGACCGGGTCGGAAAGATTAAAAACAGCGGCAACCGGGTAAAATAAACGGTTGACACTGAATGAGGAAAGCGTAATATACGCCACCTCGAGTTGCCAAGCGAAAGCGCGTAACTCACTGCTCTTTAACAATTTATCAGACAATCTGTGTGGGCACTCACAAGACGATATCAGC